>CAZVHW010000241.1:3002-10684 GCA_964626835.1 uncultured Enterobacterales bacterium
CCCAGATCATCGTCGGTGACGACTTCGACCCCTCCACGCCCGAAGCCCAAGCTCTCTACGCCCACGAACGCTACCACCAAGAGGTCTCGGGCGGTGCGGGCTCCCATCACGGGCATGACGCGGAAGAAATGGCAGCGCGCTCTATCGAGCGAATGGTCTTGCACCGCGCCGTCTCTGGCGGGCCGGAAGCCGGCGGCGCCCTGGCCGGTGGCTCGGTCAAGGACCTGCCCACAGCCCCAGGCTCCGCCTCCCCGCCCGGCGAAGGCGAAGCCGAGACCCCCCCCGACCCAGCAGAGGGCTACGAGGCTCTCAAGTCCCAAGGTCTGACCCACATCGACATCGTCGACAAGCTCGCTTCGGCCTGCGTCAACGCCATGGACGACCTGGGCGCCCTGCACCGGGACCGGGCGGGCCACATCAAGGGCGGGTTCTAGGCGGGCTGCGGACGACGGGCTTCGGGCTTCGGGGGTGCCAGCGCGCCAGGGATGCGCCTCTCGTACCTCCGATGAGGTAGGCTTGCCCTTCCCCCCGGTCGAGGTGTGGTGTGGCGACTGTCTTCGGAGAACTCACGCGCCGGTTGCGGCGCACCGACCTGCTGCTGATGCGCGCCGTGCGCCGCCAGCGACAGCGCACCACGATGAAGAAAAAGGGCAACTACTGGGGATCGGTGATCGAGGAGACCGAGGTAGACGCGTTGCTCCGCGAACACGGCGAGATCGACTATCCCCGGCTGGACGACGGGCTCGACACGGCCCTCAGCGCAAGCGTGGCCCTGCGGGACGAGCCCGGTGGTCGCCTGGGCCGGCTGAGGGATGCCTTCGGCCTCGACGGGGACGAGATCGACCTCGTTCTTCTTGCACTCGCCCCGGAGATCTCCGCCGGCTATGCCCGCGTCTTCGCCTACCTCAACGACAACCTGAACCAGTCGTTCCTGACGGTCGATCTGGCCTCGCGCGTGCTCCGCAGGGACCGAAGGGCACGCCTCTCCCTGCTGTCTCGCTTGATGGGCTCGTCACCCCTCATGAAGTACCGCTTGCTGCTGCTGTACCCCGAAGACGGCGTGGAGACGCACACGGCGCGCCGCCTCCACCCCTCGCAGCGTTTTCTACACTGGCTCCTCGCGGAACGAGAGCTGCCCACGGCGCTGGGCTTCCAGCCCCTGGACACCGAACGCGAGCCCTTCATCCCGTTCTCCACACGCCAGCGAGTCGAAGAGCTGGCCCCCGGCTTCCACAAGTCCATCACGCTGGTTGTCATCGGCTCCACCATCGGCGCACGCGAGGGTGTGGCGATGGCCCTGGCGCGCCGCATGGGGCGCCCCCTGGTTCGCGTAGACCTCGAGCGCTGCAAGGGCTACCTCGAGCAGCCCTACGACCTGCTACGCGAGCTGCGCCTGAATCGGGCCGTGCCCTACTTGGTCAACGTGGTCGCGAGCCAGGAGGATCCCACGCTCCGCAACCAGATGTTGGCCCTGGGCGCAGCCGTGGCCCAGCTGCCCTACCCCGTGCTCGTTGGTGGTTCGGACCGCCGCGCTGTCGGCGCTCTGTTGGGCAACGATCGACCCTCGGTGACGGTCCAGGTGCACCGCTCCAGCCTGCCCGAGCGGCAGGAGGCATGGCTGGATGCCTTCACCAACCGCAAGTGGGACCTCGCCCAGGCGGACGAAATGGCGGAGCGCTTCTACTCGGTCGGGGGTACGACCATCCCCCGCATCCTGGACCGCGCCCAGGCAGAGAGTGGAGGCAACGCACCCGGCTCCGACACGCTGTGGGCGGCCGCCCGCGAAGAGAGCCGCCCGGAGTTCCGCGGCCTGGCTCTGCACATCGTGCCATCCTACGGCCTCGACGACCTCATCCTGCCCAGCAAGGTCAAGGGTCAGCTGCAGCACCTCATCGACTACCTGGCCCACCAAGAGATGGTCTTCCACCACTGGGGCATGTCCAAGATCCGCAGCCGCGGCTACGGCATCAAGGCCCTGTTCTCCGGCGGCCCGGGCACCGGCAAGACCATGGCCGCGGAGGTCATCGCCGGCGCCTTGGGGCTCGACCTCTTCCGTGTGGACCTCTCCTCGGTCATCTCGAGATGGGTGGGCGAGACCGAGAAGAACCTACGGGAGATCTTCGACGCCGCCGAGGGCGGCACTGCCATCATCCTCTTCGACGAAGCCGACGCGCTGTTCGGCTCCCGAGGCGAGGTCAAGCAGGCCCAGGACCGCTTCGCGAACCAAGAAGTCAGCTTCCTCCTGCAGCGGCTCGAGGTCTTCGAGGGCTGCGCAATCCTGACCACCAACCTGCAGGAAAACATCGACGAAGCGTTCCTTCGACGTTTCGGCGCCGTGGTGGAGTTCCCCATGCCCACCTCGGCCGAGCGCATGCAGCTCTGGCAGCGAGCCTTTCCCGAGGACACCCCCACAGGCGACGATCTGGACCTCGATCACCTGGCGAAACAGTTCGTCATCGCCGGTGGCTCCATCGTCAACTCGGCCATCAACGCGGCCATCCTGGCCGCTCGCGACGGCGAGGCGGTCTACATGCGCCATGCAGTCCAGGCCGTGGCGCGCGAGCTCGTGAAGATGGGCAAGCAGGTGAGCAGGGTTCACTTCGGCGATTTCTACGACTGGGTCCAGGACATCCAGTAGGAAGCGTGCGGCTCCCTGGGTCCAGCCCTAGCCCACGGCTACGGGTACCACCCCGTCCTATGGGTGATCCAGCGCGCGGTGTCGTCGACGTAGCGGCCGCGGGCATCGCGTTTCCAGGTCGCTGGACACATCGCTCGCGAAAGGTCGGTTGGGTAGTCGGACTGGCAGAAACGTTGCACTCTGGCCCGGGTGCGGTCCGCCAGGGAGCTTCTCGCTCGGGGATCGAACTCGAGCAGCCAGAACGCGGCGACACGCAGCCTCGCACTGCGCCGGCTGCTCAACGCGAGGTCTGCGAGCAGCTGGGCGTCGTTGACGCTGTCGGCATGCAGCATCAGCTCGACTGAGTCTCCAACCAGCCGCGCGTCGTAGGAGCAGCGTGCGTCCACTTCGTGCACCAGCGCAACCGCGGCGTCGGCGGTTCGCGTGGCCTGAAACGGCAGGGCCCCTCGCGCCGCCTCGGGGCCGAGGATTTCCAGGAAGGCCGAAATCTCGTCGCAGGAGCGCGCCTTGGCTTCCCACAACAAAGCGCCCACACCTTGGTCGCCGCCCTTGGTGACCGCCAAGGTGGCCAGCTCGACCAGCTGTTGCTGCTCGTCGACGGTCACCGGCTTGCTCCGCATGACATCCAGAACGTCCAGGAGGAAGGACGGCTCCGCCTTCACCGCCACCTCGCAGGCGAGGTCCAGACAGCGCTGCTGACCCGACGCTTCCCATCCGAGGTTGTCCACACGGCGGTCGCGCGCCGCACCGTACAGACACGCCGCCGCCAGCGCGTCGGGGTCTTGGTCCGCCAGCCCGTAGACGAAGGCGCTACACTGCCTGCGCTCGCAGTCCGCGAGGTCCCCCAGACATCGGCCCCCTAGTTGGTGGCGCTCCCATTCGTCCTCGCACCCTCGCGTGGGATCCGCCAGGTCGCGCAGAGAGACACCGACGCGAGGAAGCCGAGGCTCTTGGCCCAGAGCGACGAGATCGCGGCGTCGAGGCTCGACGGAGGGCGCGTCCCCACCCGGTGCGAGCCAGGTGTCTTGGCTTGGGCGGGCGATCAGGTCCAGGTGGCGGGGGACGTCCGCTCCAGGGCAGAACACCGGAGGCCCACTCCCTGCAGGAAGCTCCGAGCAGGTCTCGGCGAGCAGGCTACGCGCCTCGGCGGGAATCTGGATGCCCCGCGCGTAGTACTGCTCGAGCTGGTCGCGCGCGTGGTGCCGCACCCCGTCTGGGCGGGAGGCGTCGCAGACCAACACGGCCGCCAGCTGCGAATTCGAGGACGGATCGAGACGCTCCCCGAGCAGCAGGAGCCACGCCGGCGTCGCGGAGCAGCGCTCGGGCGCGATGTCGTCCCGGAGCAGAAGATCGGTCAACGCGGACATGGAGCGATCCGTGACGATGGGTTGCCTGCGCAGCTGTGTGACATCGACCAGCGCGAAGGTCAGCTCGGTCACCTCCACACAGTCTCGGCCGATCCCCTCTCCGAGCACCGCGGCCAAGCGCTCGTCGTCGGCCACCACCTCTCCGTACGCGGCCGTGGACCGCCACAGGTTGCCATCGCCGAGCCGTTGCTGCCCTTCGTGCACGGCGTGGGCGAGCTCGTACGCCCAGCCCGGGTCGCGAGCCACGAGCCGGCGGCAGGCGTCGACGATGCAGGGAGGATCGGCGTCGTGGTCGTCCGAGCCCAGCGCGCGGCGGCAGAGGGACTCGAGTTCTCGCTCGTCGCCGCTGGTTTCGAGGGCGTCCAGGGCGTCCAGGCAGTGCTCGTCGAGGCAGCTCGCGAGCAGGTCGTCGCACGCCGAGGCGAAGACAGGCTCCAATGCCTGGTGGCAGCGGGTGTCGGGGGTTCCCATCTTCGCCTGCTGCAGGCTGGGGGGCATGAAGGCTGGAGCGGTGGGGTCGAGTTCGCAGGCGACGACCACGACCACCAAACAGATGAGAGAGAGTCGCATGGGGTCCATGTCGTCCTCCTCATGCCTGGCTGGACTGAAGGGTGGCGTCGAAGGCAGTCGATGCCCCTGCCAGCTCGGCTCGCCGAAGGTCCACGTCGGCGAGGAGACCCTCGAGGCCGTGGTGGATGCCGAGGTAGAAGGTGGCGTGGCCGGCCTGACTCGCGCGCAGATTGTCGAGCCAGACCTGGCCTGTGCGGTCCCGTGAGAAGTCCCCGAAGATAGCCGTGGACACCTGGCACTCAGCCATGCGCTGCTCGAGGGGAGCGACCAAGCCCTCGAGGGCCAGGTGGGTGGCCCGGATCCGCCCCAGGGTTTCCATGGCGGGCCCGGCGGCGCGCTCGTCCCGGCCCAGGTACCCCCGCGCGATGGCGTTGGTGTCCATGTCGTTGCCGAGGTTGGCCAGGCCGTTGGTGAAGCTATCCGCGCGAGCCTGGTTCGACGCAGCGTAGGCATCGATGCGCTCCACCGCTTGACAGTATTCACCGAGCTCTTCGTCGATCTGCTGGTTCTCCCCCTCCCGCTCCCAGCCCGCCTGGGCTACCGTGAGGGCCGTCAGCTTGCCAGCGAGGCGATGCAGCTCGTCCTGGTACGCGGCGCGGGCTGCGGCCCCCACGAGCCCCGTGGGGGAACCGACGACGCCCGTCGCTTTGTCGAGGGTCTCCCCGAGCGCACCCCCCGCGGACTGGGTCGTACCCACGGCCACCGCCCTGCCCGCCGACGCCGCGGCCCCCAGGGAGACCGTGCCAGCCACGAGCTTCATGAGCTCGCCCATGCGGTCGCAGCACGCGATGATCTCGCTGATCTCCGTGACCTCGCCCTGGACCTCCGCGGCACGCCTGGCGGCCGCCCTCGACCTCCACGAAGAGAGGACGAATCCCAACCCGTGCCCCTGGACCTGGAGATCGTCCAACAGCTGCCCGGGAGTTGTCTCGAGCTGTTCGACGAGCACCTGTTCGTCGTACCGGTAGCCCGTCAAGTCGAAGGCTTCGGCCACGGTGTCCAGATCCTGGTCGATCAGCTCTTGGTCGACGACCAGCCCCCCGGCCTCGTTCTTCGACGCGAGCCCATGGGCAGCGAGGTGCAGGCGCGTGGCGTCGCTCTCACGGAGGACGTCGTCTACGAGCCGCCGGGTGGCCACGATGGTGCTACCCTCGAGCCGGACGCGCATTGCGAACAGCTGATAGGCCCGCAGGTCACCCTCGTACAGGGGCTTGTCCTGCTGGTATTGTTCGGCGCCACGGCCGAGGTGGTACCAGCGGTTGCTGGCGTCCTCGAACTTCGCAAAGACCTGAACGCACCGTTCGCCTGACGCCAGCAGGAGCTCCTCGACGTTCGAGAAGCTCTCCGCCCAGCCGATGGGATCGTGATCGGGGCCACCTGCAGCGGCTGCCCTACAGTCGTCCATCCTGCACCCCGCCCCCAGTCCCGCGGATTCGGAGCCCTGTCCGCCCTCGAGGCCGACCAGTTCGCAGCGCTGTTGATTGCCAGCCTTTGCGTACCGCTCGCCTGCGCTGGGGGTTTCGGTCGTCCCGTGCTCGGGCAGCGGCTGCTGCGTCGGCTCGTGGTGGACGATCTGTTGCTGGGTTCTGCGGCTCTTGACCTGCTGCATGGCGCGTCCCATGGCATCCTCCTGGAAACGACGACAGAGGGAGAGGCAAGGGCCGTGCCAGCCGAAAACCCACCTTCGTCCGTTCCGGATCGTCGAAGTGTCGAACCGAACGTCGAACTTTCGACGCTTTTCGACACCCCCGGATAGGGTGCGGAACCGCTGGGCCGAGCCGATGTCTCGAGGCCGCGGAGGTGAGCATGGATGCGCCCTGGACCTGGACCGCTCGACGCCGCATGCTGGGCTTGGGCATCACCCTCGTCGCGGCGGGCGCGGCCTGCGTCGGCCTGGCTCGCAAGCCCTCGAGTCCGGCACCCGCCGCGGGCTCGGTGCTCCCTGGGGGTGCGGTGGTGGCGTTCTCGCCAGGCTACCGGGTCAGCTTCTTCGGCGTCGAACACCTCCACCCCTTCGACAGCTTCAAGTACGACAAGATCGCCGCTGAGCTATTGGAGCGAGGCCTGGTGCCCGCGGACGGCTTCCTGATCCCGAAGGAGATCCCCATGGCCGCCCTCGAGGCCGTCCACGACGGAGCCTACCTGGCCTCCCTCACGGACAACGAGCGCCTCTCGGAAGTGCTGGAGGTGCCTCTGCCCGGCATCTTCGGGTCCAAGGCCATCGAGGAAAGGGTGCTGTCCCCGTTCCGGCTGGCCTCCGGCGGCACCCTCGCAGCAGCCAAGGCCGCCATTCGACACGGCGTGGGCATCAACCTGGGCGGCGGTTTCCACCACGCCAAGCCTGAAGGTGGCCACGGCTTCTGCGTGTACAACGACGTGGCAGCCACGGTCTGGATGCTGCGACGCGACGGCTTCGAAGGCCGGGTGCTCGTGGTGGACACCGACGCACATCAGGGAGACGGCAACCACGCGGCCTTTACCGACGACGACACCGTCTACACCCTCTCCCTACAACAAGAGAAGCTCTTCCCGCAGCCCAGAGTACGGGGCGACCAGGACGTCGAGCTGAAGGCGGGCCTGGACGACGCGGCCTACCTCGCTCGCCTCGAGCGGGAGCTTGCCGGCGCGATGGAGCGGGCCCAACCGGACATGCTGATCCATGTGGCAGGGTCGGACGTTCTCTGGGACGACCCCTTGGCTGGCCTAGGCCTGACGCCCGAGGGCCTGGTGGACCGGGACCTTCTCGTGGCCAGGACAGCGCGAGATGCCGGCGTCCCCTACCTTCACCTCCTGGCTGGCGGCTACGGGCCATCGTCGGCCTCTGCGCAGGCCGCGTCCGTGGCCGCACTCCTCGAGGAGGTGGCTGGCCCTTGAGCGATGGTATGCTCGCTTCCCCAAGGAGGGAACCATGCGCAGCTTCTTCCTTCTCCTCTTCCTCGTGGCCTGCCGCACACCCGACAAGCCGGACGACAGCGAGACCACCCCCGACGACACCGGCCCAGAACTGGTCGACATAGACGGCGATGGTTTCGGGGAAGACGAGGACTGTGACGACAGCGACGCATCCGTCCACCCCGGCGCCGACGAGGTCTGCGACGACATCGACA
>CAZVHW010000242.1:0-10669 GCA_964626835.1 uncultured Enterobacterales bacterium
CGCGCTCCGCGCGAATGCGGGCCAGGGGAATCGAAAGGTAAGGCCGGCCCCAGGTGGTTCGTGCCGAAGTAGTGGATCCTCGTGATCTGCTCTTGGTCGACGGCCACGAGCGTCTTACGCCGCGCGTCCATCCACAACCGCACCGCCCACCGAAGCACGCCTGTCGCGTTAGCAGTCCCAGCCATCATCGGATCCGGCTTTGCAGGCAACATGAACGAAACCGAGTACTTGGACTCCGCTGAGCGGTCCATTGGCGCGATCTATCTGTGTCGCGAAGCCCACCCCGATAAACGTGGCGGCTACGTCTACGAGGTCTGGATCGACGGCCAACTGCTGATGAGTGACGTTAGCCCAGTGTCCGAGCGTCGGCTGGCGACGAGCGCGATCGCCGCCCACAAGGGAGCGGGAAAGCTCCGCATCCTGGTGGGTGGGCTCGGGCTGGGGCACACCGCCGCCGCCGCTCTCGAGAGCCCGCGAACATCCGACGTGCGGGTCGTGGACGCCATGGACTTCGTCATCGACTGGGTCAGGCGGGGCATGATCCCCCTCGCTGAGTCCCTCAACCAGGATGAGCGCCTGCTCCTGGTGCAGGGGGATGTGTACGGCGATGTGCTGGGGCCGGCTTCCGAGGCCTGGGACCTGATCTTGATCGATGTCGACCACGCTCCGGACTCCCCGCTAGACCCCGCCACGTTGGTGTTCTACACGGTGGAGGGCCAGGCCCGCGTCCGTGAGCACCTGGCTCCGGGCGGCATCGTGGCGGTGTGGTCTGCACACGACAACGAGGCGTACGCCGCGGTAATGGAGGAGGCCTATCCGGAGTCGTGGCGCGAATCGGTGAAATGGTCGGTCCCCACCGCATCGGGTCGCGACGAGGAGTTGCACAACACACTCTTCTTCGGACGCGTCGAAGCCTAGGCGAGAGGGCCGCCGACACCGACTACGCCGACCTGGTGTCTATCAACACGAGCTAGGTCATCCATCCCGAAGAGGAGTTCGCCCACCCATGCACCACCACCCTCTGCTCTCTCTACGCCCCTTCACCCTCGGTCTTGTCCTGCTGCTCGCTGCGTGTGCTGACGACGGGACGACAGACGTCGATGCCATCCAGGTGGATGGTGTGTGGGTCTTCACGTACAGCGAGGCACCGAGTGTCTCCATGGACGCGCTGAACGGTGGCCAAGCCACGGTCGTGGATGGATGTCTTCAGGTGGGGGATGCGGTCGTCGTCTGGCACGATCACCATCTCGACAGCGTCGAAGAGGTGCTCGCCGGGATCTCCCTGGGAGAGACCATCGACCTCCAGGTCGGTGGGGGCGGACATTCCCTCGATGAGGGCGCCACGGACGACGACTTCCCCGCCGAGGTGCTGGAGCACTGCTCGCCGACCGCGGTCTGGCTCTCCAGCGGCGATCCACTCACCACCGAGTGAGGCCCGTCTTGGCGGCCGTGGTAGGGGGGCTGCCCCGCGACGCCCACGCCTCGTTCACCCAGGAAGGCCTACTTCCAAGATCGGGTGGAAGAGGGCGTGGTTGTTGTAGGGGTACTCCCACACCAGCTGGAAGTCGATGGTGAGGAAGAAGCGCTCGACGGGGAGGGGGATGACCTGGGGGAAGCGGACCGAGAAGGCGGCCGCGAGGTGCCCGGGGTCGTCGAAGCCCACGGTCTCTGCGGCGAGCTTGCGGTAGAAGAGGCCGGCGCCGGCGAGCACGGTCAGGATGGGGCCGGGTGACTCGAGTCGAAGGCCGGCTTCTGGAAGCAGCATCGCGCCGATGTGATTCTGGGGGTGGATCCACGCGCCAGCCGTACCGCCCAGCAGGACTCGGACGGCTTGTCCGTCATTTCGAGATCAGAGCCAGCTCGCGACGATGAGCTCCCGAAGCCGGCTGGGTGTCGTTGCCGAGGTCTTGCACATGAAGCCGCTCTTGTGGGCGAAGTGCACGTCGGGCTCGTGCTCGACGCGAGAAAAGTCGAGCTTGGGGTGGTCCTCGTATCGGCCGACGCCGTAGCCGGCGCCGCGCCGGTCGGGGTAGACGATGGCTGCGATGGTGGCCTCGAGGCCTTCGGTGCGGATGTAGTTGGAGACCGCGTTGCTGGGCTCGTCGCCGAGGGGTTCGGTGCGAGGCAGGAAGATCGTCTCGATGACCTCGTGGCCGACCTGTATGGACCATCGCTCGGCGTGTTCGGCCACGAAGGCGACGCGGTCGCGTGCGATGTGGAGGTACTCGAGGAGATCTTCACCGACGAAGCGGATGCACTCGTAGAGTGGGTCACCGGCCGCGATCTCCGTCTCTTCGGCGAAGCGCCGAAGCAGCGCGGAGTCAATCGGCGAAGCGAGCTGTGAGATGGCCCTCGCGGGGACGCCGAGCCACCGGGCCGTCTTTTGCGGACCGCGGGAATCGAACCACTCCGCCGGCTCGAGCCAGTCGCAGAACTGCAGCGCATCGTCGTAGAGGCCCAGCGCCTGCAGAACGAGGCTGAGGGAGCAGGTCGGGGGGTGCTCCCGCGGGAAGTGGTGGTGGTCGAAGTTCGAGCGTCCGGGATCGTGCACCCCGCCGACATCGACAACGGCGACGCTCAGGTCGTCGAGCTCGTCTTGGGTGGGCTCTCGTCGGACGATGGGAGCGCCGTGCTTGGCGGCGAGCAGGCCGACGGCGAGCAGGTCGTCTTTGTGGGCGCTACCGGGATGCGTGACAATCAATCTGATCATGGCATGGGCATAGCACGCCTTCTTCGTCCTTCGAAGCCCCCAGAGCGATGCGGGGGATCACAGCTCGGAGATGATCACGGGCGTGGGGGTGAGCGCTAGCTGCACCGTCGAGTTCGGGGCGAAGCGGAGTTCACTCGGCGGCTCGCCGTCTGTCTGTATCGGGGTTGCCACCGCGGGCGAGGTGATTCGTGGAAGCTGTACGCTCCGCATGGGCAGTTCGTCGGCGAGCCCGCGCACCGCGTCCTCCTTCAGCCAGACCACCCACACGGGGGCCCGACCGCTCGCGAAGTCGAACCGGTAGAGCGCGACCCCCGGTTGCCCCGGGACCTTCTCCGCTGTGACGAAGCCGTCGAGCTTCTCGACAAACATGGCGAACACGGCCAGCGCCGGCCAGGGCTCTCCGCCGCTGTCGCAGAGGCCGATGAAGGGGTTGGGAGTCGCCAGGACGGCGATGCTGGCGTCCCAGTCGTCGGGCATGCCCAGGAAGACCTTCTCGAAGCCGGCGCCAAAGCGGGTGGTGAACACCTTCGCCAGGATGCGGGCCTGCTCGGCGCGATACCAGGCTACGGCACGCGCGTGGTCGGCGTGTCTTGGTCTCTTCAACAGCTGCAGGATCTCCTGGCCACCGGGCACCTGCAGTTCGGGGTGGAACGCGGTGTGCGGTGCGTGCAGGAGTGCTGGTTCGGAGCGCGCTTCCATGTCCCAGATGGTGGGCTGGGCGCCGGCTTTGGCCAACTCGGCCCGAACCCAGGCCATGTAGCCCTCGGACGCTGTCGGGTACGGACCGTTGCCCCCCGCGTCCAGGATGTCGTATTCGGGGGCCAGGGCCACGGTTTTTTCGGTGAGTCGCCGGGCACGCGTCCACTCCTGGCGAAGGCCGCCGGATGGCAGAGCGTCGATGAACGTCGCGAAACGTTTCTCGAACAGAGCGCCCTCGGGATCACCGTGGAACATGTCGTTCCAACGAATCCCATTGGAGATCACGACCGCGTCTGGTGATGCTTCCCGCGCAGCTCGGGCGGTCTCCCGAAGCAGGGTTGCGTAGTCATCGACCGTGCCGGTCCAGAACATGGCATTGGCGTACTCGTTGCCCACCTGGTAGTGCCTGACCGGTGTGCGCAGGCCGGGCATGTCGGCGTCCCCGTCGCCATCGTAGCGTTCTACCAGCGCCCGGATCCAGGCCCTGTAGTCGTCGCGATACTCGTCCGCCGGCAAGCGGTCCGAGTTGCGGATGTACAGCGCGCTCAACACGGAGTCCAGGTTCGATTCGTGGCGCTTCGGACCCGCGAACCATCCTGCGCCCATGCGCAACCCGAAGACGAGGTGGAAGCCTGCGTCCTGGTACAGGCTCACGGCCTCGTCCAGATCGTCCCAGTGATAGCGGTGTCCCTTGGCCCCCGGTTCGTTTCGCTCGATGCGCTGCCAGCACACGTCGGCCATGTTCAGCCAACCGGCACCGGTCGAGGCCATGGTGTTGGCCCATGCCTCCGTCCGGTACTTCGTCTCCAGCGGGAAGACGTAGTCAACGCCGAAGCGAGACTCGCGCCCCAGGCCGGCCTCGGTCTCGGTTTGCGGGTTGGCCTGGGTGACGGCTCGCTGGTCGGCGGCTCGCAGGTCTGTGGGTCCCGGGTTGCAGCCGGCCAAGAGCAGGGCTGCCGCCGCGGGGAACCGTTGTGTTCGGGACATCGCACTTACCTGGGCAGCTGGCATCGTAGCCATCGAGGGCAGCTCGGCAAGCTCGTGGTGAGAGCGCCGGTGCAGTCTCCGACGTGCCTCTCGGGCCGAGCGCAGACCAGGCCCTTGCGGTTGGTTAGGTGAAAGGGGTCAATCCAGCGGCGAGGCTTCCTGATGTGCACGGTCGAGAACTGGTCCTCGGGCGCCCGCTTTGTCTCCACTGGCTTGCTCCTCGTCTGGATCCTGCTGGGCACCTACCTGCTCTTCGTCCACAATCCGCTGGTCGGTGGCGGATACCTGGTCATTTGGGTGCTGCAGTACGTGAGCTGCCGATACCTCGCTTGCACCCGCTGCTACTACTACGGCAAGCGCTGCTACATGTTCGGCGGGGACTGCGCCAAGCTGTTGTTCGACAAGCGCGAGCCGGGCAAGCGCATGCCGGATGACGCCATCATCGGGATCTGGTGGGCGGTGGTCACCTTGTTCCCGGTGCCATTCTTCGTCGTCTGGAAGAGCTGGTGGTACCTGGGCGTCTACCTTGTCGTCTCCCTGGGGTGGCACGCGGTTCATCACTTCATCGCCTGCAGGTGTTGCAGGAACACGCACTGTCCACTGAACGCCGCTGGCTGACAGGCCGTCGTCACGGCTCGGCCGTGAAGCGCGGGTAGTGACGGGCCACGACCGCAGCTGCGTCGTGGATGAGCCGGGAGCTCAGATCCTGGATGCCGATGCCAGGGTCATGCGGGCTTCGGCGTTCAGCTGCAGGTTGAGCCCGAAGCCGTTGGGTAGCGTAGCGATGACGACGCCCTCGCACTGCACCGACAGACCCGAGGGGAGGAAGATGTTGATCTGCATGACGGAGCCCTTCTTGGGGGTCTCCTCGGTGTTCTGCAGGAACAACACGTTCTTGGACAGGTAGCTCTGATAGTCGCCAAAGTAGCCGCTGCGGGTGTGGTACCGCACGAACACCTGGGGCGGTGAGGCCGAAAACCGCAGGTTGACCTGTGGATCCTTGGGGTTTGGCAGCTTGGGCGCCTTGGCGGTCTGAACCTCGACCAGCGGGGGGCGGCGTATCTTCTGGCGTTGGCGCCGCGATGGCCGTGGGGCGGCCGCCGGCTTGTGCCCTTCGTGGTCCGACAGCTCGGGTTGGCCGCGGCGGCGGCGGGTTCGTCTGGGAGAGTCGTGGTCCCTGATGGCCGCGCCGATGCTCTTCCGACCTTGGATGTCGCTGGATTGGCTGGCCAGATCCGAGCTGCGAGGGACGGACCCGCTTCTGCGACCTGCGGGGGATGATCTGTAGCGGTTCGAACCGCCGGAGCGGTCTCGCTGTGGACCTGCAGAGCTGGGTGCGAACCGGGCTCGCATGGCGTCGCGCAGGGCGAGCTTGCCCGCCTGGGTCTGGACGGTGGAGTCGAGGGAAGCGATGCCCCAGGGGTTGACGTCGGCCTTGGAGTCTCGTGACTGCGAGAGGTGGCTGACTGTTCGGTGCTGGCGCCGCGCGCGGAGTAGTCGACCCATTGTTCGAGGATCAGGCGGTCCTTGTCGCGCATGCGCAGGACTCGGAGCGTGTACTGGCGGATGAGGGAGGTGCGGCTGATGGCGCGCAGCACCCTGGCCACGCCGTAGACCGTGGTGTTGAACCCTGGCAACTTGAGCTGGAACTCGACCTCGGTGCGCAGGTCGAAACGACCGTCGCATTCGACCTCCACGCGTCCGCCCCCGAAGCGGAGCAGCTCGCCGAAGAACAGGCCGTCTTCGGTACGAAGCGAGATGCTCTCGCGTAGCTCGAGCACGATCCTGTTGATCGGAGAGCTTTCGGGGGGTGGCGCCGAGGGTTTGGGCTTGTCGGAGCGTGAGGACATGGTGGGATCGTCGGGTGGGTCGAGGTGGACCCAAGAAATTCTATAACTACATCGCAGAGTCAGGAAGAGTCAGTCTTGACGTTCCCCGCGAATATGGCCTTGGCGTGTTGGCGACATGGCGTGCAGAACGGCAGAAACGGGTGGATACAAGTCGTCATGCAGAGGGTGGTTTGGGGGGCTCGTCAGGGGTTGATGGTGAGCTTCCTGGCATCGTGAACGCTCCGCTCAGGGAGATGCCGATCCCTCTGTCGTGGAGCAGGGCCACGCGGCCGTTCATCCGGAGGTCCACTCGGGGCGGGCAGAGGATGTGGACGTCCAGGGGCGTGTCGAGCTCGGGATGGGGAGGGGGGAGCGGCAGAAAGAGCAGCCCGTGGCCGAGCAAGCCTCGACCTTCGCGCCGCCAGGCGCCCTCGGTCCGGTAGCGGACTTCGAGGCTGGCGGGGGACGTGCCGGTTTCCAGAGTGATGTCCGGCGAATCACCTGCCGCGCCTCCCAGCTAGTCGACTTCGGGCGGCGGGCGGTTTGCGGCATCGAGCAGCAGGGCTCGGAGGGCAGCTCGGCCGCGGCTGTCGTGGGCCGGGGGCGGACCGGGCATGTCGACGCCGACATTGGATGGCAGGCGGGACTCCACCTGGCTGTCGAGGGCTTGGCCGGGCTCGGCGCCCGTGAGAAGGGAGGGTTCGAGGCCAGCTTGCTGCTGGTCGTACCATTCCTGGAGCAGCGCCTGGTCGTCGCGGCGCATTCTGCGAATGCGCAGCAGGTACCGGTTGAGCTTCTCGGGTTGCAGATCGGCTCTCTCGACCTGGACCACGCCTTGGACCGTGCTGTCGAACCCTGCGAGGTCGAGCTGGAATTCCAGCTCGTCACCGACTCGGTAGACGCCGTCGGTGAGGACACCCACCATGCCGGTGCTGATGCGGACCAAGGTACCGAAGTGAACGTCTTGCTCGCTTCTGAGGGAGATGCCAGCGAAGACCTGCAACGTCATGTCCCGACTCCGTCTCCTCGTGGGGTGTCGTGCCAGCGGAAGCTACCGTTCGAAATCGATACCCGGCATGGGGGTTCGGATCAACCGGGATGGTGAACCTATAGGTTGTACATCATGTATTGAAGCGACATGACCATGTCGCTGGTGGCGTTCTTGGCCACGCGGAAGCTGGCGAACACCACCTTGCCCTCGCCGGCGGTGAACGAGATGAGGATCGGGCGTGCCGGGAGACTGATGGTCTCGATGCCCTCGCGGTACTCGACCGTGGCGCTCAGGTGGACGGAGACAGAGCCGTCCACGCTGTCCATGACGGGCCACACGGGCAGGTCGAACTCGACCTCGATGTAGTTCTTGCCGAGAAACTCGGCGAGTGCCGAGTCGGAGACCGCGGCCTGGACGTAGTCGTACTCGCCCTTCTGGGCGTCGTCGGGCGTGTTGTCGTCGCCGACGTAGTTGACGCGCGTGGGCCACACCTGCTCGATGACGTCGTAGGCCCAGTCGCTGCCGTAGATGGTTCCGCCTGCTTCGACGTAGCCGGCGATGTTCTGAAGGATGGTGTCCACCTGGCCCTCGGTGTCGGAGCCGTCCGAGTCGTAGATGACGTCCTCTTCGAGGTGTCCGCCGTTGAAGAAGATGATGTCGTAGTGCTCCAGCGCGTCGGGGTCGGACAGGAAGGCCACCAGCTCGTCACCGGTGAGCCCGTCGACGAGGTCGTAGTTGGCGAATCCCATGTTGGTCAGCACGAGCTGGAAGTCGTCGTAGTCGCCGGTGACGACGGCTACATCGACCTGCAGCGGGTCGAAGCAGTCGGGTTGGTCGAGCACTACGTCTTCGCCGTCACTCACTTGGACGGTGTGGCTCTCGAGGACCTCGGAGGCGTACTGGATGTAGATGTCGTACTCGAAGCCCATGGGTAGATCGTCGAGCAGCCAGTAGCCGTTGCGGTCGGAGTAGGTCGTGCGCGTGTCGTAGATGTTGCCGGCATCGTCGCGAAGGTAGGTGTATACGAGGGCATCCGCCAACCACGTGCGCCCGGAGGGGTCGCAGACCCTGCCTTCGACGCTACCTGGCTGCGACGTGGCTGGGGGCTCCTGGTCCACGAAGAAGGTGGTCTCCTGGCACGCCGCGAGGAGGAGGAGGGGAGTCAGGAGGGCAGTTCTCATCGGGGACCTCTCGGGATCCGGATCGTCCACAGTCTGTACGGGTTTCGGCGTGTTGGCAAGGCGCGTGAGCTAGCCGGGCTGGATCGATGCGTTTGGGGCGGCGTTGACGGCATCCTGTAGGCGGTCCACCTGCCAAGCGAGGTAGACATCGGCGGGGCTGTGTGTGTGGGCCTGCTTGGCGGCTTCGAGCGCGAGCTCCAGCTCTCCGCGGCGCCAATGCACCATGGCGAGGGTGTCGAGGTAGTCGGAGCGGTGGGGGGCATGTCGAGTGGCGGTCTGGCTGTGCTCGAGGGCGGCGTCCAGCTGGCGGCCCGCCATGGCTCGGTACCATGCCTCGCAGTTCGCACGGGCGGCTTGGTCCTCGGTTGGTTCGCAGTCGCGCCCGAGGCCTTGTTCGAGGAGCGCGTCGACGCGCTCGCTGTCGCCCAACCGGGCCCAGGCCGCGGCCAGGAAGTCCAGCGGGTGGTCCTGGGTGTGTAGGCGCGCCACGGCCTGCTCGATGTCTACGCGCATGGTGTCGAGCTCGTCGTCACTCTGCGCGAGGTGCTGGTAGAACCACATGGCGAAGCCTGAGTAGGGGGCGACCTCGAGCAAGCGGCGGGTGTGGGCCAGGGCTGCGATGCGATCACCTTCCGCCAGGGAGAGTCTGGCCCGTCGCAGCAGGTGACCGTCTGGGGACTCCTCGAGCTGGTTCGCCGTGGCCAGAGTACGCCGGGCGTCGGCGAAGCTGCCGGCAGCCAGCTGGGCGTCCGCCAGGGCAATCCGGGTGCGGCTGCGCTCGGGTAGGGCCTGGATGCCCGCTTCGGCCAGGGTCAGGGACCGCTCGAGCTGTCCCGCGAGGGCCAGGCCGTTCACCACCGAGACCAGCTCTCCCTGCTCCCCGAGCGCCTTTGGCTCGAGGGGCTCGAGGGTGCGCCAGTAGGCTTCGGAGTCGCCCATGTACTCGTACAAGCGCGCCAGGAACACGATGGCTTCGGCGTCGTCGGGGTGGATGGCCAGGTAGGCTTGGACCTGCTCGACCGCTCGTGACTCCTGCTCGAGCCAGGCCAACAGCCGGGCGCGCCGGAAGCCACGCTGCGGATCGTCGCCGTGGCGGGCGATGTCCCCGTCGAGCAGGACTCGGTGGCCGAGCAGCTCGCGCTCTGGGCCGTTGCTGGGGACAAGGGCAAACCGTTCGCCCGGGAAGTCGAAGACCACGCGGTGGCCCTGCAAGACATCGTGTCCTACCAGGCCGGCCATGGTGGACGGCCCGACCTGCACCAGCCCGTGGTAGTTCACCCACTGCGCGTCGCCCACGTCGTCGATGCTGACGCCGCCCAGTGTCACCGTGTCCAGTGAGATGCGGCGTGTGCGTCGCATGAACCCCGTGGCAGGCAGGTTTTCGCCGCTGCCGATGCCCATCATCGCTTCTTCGCCTTCGGTAGCCAACGAGCCCAGAGGGGAGCCATGGAAGCCGGAGAGCAGCACGCCGCGGGCGCCGGTGTCGATGGTGAGCAGCACTTGGTGTGTGAGTTCGCCCGACTCGAGTTGGACGAAGCTGTAGCAGTGCTGGCCGTCGTACAGCATGGGGGTGGCGGTGCCGGGGATGGACAGGTGATCGGGACGATCCAGCTCGAGTCGAGCGGCGGGATAGTCCACGGTCAGCACGAAGTCGTGCAGGACGTCGTTGCCCAGGATGCCCTGCAGTGGGGGCCCCCCAGCAAACGTCGGGAAGCCCCGAACCCCCGTGGCCGCTTCGATGTGTAGGACCTCGAAGTCGCCCAAGCCCATGGTGGGGATCACCACCGAGCTCCAGGGAGTGACGCCTCCGAGGCCTTCGATGACGCCTCGCGATGCGATGGGCTCGAGGCCCAAGGCTTCCACGATGGCGTCGTTGACCACCGTGATCGAGGCTCCGGTGTCCACCAGGAAGAGCGCGGGTTCGTCGATGCCGAGATCGACCTGGACGTAGATCTTGTCGGCTTCCGGGCTCTCCTTCAGCAGGTCGAGCTCGCTGTGCTGCGGGCCCTTGATCACCTGCTGATAGGCCTCGGACCCTTGCGGGGCGCGGTGGGCCGGGCAGGCGATGAGCAGGGCGAGAGCGAGCGGAAGGAAGCGCATGGAGACCTCTTCGGGGTGGCACATCCCTATGGAACCCTATCCCGTCCTTCGAGTTCCCCGCTGGACCTAGGCGCCCCGGTTGCGATACGATACGACAAAGCGTGAGCTTCCGGGCCCGGAACCAGCTTTCCGCAGCCCAAGGCCCCCCGCGGGGGGGGGGGGGGGGGGGCCG
>CAZVHW010000243.1:0-6179 GCA_964626835.1 uncultured Enterobacterales bacterium
CATGCCCACGTCCACCAGGCCGATGGTACCGTCGTCGTAGCCGTCGGCCACGCTGGCGGCCACGGACTGGGTGGGCTCGCCGCCGGAGCTGTCGTCACCGATGGCCAGCGCCAGCAGCATGCCCTGGTCGCGGTACCGGCGGTAGACGCTCAGCACGCCGTCCGGATCCCCGCACAGGCCGCAGGTGTGCACGTAGGACGTGATGAGGATGGCGTGCTCGCAGAAGTCGTGCAGCCTCACGGTGTCGCCGTATTGGTCCATGCGCTCGGTCTGCGGGATGACCATGCCCTCGATCCAACCCTCGCCCACCAGGTCGTTGCGGCAGGGGTCGATGGGCCAGCCGCCGGTGTAGGGATGGTCGGTGGCGTCGAGGGGATCGGTGTTGCTCTCCACCTCGTCCCCGTCGTTCCAGCCATCCGCGTCCGTGTCGGGGTTGTTCGGGTCGGTGCCCAGTTCGGCCTCCTCGGCGTCCCCCAGCCCATCGCCGTCCGCGTCGCCGCCGTCGATGGGATCCGCTGTGTCGCCGCTGTCGCAGCTGCCGGAGTCTTCACAGCCTGGTTTTTCGTAGTGGACGGGATTGCATGCCATCGCGAGCATGCCCGTGCAGAGCAGGAAGGGGACGAGGGCCTTCATGGACACTCCCTGGGCGATCGGAGGAGGCTGCAGGATAGCACTCCACGCCGCTCGCGGGCGAGGTATCCTGGACCCTCGCCGGACCCCCGCAGGAGTCTCCATGCGACTCGCCAGCTTGCTCGCCTTCGCCTCCCTCACCGCAGGTTCCTGCCAGGACCAGGGCATCCAGGCGGTCAACGCACCGCCGGAAGCGAACATCCTCTCCCACCAGGAAGGGGCGGAGATCGAGGAAGGCACCCAGGTGGGTCTGCGCGGTGCCGTGAGCGATCCGGATCACCCAGCCGAAGACCTGAGCGTGAGCTGGTACCTGGGCACCGAGTTGGTCTGTGGGCCCCAGGCGCCCGATGCCTACGGGGACACCAGCTGCGACGCGGTGGTCAGCCTCGGGGACGACAGCATCACCCTCGAGGTCCAAGACCCCCAGGGCAAGGGCGACAGCGACGTGGTCACCATCGAGGTGCTCGCCACGGAAGCTCCCGAGGTCCAGATCCTGGCGCCCGAAGACGGGGAGAGCTTCTACGAGGATCGGCTCGTCACCTTCGAGGGGTGGGTCGGCGACGAGGAAGACGAGCCCGACACCCTGATCGTCTGGTGGGAGAGCAGCGTCAGCGGCGAGCTGGAGGTCGAGGCCGAGCCCGACAGCACGGGAACGGTGCTGGGCTACGGCACCCTCGAGCAGGGCGAGCAAGCACTGGAATTGCACGTCGAGGACAGCTCCGGCAAGACCGCCACCGCGAGCGTCACGGTCACGGTGGGGCCACCCAACAACGAACCGAGCTGTGCCATCACGGCGCCCGAGAGTGGCGGCGCGGGCCAGGAGGGCGAAGAGGTCGTGTTCGAGGGCCTCGTGGACGACGAGGACGAAGGGCCCGAGGCCTTGACCGTGGGTTGGAGCAGCGACATCGAGGGCGATCTCGGCGACAGCAACGCCGACAGCGACGGGCTGGTGGCGCTGGCAACCGGCGACCTGGAGGTGGGCACCCACGTGATCACGCTGACGGCCACCGACGAGGCGGGCGCCAGCTGCAGCGATGCGGTGCTCTACACGGTGGGCAACCCGCCGAACATCAGCATCACCGCACCCAGCTCTGGCGATGTGTTCAACGAAGGCGATCTGGTCACCTTCTCGGCCAGCGTGTCCGATCCGGAGGACAGCCCGGACGACCTGAGCTTGAGCTGGGACTCCGACCTCGACGGCACCCTGAACACGGATCCCGCCGACAGCGCGGGTGCGGTGGGCTTCACGTCCAGCGTTCTGGGCAGCGGCACCCACACCGTCACCCTCACCGCGACCGACAGCGACGGGCTCTACAGCGCGGCCATGGTGGATCTGACCGTCAACGCCCTGCCGACGGCGCCGACCGTCACGCTGTCCCCGGATCCGGCGCTGACCAGCGACGACCTGGCGGCCAACGCGAGCGGCAGCACGGATCCCGAAGGGGGCACCGTCTCCTACGGCTACGTCTGGTACGAGGACGGAACCCCGAGCGGCGCCAGCTCCTCGTCGGTCTTCCC
This sequence comes from uncultured Enterobacterales bacterium, assembly GCA_964626835.1. GTDB lineage: Bacteria > Myxococcota_A > UBA796 > UBA796 > JAFGLY01 > CALDOK01. The sequence goes on from CAZVHW010000243.1 coordinate 2,149, forward strand.
GGCCAGCGCCACCACCAAGGGCCGCACCTACCGGGTGGTGGTCACCCCCAGCGACGGCACGGGAGACGGGCCCACCGGCGAGGCCAGCGTCACGGTAGACAACAGCGATCCCACGCTGTCCTCCATGAGCATCTCGCCCTCGACCGGGGTCACCACCAGCAGCACCCTGGTCTGCAGCGCCACCGCCAGCGACGACGACGGGGACACGCCCTCGGTCGGCTACGCATGGAGCAGCGGTGGCAGCGGTCTGGGCACCGGAGCCACGATCACGCTGGATCCTGGCGACGTCGCCCCCGGCGACACCGTCACCTGCACCGCCACGGCCACCGACGACGAGGGCGCCACCGCCAGCGACAGCGCCTCGGTCAGCGTCGAAAACACCGATCCGGTGGTGGACAGCGTCGCCATCACGCCCTCGACCGGGGTCACCACCAGCAGCACGCTGACCTGTTCCGCCAGCGCGAGCGACGACGATGGGGGCACGCCCACCATCAGCTACGGCTGGAGTGTGGGGGGCAGCAGCCTGGGCAGCGGCAGCTCCCTCGTACTGACACCCTCCACGGTCTCGCCCGGCGACACCGTAGCCTGCACCGCCACCGCGACCGACACGGACGGGGGGAGCGACGACGACAGCGCGTCGGTCACGGTGGAGAACACGGATCCGACCGTAGACAGCGTGAGCATCTCGCCATCGAGCGGGGTGACCACCAGCAGCACCCTGACCTGCTCCGCCAGCGCCAGCGACGACGACGGGGGCTCGCCCTCGATCGGCTACGCCTGGAGCGGCACCGGTGGGAGCCTGGGCACGGGCAGTTCCCTCACCCTCACACCCTCGACGGTCTCGCCGGGGGACACCGTGACGTGTACGGCCACGGCCACCGACAGCGATGGAGGTAGCGCAAGCGGGAGCGACACGGTCTCGGTGGAGAACTCGGATCCCACCGTCTCCTCGGTGACCATCAGCCCCTCGAGCGGCGTTGGCACGGCCTCCACCTTGACCTGTTCGGCCTCGGCCAGTGACCCCGATGGGGGGACGCCGACCCTCACCTATGCGTGGACGAGCGGAGGGAGCAGCCTGGGCTCGGGGGCCGGCCTCACCCTCAGCTCGGGAACCGTCACTCCAGGCGACACCGTCACCTGCACGGCTACCGCCACCGACGCCGACGGGGGCAGCGACAGCGACAGCGCCTCGGTCACGGTGGGCAACAGCGACCCCACCGTGGACAGTGTCGGCATCTCGCCCTCGAGCGGGATCACCACCAGCACCGCGCTGACCTGCTCGGCCACCGCCAGCGACGACGATGGAGGAACGCCGACCATCAGCTACGCGTGGAGCACGGCCAGCGGAAGCCTGGGGACCGGTAGCGCCCTGACGCTGACGTCCAGCTCCGTCTCCCCGGGCGACACGGTGACCTGCACCGCCACGGCCACGGATTCCGACGGAGGCAGCGGCAGCGACAGCGCTTCGGTCACGGTCGACAACACCGATCCGGTGCTCGGCACGGTGAGCATCTCGCCCTCGAGCGGTGTCACCACCAGCACCGCGCTGACCTGCTCGGCCTCGGCCACGGATGCCGACGGCGGTACGCCCACCCTCTCCTACGCCTGGACCAACGGCAGCAGCACCATCGGTACGGCGGCGAGCGTGACCCTGGATCCCAGCACCTGCTCACCGGGCGACAGCATCGCCTGCACGGTCACGGCCACCGACTCCGACCTCGGCACCGACAGCGGCTCGGCCACCGTGCTGGTGCAGAACTCGGCCCCGAGCATCACGTCGGTGACCATCAGCCCGGCGAGCCCGCTGGTGAGCGACACCCTGACCTGCAGCCACGCCGGCTACAGCGACCCCGACGGCGACGGCGACGCCAGCACCTACGCATGGACGGTCGGCAGCGTGTCCTCGGGCACGGGTTCCACTCTGGCGGGGGCCTTTTCGAAGAGCGACACCGTGACCTGCACCGTCACCCCCCACGACGGAAGCTCCGCAGGCACGGCCATGGCGGACAGCGTGACCATCGGCAACACCGCCCCCGAGGTCAGCTCGGTGAGCCTGAGCCCCAGCCTGGTCTATACCGACGACACCGTCAGCGCCTCGGTGAGCACAAACGACGATGACGGTGACAGCGTCACCCTGAGCTACGCCTGGTACGTGGACGGTGGCCTGGTTTCCAGCACCGGGAGCAGCCTCAGCGGGGTGAGCTGGTTCGACAAACACCAGAGCGTCTACGTGGTGGTCACCCCCACGGATGGCACGGACTCGGGCAGTGCCCTGAGTTCCAGCAGCGTCTCGGTGCTGAACACCGCCCCAACCGCGCCCGTGGTGAGCATCGATCCGAGCGATCCCAGGGCCGGGCTCGATGACCTGCTGTGCCAGGTGGACACGGCCTCCACCGATGCAGACGGCGACAGCATCACCTACACCGTGTCCTGGGACGTGGACGGGGTGGACTACCTGGCTGGGGGCAGCGACACCGGTGACACCGGCGCGCCATGGGTGGGGGCCTACACCACCAGCTGGACGGACGACTCGGTGCCCGCCGAGGACACGGTGGCGGGAGAGACCTGGACCTGCACGGCTACCCCGGACGACGGCGAGGACGACGGCAGCACGGCCTCGGCCTCGGTGACCATCGACACCCTCGAGGAAGAGATCTGCACCCTCGAGGTCACCACCACCTCGTCCGACACGTCCACCAACTGCACCTACACCCCCACGGAAGCAGGCGTCATCCGGGTCACCATGGACAACCCGGATGCGAGCCTGGACGGCATCTTCCAGGTGGGCTCTTCCACTACCGGGTACGTGTACCTGGCCACCGCCCTGCGCGAGTGGATGTACCGTGGGCCCCAGACAGAGGGTTGGACCAGCCGGGACGCCGAGTTCAACGTGGATGCTTCCATGGGCACACTCACACTCGACGTGAACTACACCAACGAGGGCGGCAGCGAGTACACGGGCACCGACACCGTCACCCTCGAGTTCGTACCGGGCATCACCCTGACCACTTCGGGCGCCACGTACATCGCCTCGAACTCCGTCTGCGCCACCTGCACCACCGCTACCAACGCCTCGGCGACCATACCCGTTGGCGGCCGGCTGCTGGTGTACGCCACCAGCTGCGGCGGCGGCGGCGGCGGCCAGGCCGTCTACGCCGACACCGACAGCGACGACACCAACGACGGACACACCAAGCTGGCGACGGGCAACTCCCACCTCTGCAACAACCCCCTGCAGTCCCACTCCATCGACGCGGGCAGCTACGACTTCAGCCTGGTGAACGAGGACGACTACTGGGGAGACAACACGGGAACGCGGGGCTTCGAGCTGTACTACCACGTGCGGTAGCGCCTCTTCGATCGAGCCTCCCCCCCTCTCCTCTCTGGGGTGGGGGGGGTGGGGGCGAGATCGAGGTTCAGGTCCAGGATCACGAAGCACCTGAGGAGTCGGTTGTAGAAGACCAGGTCCACGTAGAAGTGGTCGCCTTCCAGGGTGATGCGCTTCTGGCGGGCCACGAAGCAGAAGCCGCGACCCAGCTCGAGCAGGAAGTGCTCCAGGCGATCGATGATCGCCTGCTCCAGATCGCGCTCGCGCCACTCCGAGCGTTCCTCATGGCCCAGGAACTCCAGCACGAAGGGGTCCTTGACGACGAATCTCGAGCTTCCTGGGTGGGGGGACGAAGGCGAGGAGCCGCTGGAGGAGTTCGCTGCGGGAGAGATGGATCGCCACTGTGCCATCCGATCAGGGGGCCTTCAGGTTGAGAACGATGGAGCCGTCGGGCTGCTCCTCGAGAATCCGACGACTGCCCATCGGACGTCGACTGGTTCGACTGCGGCGACACCGAACCGGCCGTGAACCCAGGGGCCGAGGAGTTGTGCGACGACATCGACAACGACTGCGATGGTGACGTGGACGAGGGCTGCTCTGAAGAGTGAGGAGAGGGGCGCATTGGAGAACGTAACGAAGAAGAATGCTCTTCCCAGTCTTCTCGTGGCGGCGATCGTGCAGGGGTGGCGGCGCTGGCGGCGAG
>CAZVHW010000243.1:6189-10659 GCA_964626835.1 uncultured Enterobacterales bacterium
GTGGGGCCGGACAGAGTGCGATACGACACCCCGGCACCCGGTCGAGGCTGCGGCCCTCGCAATGGGAGGTTCCTGCATGACGTCCAGTACCAGACCGAGAGCCTCGCTCGGGCTCGCCCTCCTCCTGCTTCCGTCCTGCTTCTCCCACCAGGCTCCGGACGGCGGAAGCCAGGAGGATGTCTGCCCAGGCCCCGAGACGAGTGAGTCCGTCGTCTGCCAGCAGGCCATGGTGGTCACCGGATCGCTCTCGGCGGACCAGGCGCGAGCCGGGCTGGCTGCGGCCATGGACAGCCTGGTCTCGTCCTACGAGTCGGCACGGTCGAAGGAGCCCGAGCTCGTGGGAGAAGCCACCTGGACTTTCAGGCTCGAGGCCGACGGCACGACCCGGATGCTGCTGGAGGGCAAGCGGAGCTTCACCGGCGGTGACGGCGATGCACTGATAGAGAGCTTTGCCCTGGCCGCGATGGGGTCCGACTTCGTGTTCCCGGCCGCCGACGGCCCGAGCATGGTCGAGGCGCGGTTCGCCTTCGGAGGCGCTGAGTAGGAGGCCGCACCCGTTCCTGCTCCGCTCGTGCCGAACACGGCGCCGGTTGTGTACCCGGGTAAACACGGGCCCGGGGAGAACGATGTGCGCCCCATCCTGTTTCTCCGGGAAACAGACCTCCGCGAGCGCAGCCGCTCCGTTCCCTGCGCCAAGAGGTCCAGGTACGTGAATGTTGCGAAAGGGGGCATGGGCATCGGTGGAGGATGCTGGCGGGATCGTACCGGCTTCTACGGGGGGCTGGACTGCCCGTAGGTGTCGTCGCCCCAACACCAGACGGCGCCTCGGTCCCAGGAGAGCGCACACGAGTGGTTGTATCCAGCGGCCACTTCGGAGAAGGAGCCTGTCGGCACGTCACTCGACTGGCCGTAGTCATCGAGCCCCCAGCATTCCACGTTACCGTCGGTATCGACTGCACAGGTGTGATAGACACCCGCGCCGACCTGGACAAAGGCCCCACCGGGAGAGTCGCTCGTCTGGCCGTAAAGGTCTTGTCCCCAGCAGTGCACGAGCCCATCAGAATCGATAGCACACGAATGGTAGCAACCTGAGTTGACCGCTGTGAAAGTGCCCGGCGGCGGCGTTGACTGGCCGTAGTCGTCCTGACCCGAACACTCCATGGAGCCACCGGCAGTCAGCGCGCATGTGTGGTAGCCCCCGGTAGCCACGTGTTCGAAGGCACCTGCAGGCGGCTCGAGCCCGCCCTCGTCGTCGTATCCCCAGCACTCAACGGCACTGACGGTGTTGATGGCACAGCCGCGGTTGGCGAACGCGCTCACATGCGAGAACGTGCCCTCTGGGGGAGTGGACGCGCCCCAGGCATCGGAGCCCCAGCAGGCGAGTGCACTGCTGGAATCGAGTCCACAGACGTGGTGGCCACCCGCGTCGTCGTGGCCGAGAACCAGGGCCACTTCGGGGGAGGGATCGGCATCGACGACGCGAGCCTGGTCAGCATCGAGAACGCCTTGCTCGTCGGGAACACCTCGCGCGAGGGCGGGGGTAGCGGCTACGGCGGTGGGATCTACGTGGGGACCACCGGGACCGTGCAGCTCTCACAGCTCACCGTCGTGGGCAACGAGAACGGGGAAGGTGGCGGCATCGACTTCAGGTACCAGACAGGCACCTTCGAGATCGCCAACTCCATCGTGGCCTACAACACCTGCGACTCCTCGTCCATGGGGTGTGGGATGTACGCGAAGAGCAACACCACCATCGGCTACGTGGATGTATTCGGGAACGAGGACCAGTACGGAACGTCGTCGGGGGTGAACGGCGGGGCGGACTACTCGGCCGGCACCAGCGGCAACCTCGAGGAGGATCCTCTCTTCGTGTCCTGGAAGAGCGGCGCGGACTGGGCCTCCCAGGACCTTCGCCTGCAGAGTGTCGCAGAGGGCTTTCCCGCGGACAGCCCCTGCATCGATGCAGGTCATCCCAAGACGAGGGACGTTGATGGAACCACCGCCGACATGGGGTACTACGGTGGGGAGGAGGCGCCGTGATGGGGGGGGACGGGCCGATGGTGCGGCAGGTGCCCTCCGCTTCTCTCCCGACCACGACTTCTGGAAAGGTACCAGCCATGCGACCTGTCATCCCGACCTTGCTCGTGGTCTTGCCAGCCTGCTGGATCGGCAAGGGAGAATGGGCTGACTGGCAAGCGGAGCACGGTACCTTCGACACCGACGCCATCGTTGGTGACGCGGATACCGACGCCGACGCCGACACGGACAGCGACTCCGATGCCGATGCCGATGCAGACAGCGATGCGGCGATAGCGACGCGGACGCCGATGGCGACAGCGATGCTGACAGCGATGCTGACGCAGATGCAGACAGCGACGCCGACACGGACGTCGATCAGGACGATGACGGCGACGGCTTCACCGAGAACGAGGGGGACTGCGACGATACCGATCGCGACGTGAATCCGGACGCGACAGAGACCTGGTATGACGGCGTGGACAGCGACTGCGACGGCGCCTCGGACTACGACCAGGACGGGGATGGCCACGACAGCGATGCCCACGGCGGCGATGACTGCCACGACACTGACGCGAGCGCCTACCCGGGCGCCTTGTCGACCATCGGGATCCTGGACGTGGCCTACGTCTGCGCTGGCACCTTCCAGATGGGAAGCCTCTCCAGCGAGATCGGCCGAAACTCTACCTACGAAACGCAGCACAGCGTGACGCTCACGAGCGACTACTACGTCGGCGTGACCGAGGTGACCCACGACGAGTTCTACGCCTACACGGGGTACTGGGCATCCGGCTACACCGGATGTGGGACCTGCCCTGCTGGTGGTACCTGGCACGAAGCCGCGTTGTTCGCGTACCAGCTCTCGAGCGCCGTGTCGGCAACTACCTGCTACGCCTGCACCTCCTACTCGGGCGGCGGAGAATGCGACCTGGACACGGCGCTTACCGATCCCTACCAGTGCGATGGCGTGCGCCTGCCCACGGAGGCGGAGTGGGAGTACGCGGCCCGGGCTGGGAGCACCGGCGCGTTTTCGGATGGCGGAAACCTACTCAAGGGGACCGAGACGGACTGCAGCGGGAGTCTCGTACTCGACAACGGAGCCGTGTTGGATGACCTCGCCTGGTACTGTGGCAGCACCTCGAGCGTATCCACGGTAGCGGGGCTCGATCCCAACAGCTGGGGCCTCCATGACGTGCACGGCAACCTGGGCGAGTGGACCGGAGACAGCGGTCCTGCCTCGTTCTCGACGGCGGCGGCCACGGATCCCTGGGTCGATGGGTACTACGGGATGGTCATCCGTGGGGGGGAGTACGATTATGAACCCAAGAACGTGAGGCTGGCGTATCGGACGGGGTTGTACAAGACGGTCGGTGGTGTCGGCTTTCGGGTGGTGATGGGGGTGCCGTAGCGAACCACCCTCGGGACCCCAACTCCATCACTGGAGCTATCCCGCTCTTGCGGACATCATCACCAGTGGTAGTAGAGAGCAGTGCGACGTGACAACGCACTGTGGGGGCTTATGCGTGGATGTGGGGTGGGGGGCGCGCGTATCTCGGGGGAGTGCGGCGCGCTGGGAGGACAGGGAGGGCTTCAGCCGCAGTCCCCCCTCACCGCGTACTCCACCTCGATTGTGGCTCCACCCTCGGGGATGTACTCGCTGTCGAAGACCAGCGCGTTGCGGTCCTCGTCGTAGCTCCAGCCCTCAGGCAGGTGCACACCGTCGATGCGCACCACCAGGGTTCCGGCCACCGCTTCCTCGGTGAGTTGGAAGCTGTCCATGCTGCTCGCCACGTCCTCCGCCACGGCGGCCAGGCTGGTCGCCCAGTCGGTCGCGCAGATGGAGAGGAACTGGCCGCCCGTGGCCATGGCGGCTTCGTACCTGCCGGTGTAGGCGGAGGCAGAGCCGCAGCCGCCGGGGTAGTCGCCGCCCACCGCGTGGATGATGACGTCGTCCGGATCGGACTTGTAGGTCTGGAACATGGCCAGGTAGTGGTCCCACTCGTACTCGCTCTGCTCGGGCTCGTCGGAGATGCCAACGAGGTTGAGCACAGTGTGCTCGCGGACCGGGCCCTCGTTGCAGCCACCGGTGACTGTCTCGGCCAGGCAGCCCTCCAGGAGCGTGAAGGCCCGCTCGGAATTCGATGCGTAGGCGGGGGACAGCTCGTGCAAACGCGGGGGCGCGGGGGGCCGGGCAATGACGGCTCGTCTCCGGGGGGGCTGGGCAAAGACGGCTCGTCTCCGGGGGAGCTGGGCCATGGCGGGCTGGGTCGGGAAGAAGAAGCCGAGCGGCTGCTCGAGATCATGCTCGCCCTGGCCGGCGCGGGCAACGCCATCGATCTGCGCATCGCCCGCCTCGCGGCATGGATCAAGACCGCCGATCCCGCCGACTGTGGCTACAGCTCCCACACCGCCCTGTTCAACCAGCACGTCGCCTGGTCCAATTCCTGGCTCCGC
>CAZVHW010000244.1:0-10574 GCA_964626835.1 uncultured Enterobacterales bacterium
ATCACCGGCAGGCCCACCACCATGGCCTCGACGATGCACACCGGGAACCCTTCGTTGTAGGACGGCAGGCAGAACACGGAGGCCCGGCCGAAGGCCTGTGTCAGCGCGTCACCCGAGATCCACCCGGGGGTGTGCACGAACTGACCGACGCCCGCGGCGGCCACGGCGGACTCGACCTGCTCCAGCTCTGGGCCGTCGCCCCCCAGCGTGAACCGGACGTCGGGCACCACGTCGCGCACCTGCTGGGCCACGTCGATGATGTCGTATACACCCTTGTCGCGCACCATCAGGCCCAGGAAGAGAACCTCGGGGGGGCCGTCGTTGTTCGAAGGCTCCGGCAGGGCCGCCGGGTCTACCGGATTGTAGACGGTGTGGATGGGCACCCGGCCACCGGTCCACTCGCGAATCTGGGGCTCCAGAGCAGCGGTGACCGCGATGATCGCATCGGCCCGGGAGAGCACCTGCTGGATGACCTGTCGGTACACGGAGGAACGTTCGGCTGGGCGGATGAGGTTCAGCGGTGCGTGGGTGTGGGCCACCCAGGGCACGCCGAAGGCCTCGAGAGCCGCGACGTAGCCGGCCTCTCGGATCATGCTGGCCATGCCGCCGAAGTGCACGTGCCCCACGTCGGGCCGGTAGCCGGCGGCCAGCGCCGCCCACAGGCGCATGGGGCCCGCCGCGGCGTAGGCCGCCTTCTTGAGCTTGGGACCGCCGGTGGACACCCGAAACATGCGCAGGTCCACCGAGTCGAGCTCCGGAGACTCGAGCCAGGTCCTGACCAGCGAGGCGATGCCCCCGAAGGTGCGCAGATCGGGGGTGCAGAGGGCGACCTTCATGGCGTTCAGGGCTGGTCGGTGGTCGGGTCGCCGCCGCGCTCTCGCCGCAGCATGTGCTTGGTGAAGGTGAAGTCGTGGGCGATGCGCTTTCCGAAGCGCTTGGGCTCCATGATCACGCGCCAGGCCCACTCGAGCCCGTTCTCGCGCATGAGCTTGGGGGCCCGGCTGTGCAGCCCGGCCAGGATGTCGAAGCAGCCACCCACGCCCATGACGAAGACCGGGCCGATGGCGTCGCGGTTGCGGTCCACGAACTCTTCCTTCTTGGGGCTGGTGATGGCGATGAGCACCACGTCGGCCTTGGAGTCGGCGATCTGCTTGGCGATGGCCGGCTCGTCGTCTTCCGTGTAGTAGCCGTGGTAGCGACCCACGATGTTCAGGCCGGGGAAGCGCGCCTGGGTGTTGGCCACCGCGGCGGCGTTCTGCTCGTCCTTGGCCCCCAGGAAGAAGAAGTTCCAGCCCCGCGCGTCGCCGAAGTGGAACATGGCCTCCATCAGGTCGGGGATGGCCACCCGGGCGGGCAAGGGCCGCTCGGCGTAGCGCCTGGACAGCCAGACCACCGGCTGGCCGTCGGCCAGGACCATGTCGCTGCGGTTGACCAGTTCCATGAAGAAGGGTTCCTCGACACACTTGAGCAGGTGGTCCATGTTGACCCCCACCGCCTGGTGCAAGGCTTCACGCTCGGTGATCCAGCGGTCTACCCGCTCGAGGGCGGAGGCCAGGGTCAGCGGATCGAACTGGCATCCAAAGACGTCGATGCGTTCCGACATGGGGCCTCCGAGGCTGGGTTGGAGCGAACGTTACTTCTCGGCGACGGTGCCGCGCACGGCCGCGGACGAACCTGGCACGTAGCTGGCTGCGCCCTCGATGAGGTGCCACTTTTCCTCGAACCAGGCGATGTTGAGCTTCAGGCCCTCGTCGAAGTCCATGACCGGTTCCCACTCCAGCAATTCCCTGGCGCGGTCGATGCTGGCCAGCAGGCGCACCTTGGTGTCCCACTTTCGGGGGGTGCCCCGGATGATCTCGGACTTGCCGCCGGTGAACTCGATGACCTTCTGGGCCATGTCGAGGATGCGAATCTCACGCCCGCCTGCCAGGTTCATCTCCTGGCCCACGGCGGCGGTGTAGTAGGCGGAGCGGACCAGGGCGTCCACCAGATCGTCCACGTAGGTGAAGTCGCGGGAGGCGTGGTCGAGGCCGGTGAACGGCAGGGGCAGGCCCTTCATGGCCCGGTGGATGAAGTTGGGGATGACGTTTCGGTACTGCCCCGGGACCTCGCCCGGCCCGAAGCTGTTGAAGAAGCGGCACTTGACCACCTCGAGGTCGTGGTGGTGCCAGAAGAAGTTCGAGTACAGCTCACCCAACATCTTGGTGATCTGGTAGGGCGTGGTCATGTGCAGCGAGACGAAGTCCTCGCTCAGGGGCAGCGGCGCCTTGGACCCGTAGATGGAGCAGCCCGAGGATGCGTAGACCACGCGTTGCACGCCGGTCATCACGGAGTACTGCAGCACCAGCAGGGTGCCCAGGCCGTTGACCATCAGGTCTTTCTGGGGGTAGTCCACGGAGTTCTGGTTCGCGAAGAAGGCCGCCAGGTGGAAGACGATCTCGGGCTTCTCGGCGAAGCAGCGCTTGAGATCGATCTCGTTGGTGACCGAGCCGTGCACGAACAACACGTTGGGCAGGTCGGGGACGTTCCAGAGGGTGCTGGCGGACAGATCGTCGAGCACGATGACCGTGCGCGCCCCCACCTCGGCCAGGCGACGGACCAGGTTCGAGCCGATGGCACCGGCGCCGCCGGTGACCAGGACGGTCTTGTCCTTGATGTGGGAGAGATAGGCGTCCATGGTGACATCCTGGGTGTGGCGGTGGGCGACCCGTTATCGGGGCGCGACCGAGCCCGCAATGGGCCTGGAAACGCCTTTTCCGAAACAGCACGGAGCCTTGCTCCAAGGCGCTCAACCGCATGGTGGTGACAAGCGGCCCCGAGGATCCCTCCCGCGGCAGCATGGTCACAGGGACGGGTAGTTGGTCAGCTCGTTCTCACGCACCTGAAGCCAGAACAGCAGCGCCGACCGCTCATCCTCCAGCGACGCCATGGTGAACTCCCGCCGAGGGTCGTCCTGCAGGTAGGGCTCGAGCATCTCCAGGGTGTCGTCGATCTCCCCCAGCAACCCCACGGCTCCGACCGCCTGGCCCAGCTGCTCGAGCGCTTCGTGGAATAGCGCATGGCAGGCCTCGTCTCGCCTGCAGCACTGCGCAAGCTCACCGGAGGGCGAGAGGACCCAGTCGCCCTGGTAGAAGGCGTTGTCGTGGTCCCAGGGGTGCAGGCGGGCTCGCCCTGCGTCCGCAGGGTCGAAGTACACGCGGTAGTTGTTGCTGTTGGTGGCGTAGCCGTCCCACTGCCCCACCCAGATCTCCCCAGCCCAGAACGCGGCGAAGCGCTCGAGGTCCACGACGGCCCCGGCGGTGTCCATGAAGGCCTCGGTGTCGCAGCTTTCCCGCAAGGCCTCGGTGACCCCCTGGATGTCCTCGAGGTCGACATCCTCGCCCTCGTCGAGCTGGAAGTTGTCGTGCCAGGCGGGCTGGAAGTCCGCCAGCAGGTAGCTGCCGTCGTCCTGTAGCAGGTAGTCGCCGTCGTAGAGGTTGCCGGATGGATCCGAGTAGGCTCGGTCCAGGAACACGTCGTCATAGTCCTCGATGAGGGCGTAGACGCCAAAGTTGTCGCCGTTGACCGTCACCTGGGCGTAGCCGACCCGCGGCGCGGGGATGCCGACAGCGTTGTAGATCCGGTAGGCCACGCGGTCGTGGTTGCAGGACGGATCCTGGACCATGTTGTCCAGGTTGAGCCGCTCGAGCCCAGACAGATCGAGCGCCGCGTCGAAGCGGTTGAAGTCCAGCTTGAAGCCGGCCTTGGCGTCCAGATCCCGAAACGAGCCTATCTTGCCCTTGAGCCGCACTCCTATCGGTTCGAGCGACCGACCGTCGAAGCTCGCGCTGGCCTCGATCCAGGTGTAGGGCTCCTCGCGCAGCGACGCCTCGGCGGCGGTGCTCAGCAGGATCTCCACCTCGTGCACGCGGTCCAGGGAGAACACCCAGTCCGCCGAGTCCGCCACCTCGCCGTCCCAACCGGGGAGCGCTTCGGTGTCGGCGCCTCCGGTGTCTGCGGAGCTGTCGCCGCTGTCTCGAGAGGGTTCCTGGGGAGGCCGGTCCGGGGGAGCGTCCTCACCACCCCGGCAGGCGACGCAGAGCATCGACAGGATGCACACGAGCATCGACAGGGCATGGTGCACGGAGAGGTCCACGCAGCCAAGATAACAGGCGAGGTTAGGGCATGGACATGCGAGATACCGCGCCCCAGCACGAGCCTTCGGACATCCAGACCCGCCTACACGCCATCCTCGACGAACACGGTCTGGATCTCGCCCACACCGCGCGGGTCGAGGCCGAGGCCCGAGCGCTGGCGGCGGCGCCGGGGCTGGACGATCCGAGCCTCGAGGATCTCGAGGCCCTGCCCTTCGTCACCATCGACTACGAGCACTCGAAGGACCTGGACCAAGCCCTGCACGTACGGCGCGACGGCTCCGGCTGGTTGCTGCGCTACGCCCTGGCCGACGCCAGCTGGTACGTCAGGCCCGGAACGGCCCTGTTCGACGAGGCCCTGCGCCGAGGGGCCAGCTTCTACCTGGCCCACCTCTGCGCCCCCATGCTGCCCCGCCTGCTCAGCGAGGACGTCGTGTCCCTGTGTCCAGGGGTCCCACGGCGGGCGCTGGTGTTCACCATCCGGATCGACGGCGATGGCATCCCCACCGAGACCACCGTCAGCAGAGCCCGCATCCACAGCAAGGCCAAGCTCGCCTACGACGGGGTGCAGGCCTGGTGCGACGATCCCAGCTCGAGTCCGCTGGACGGGCAGCCCTACACCCCGGTGCTGGCGTGCCTCCGGGATCTCGGTGAGCCCTTGCTCCGGCAGGCTCGCGCACGGGGCATGGTGCCCTTCCAGCGACCCGAGGTTGCCTGGGAGCCGCCGGGTCCCACGGCGCCCGGCTTCCGCCTGGTGGCCGAGCACCGCAACGACGTGGAGCGCTGGAACGAGCAGATCTCGCTGCTCTGCAACACCCAGGGCGCTCACATCATGCGGGCGAGCACCGAACCCTGGGTCCAGCCGGTCTTCCGCGTCCACCCCCACCCCGCCGCGGCGCGAGTGGACAGCCTCGAGCGGGCGGTCGCGGGGTTGATCCGCCTGCACGGCTTGGGAGTCTCCGAGTGCAACTGGCGGCGGCGAGCCACCGATGACGCTCCCGCGGAAACCCTGGCGGACTACCTGGCGCGGCTGCCCGCCCAGGGCGTCCCGGGCCGCGTCCACCAGGCCATCCAGCGCCAGATCCTGCACTCCTACGAGCGCTCGGACTTCACCCCCGAGCCAGGCCCCCACCACGCCCTGGGCGTGCCCTGCTATGGCCGGTTCACGGCCCCCATGCGCGAGGTGGTGGGCATCTTCACCCACAAGGAGCTGCTCGAGCACCTCGGGCTCGAGCGCCCCAGCCGGCAGACGAACGACGAGGCGCTGCGCGTCCGGGTGATCCAGGCCGCCGACCAGGCCCACACCATCCAGCGCGCGCTCACCCGCCAGGCCGAGCGTCTCGCGCTGGACTACCTGTTCGAGCACGATCTCGCCCTGCCACCCAGCCGGCGCCCAGCGCGCACCGGCACGGTCCTGGGCCTCACCCGCAGCCGACTCTACGTGCGCCTGGACGACCTGCCCCTCGAGATCAAGGTCTACGTCACCCACGTCGAGGCCGCGCTGGGGCAGCGCTACGACTGCGACGAGCAGGGCCTGATGCTGGCCCCCACCGGCGCCGCCGGTGGCCCCAGCTGGCGCGTGGGCGACGCCATCACCCTGCGCCTGGCGGGCCGCGACGAGCGCCGGGACCGCTGGCAGCTCGCGCCCCTGACTAGCTGAGCTCGCAGACGGAGAACACCATGGACTACCCAGCCCTCGCCAAGACCATCCTGGGCCATCCCCTCGCGTGGGTCGTCCTCACCCTCGTGGCCGCCCCGGTCTCCGCTGCCATCCTGAACTTCCAGCTCCGGGCCCTCGGCTTGGCCCGACGGCAGCACGAGCGCAAGGGCATCGCATGGAACCTGGTGCTGTCCTTCCTGCTCTTTTGGGTGGTGCTCACGGTAGGCCTGGCGTCCGTGGCCAGCCACGTGGGGCTCGAGGGGCTCTCGGAGCTCCTGTACTCCCTGTTTTCGATCCTCTCGACGCTCATCCCGGCGTCCATCATCCTGGCGGGTGCCTCCCACTACCGTCGCACCCGGCTGGACGAAGCCCGGGACCAAGGCAAGGAATCGCTCGAGGAAACCCGCGCCGAGCTGCGCTGGATCCAGCTCGCAGCGGGCACCCTGGCGGCCATCGCGGTGGTCAACGGCCCGCTGCTCACGCCGCTGATCCTGATCGCGGGTGCTGGCGCGGTGCTGTGGTGGATCACCAGCGCGAGCGCCCGGGCCCGGACCCGCAGCTGGCTGCAGAGCTGGTCCGCCGGAAAACGCCTGCGAAGCATGGTCGTCGCCAACGCCACCGTCGAAGCGCCGCAAGGCAGGGTCTCGCTGGTCGGTCCCGTGGGCCTGCTCACCACCGACGTGCTCGAGGAGGGCCAGCTGCGCCCCATGCCCAACGGCGAGCTGTTGGAGCGGGTGATGGTGGGCAACGTGATGATGGAAGACGAAGCGCAATGATGGCCTCCCGCATGGAGGCCCCGCGCAATGTTCGCCCGCATCTCTTTCCTGCTCGTCCTCACACTGCTGGTGCTCACTCGCCAGACCATGCTCGAGGCGGGTCTGAACAAGATCGGCGGCTTCGACTTCTCGCCGTTGGGTGAGAACCTCCACGCATTGTTCACCTCCCCGCTGGTGCTGGGCGCCATCGCCATCGGTGGCGTCACCGCCTTCACGTGGTACTGGCTGCTCTCGCGGCTGCCCTCGAGCGTCGCCGCGACCTCCCTCGGGATCATGCTGGTGATCGAGCGGATGTTCGCCGCGTGGTGGTTCCTGGGCGAGACCATCCCCACCACCCGCTGGATCGGAGCGGTGGTGGCCAGCGTGGGCATCTGGCTCATCAGCCGCTGACGAGCACGAGATCGACCCAGGGCTCACGGTGGAGATCCGCTACGTGGACCACATCCCCCCAACCCCCAGGGGCAAGCACCTGTACACCCGGTCGGCCTGCGCTGGCGACGAGGGCTCCTAGCGCGCGCCTTCCTCCACCTCGCAATGCCCCAGGCTCCCGGCCTGGCTCTCGTCCAGGACGAGCCAGGTCTCGGGATCGGTGCCCGTCAGGGCCGCCCAGCCCACCGGCATCCCGATCCAGGCGTAGTAGAAGGCGCGGGTGGGGGAGGTCAGGGGTTCGCTGTACTCGAGGTATGCCCCCTCGCCCTCGTGGCAGATGGCGTCGCTCAAGTCGTCGCCGTCCGAAAAGCCTCCCGACCCGTCGCTGTCGTGGTACAGCCGCAGGAACTCGAGCACGCCGTGCCAGGCGCTCTCACCGTGGTCGGCGAAGTGCTCTTCCGGCGGAGTGCCCTCGATCTCCAGGATCCAGCTGGCACCCCACTCAACCTCGACATCGGCCAGCGGCTTGACGTCCGACATGACCTCCAGGACGCCGTCGCTGCCAGCCTGGCCCGGGCGCACCGACAGTCGTGCGGCCAGCTCGTCCTCGTCCGCCAATGCACCCCCGATGGTGATGGACTCCACCGGCCAGAGGCTCGCCTCGACGGGTAGCCCGACGGCCCCGCCAAAGGACACCGTATCGGCCACCGAGTAGTCGATGGAGTTCCAACCCAGCCCCAGGCCCAACAAGGCCGCCTCGGCGGGTAGCTCGCCCTCGATCCATAAGGGCCACTCGAGGCCGGCACCGACCACGATCTCGCCCTCGTCCACCTCGAGGTCGCCGTCCAGATCCTGGAACAGGCTGGGTACGTACATGGCAGCGTACAAGCCGGGGTAGTGGTCGGGGGCCAGCTCTACCAGATCGTCGTCGGGGATCTCGAGCCCCGACACCTCGACGGCCTCGCCATCGATGGCGGCCGTGCCCAGCACCGCGCCCTCGAGGTAACCATCTTCCTGGGGCCAGGCCCAGGTCAGCGCCAAGGCGGCGCCCTCGAGTTCACCGGACAACGCGAAGCTCAGAAGGGCCACATCGGTGTCGGTATCGGTATCGGCGTCGGTGTCCGCATCGGTGTCGGCGTCGACATCCGTGTCGCTGTCCCCCTCGGAGGTATCGACACCGCTGTCTTCCTTGGGCGGGCAACCCAGGGCGAAGAGCAACAGGACGATCGCCGACACGGCGCGCCCTCTACAAGCTGGTGACGAGCCCCGAGGGCCACTCGATCTCGGCGAAGTCTTCGTAGGAGTTCTCGCCGCTGATGGTGCGGGTGTCGGTCCAGACCTGGACGCCGCCAAGGAAGATGACCACCGTGACGTCGTCGCCGCCGTTGTAGGTGCTGCCGGGGTAGTCGTGGACCACGACGGTGAACTCACCGTTTTCGGGGTAGTCGATGTTGATGTTCTCGGGGCCGGTACCCGGAATGTCGTCCATGTCCAGGGAGGGATCGTCGCTGGCGTCGCCGTTCACGCCCCAGTCCAGGTTTCCGCCCACGCAGTTCATGTAGTAGCAGTCGCCGTTGCTCTCGATGTTGCCGCCCGGCTTGAGCAGATGCAGGTCCATGTCGTCGTTGGTGTGGGTCCAGTACATCTGGATCCAGAGGTTTTCGATGGGGGTGGCGGTCAGCGTGGCGTAGCAAGGATCCGAGTAGACCCCCAGCTCGTTCATCACGATGAGCTCCCCGACATACTCACCAGCCAGATCGGGTGCGAAGCCCCCGCGGTCGGCGCTGCCAGGTGGCATGAACGCGGTGGAGCCGCCGGGCTGGGAGTGGAGGGTCCAATCCCAGGTGGTGATGCTGTAGCCGTCGCTGTCGTAGGACTCCCGACCGATCCAGGTGGCGGTCTCGTTGTTGGGCTGGACCTCGGAGGGATCGACATCGCAGACGGCGATGGGGCCGCCTTCGCCCACGGTGGCGCGCAGCTCGGCCGTGGCGTCGGAGCCGGGTTCGTCCACGTCTACCGTGATGGTTTCGCTGATGCTGCCGCCACCATCGGCGATCAGGGTGACCTCCATGGAGGTGACGCCGCCGGGGTCGAGTGTCATGGGCCAGGTCTCGGCCTCTACGCCGGTGAAGACGGTGCCCGTGATGTCGAAGTCCGAGAAGGTGACCGGCGACTGCCCCGTGGAGGTCAGGGTGAGGGTCATGGTCTCTTCCTGGCCGGCCAGGACGCTGCCAAAGTCGGCGGGGTTGGGGGTGATGGTCAGGACGGGCATGTCCACGCCGCCCCAGAGCTGCACCTCGACGATGGGCTCGTAGGGATCGGTGCTGTGGACGAGAACCGAGCCCTCGTCTTCGGCCTCGGCCTCTTCGGGGGTGTACTCGACCACCACGTCCACGCTCTCGTCGGGCTGCAGCGCCCCGGTGGCGCTCATGTCGGTCAGGGCGAAGGTCTCGGCGCCCAGCAGCTCGAGCTCCTCCACCATCAGCTGGGCGTTGCCCACGTTCGTGATGGTGAAGCTCTCGGCCGCCGTGGTGCCCATGTCCACCTGGCCAAAGGAGACGACCAGGGGAGAGACGCTGATGCTGGCGGCGAAGTTGGTCTCGCCATCGAGAGCCGACAGATCGTAGTCGCTACACGAAACGAGCAAAGGAAGAAGAACAAGGGCAGTACGCATAGGGGACCTCCGGCGCAGGGAGTATAGCCCCGTTTCCGTCGGTCCGACGGGAAACTGGCGTCAACATCCCCTCGAGCGGTAGCATGCGGCCATGCCCAGATAGGATAGTGGTGTCAATAGGATAGTGGTGTCAGGTGGGTAGGATAGTGGTGTCAGGTGGGTATGATAATGTTTTCACCCATTCTCCCCATTCCAGGCTTGCCATGCCCCGCTCACCTCGACTCGACTACCCCGGTGCTCGCCACCATGTCATGAACCGCACCTCCCGACGGCGCCACGTCTTCCGCAAGCCCTCCGACCTCGAACTCTTCCTCGGGCTGCTGGGCGAACTCCCTGGGCGCTTCGGCGTGAGTGTTCGAGGCTATGCGCTCATGGGCAACCACTTTCACCTCATGCTCGCGTGCCACGCCTCCCCCCTGGCGAAGGTGATGGCCTGGCTGGGAAGCAACCTGGCGCGCCGGAAGAACAACGCCCACGGCTGGGACGGCCCCCTGTTCCGCGCCCGGTACCGCAACCGCTTGGTGCTCGACGACGACTACTGGCGTCACTTGTTGGCCTACATTCACCTGAATCCCCTGCGTGCAGGTGCCGTGGCCCACCCCGACGAGACCACTTGGACGAGCCACCGGGCCTACGCTGGCCTCGACCCCGCCCCTTCTTGGCTGTCCTGCGACGAGCACCTGGAGCTGTACGGCTCTGCTCGGCAATACCGGGACGCCCTCGACGACCTGGTCTCCGGGGAGGCCAAGCTACCCGAGGTGCTGGATGAAGCCCACGTTTGGCGTCCAGTGAACACGGAGGGCGTCGAGGTGAATCGCCCCCCAGCAACGGTGAGCTCACTCTCGCAGGCGGACGCTCTGGCACAGGTGGCGGCGGTGGCGGGCGTAGACGTGGACTCACTACTCCGCGCACGCCGGGGTCGCATTGGCAACCTTCCGCGCACGCTCGCGGCCTGGTGGCTG
>CAZVHW010000245.1:0-10574 GCA_964626835.1 uncultured Enterobacterales bacterium
CTGCCTCAGGGGTCACCTGCGGGTTCACGAGCTGGACGTTCCGGTCGACCCTCTCCGCGAGGTCCGCCGCCGCTTCGCTGCTCGTCAGCTGCGAATCCAGCCCGGCGACCAGATCGGACCAGCTGGCGTTGGGATCGCTCCGCCTGGCCTGCTCGAGTTCCTGCACCCCCGCGTCGCCGAGCGTCGGCCAGAAGAGACCCAATACTCGTTCGTCTTGCTTCATGGCAGGGGAGTGAACTACCGCATTGGGTTCGGTGTACGGTTAACTTCTAATTCTCTTTTCGGCCATGACGGCGGAGACACGACGAGTTCCACGGCGACCCCCGAAGCACTGCGCAGCTATCTCAGCGCCGCGTACTTCGCCGCCTGCACCGACTTGGGCCCCACGTAGTGGGTGGCCGCGAACACCTCGATGCTCTGGTACGGCCGCTGGGTCAGGATGTTGGTCACGCCCAGGCTGTAGATGCCCGACGCTTTCAGCTCCTTCTCGCTGGCCGTGTTGATCCAGTTCAGCGTGGCCGCAGCCTCGTCCGCGGTGAAGCTGACCTCGTCCGCCGTGACCGTGCCCCGCTGGGGGGCCGGTGGAGGCAGGTCGCCCGACGACGGCTGAATGACCACCCCAGGTGGCTCTGGGGGCGGGATGACCAAGGGCTGGGGGGATTCCTCGTGGCCGCTGGCGCCCACGATGGACAGGCCCAGGTCGCTGCCACCGCCAGCTGACGGCTCGACCTCCGCCCTCGTGGGTTCGATGGCGGCCACGGCGTCGACCACGGACTCTTCGACGGGGGGCGGCTGCACGGCGGGCTCGTCGAGCACCTCGCGGATGGAGTCCAGTGCGGCCTGGCGGGCACCATCCCGGGGCGGGAGCCCCGGGGCGGGCTCTGGGGCTATTGCCACGGGCTCGCTATCCGGCGGTTCGGGCTGCTGCGCCACCTCGACCGCGGCTTCCACCTCGGGCAGCTCCTCGGTCTGGACGACATCGGTCAGCACCGGCGCCGGTCCATGCGGTTCCACCGGCAGCACGGCCTGGGCCTCCTCACGCTCGAGGGCCTGGAGCAAGCCATCCTCGAAGGCCGCCACCCCTTCGGCGAAGAACAGCTGCAGCCCAGCCCCGAGGCCTCCACAGAACAGCACCACGACCGCGGCGGCCGAGAGCATGATCCTGAGCATGCGCGAGCTGCTCCCGCTGTCCACGAGCCCAGGTTCCCCGAGATCGTGGACCGGGACAGGCACCGGCGGGGGGGCCTCGTCACGTGGAGGCAGGGGCGGAGGTGGCCCCATGGCGTCGGTGATGTCGGTGTCCTCGGGGAAGTCGGTCTCCTCGGTGTCGATACGGGGGGTGAGGTCCTGCTCGGGAGGCACGGGAAGCTCGGGGACCTTCAGCGCGACCGCCGCCACTCGCGACGCGCTCTTGTCGGGGGGGGGCAGCACGTCGGGCCCCAGCACGAAGCGCGACGTGGCGCGCAGCTTCTCGAGGAAGGCACCTGCGTCGGAGAAACGTTCCGCGGGATCCTTCTTCATGCAGCGCATGCAGATGGACTCCAGCCTGCTGGACACGTCGACCCCAGGCGCCCGCTCCCCCATGGAGGGGTAGGGCTCGTGTACGTGCATGTAGGCGAGGGCCGCGGGGTTTGTGGCAGCGTAGGGCAGCTTGCCGCACAAGGCCCGATAGAGCATGACGCCCATGGAGTAGACGTCCGACCGGGCATCGGCGTGTTGGCCCATGGCCTGCTCGGGGGCGATGTACTGCGGCGTGCCCAGGAAGGTACCCACCTCGGTCACCGTGACGTCCGAGTGCACCTCGCGCACCAGGCCGAAGTCCATCAGCTTGGGGCGCCACTCCTCGCCGTCACCGCGGACAAGGAACACGTTGCTGGGCTTGACGTCCCGGTGGACCAGGCCCCGACCGTGGGCGTGCCGCAGGCCCTGGGCCAGGCCATCGAAGATGCGCACGAGGCGCTTGACCGGCACGTTGTGGCGGCGCAGCACCTCCCGCAGGGTGAAGCCGTCCAGGTACTCCATCACCAGGTAGCAGAAACCCTCGGGGCTGCGGCCGTAGTCGTGGATGGTGACGATGTGGGGATGCTGCAGAGAGCCTGCCAGCGAGGCTTCGCGCAGGAAGCGGGCCTCGAAGTGTTGCTGGTCTTCCTGGGGCAGGTCCGTGCGCAGGACCTTGACCGCGACAGGCCGTCCCAAGGGCTCCTGGGTCGCCCGGTAGACCCATCCGCTCCCACCGCTGCCGATCAGCTCGTGGATACGGTAGCGGTCCGCGAGCAGCAGACCTTCTTCGAGCATGCTAGGCACGGTGGCTCCAGGGGCTGAACCAGCACCCGCAAGGTAGAGCCAAGGGGCGATGCGCGCAAGCCTGTGTGTGGTGTGTAGAGAGGAAGCTATAGCTAACGACCGCTACCACCGACCCGCCCAGCACAGGCGACGATCCTGTCCCTCGTCAGGAGGCTTCCATGACCCCAGCCCCTATCACCCCCGGCTCCAGCATCGAGCGAGTCACCGTCTACCGCTTGGGTGCCACCGTCCGGCGCGTGGCCGAATTCGACACACCGCCGTCCCTTCCGGCCGAGCTGCACGTTCCGGGCCTGCCGCTGCAGCTCCGCGACGAAACCCTCCAGCTGTCCATCGAGCCCGCCGATGGCGCCGATCCCTCGACCTGCCCCCAGGCCGTAGACGTCCAGATCGGCCTCGAGCCCCCTCCGCCAGAGCCCGGCCTTCCTCCCGCCACCGACCGGGAGCTGCGGGACGCCCAGCGCCTGGTACGCCAACGCCGCCAAGAGCTCGGGCGCGTCGACTCCGCCCTCGAGGCGCTGAACGAGCTGGTCAGTCCCGAGCGACCCGAGGGGGCCGAAGGCGAGCCCCCACCCCTCTCCCCACCCGCGCCCGGCAGGCACTCCTCGCGTTCCGGCGCGTCGAGCTGGACAGCCAACACGAAGCCCTGAAGAACGCCCGCGAAGCTCTCAGGCTGGCCCGCGAGGCCCTGGCTGGAGTGGAAGCCAGCCGCGCGGCGAAAAAGGACCGCCGCCAGCTCCGCCCCCACGAGCTGCGCAAGGTCGCGCGCATCAACCTGCACGCGCCCACCGGCGGTGCAGACGCGGCCCCACGGTGCCGGCTTGTCTTGAGCTACCTGGTGCCCGCAGCCCGCTGGGCACCCGCCTACTCGCTGCGGGTGGATCCCGTTGGTGGTGCCAGCACCCTGACCATGCGCGCCCAGGTCTGTCAGCTGAGCGACGAGGACTGGACCGGGGTCCAGCTGGTGCTGTCGACCGCCGATGCAATGCGATGGACCGAGCTCCCCGAGCTGCAGACCCTGCGCATCGGCCGCGCCCAGCCTCCTGCCCCCTCCACGGGCTGGAGGCCCCCACCCCACGGCGCCGACGCGCTCTACGACGACTACCGGTGTGCCGCGCAGACCCTGCACCAGCGCCCGCAGCCGGCGGACGAGGACATCGAGATCCTCGACGAACCCGAACCGGCTGCCATGCCAGCTCCCACGCCGTCCAGCACCGTGGGCGAGCGCCTGGCCCACTTCGAGATACGGGCCGAGGTCGAGGTCGAGGCCGAAGAGATGGCGCCCCAGCGCGAGCAACGCCGCAAAAAGGCGCGCCCCAAGGCCAAGCGAGCCCGACGCTCCGGAGCCCGCGCCGCGACGACGGCCTTCCAGGCCATGGCCAGCGGCGCCGCCCCCCCCGAACCCCAAGCCACGGCCCAGCTGGCCGAGCTGGACGACATGCTGGATGCCCCCATTGGCGGGGCCTACGGCGCTGGCGGGGCTCCACCTCCCGCGCCCCCCGCCGGACTCGAGGCGGGACGCGACCTGCTGGACTACGACGGCCTCCGCATGGCCGGGCCGGGCGAGCCCCACCAGGGGCAGCTGCGCCGCCTAGGCGCTCACCGCCGCTACCGCGAGCTGCTGCTCGAGGCCGAGCGCGTCCGCCTTCCCAGCAAGCACGAGCTGACCACCTGGGTGAGACAGTCGGCCCGTGTCGTGCGAAGCCTCGAGGTCCCCGCGGGCCACAGCGCCCCCCAGCGCCTGGACGCGTTCGACCACGCCTGGCGCGGAGAGCTGCCCGTCGACGTGCCCGGCGACGGCAACTTTCACGGGGTGCCCGTGTTGTCCAGCGATGCGGCCGCCAAGATCCGCTACGTATCGGTCCCCCGAGAGACCCAAGAGGTCTTCCGCACGCTGGCCATGGAAAACCCCCTCGCAGCTCCCCTGCTTGCAGGCCCCGTGGATGTCTACATGGGCGCCGACTTCCTCCTGACGGCGGACCTGGCCACCGTACCCGCGCGAGGACAGCTCGAGCTGGGGCTCGGTGTGGAGGAGGGCATCCGCGTGGCGCGGAACACCCGCTTCTCCGAAAAACAGCGGGGCATGGTCTCCCGCCACCAGGACCTGGAGCACGAGCTGACCATCGAGGTCCGCAACCTGCTGTCTCGGACGGCTACGGTCGAGGTCCGGGAGCGCATACCCACCAAGCGGGAAGACGACGAGGACATCACGGTCGAGCTGGGCACCATAGAGCCCGGGTGGGAAGAGTTCGAGCAACGACGGGCGCCCCTGAGGGGTGCCCACCGCTGGAAGCTCGAGATCGAGCCCGGCGAGGTGCGGCAGCTGCGAGCATCCTACGTGGTCACCATCTCGCCCAAGCACGAGCTGGTGGGCGGCAACCGGCGGGAGGCCTAGTCCATGCAACAGCCCACCTCCACCCCCATGGTGGCCCCCGTGGTCGAGGTCACCCTCTTCGAGGACCGCGCCCAGGCCCTCCGACGCGCTAGCCTCGAGGTGGCCGCCGGAACACACCGGCTCGAGCTCGACGCCGTCTCCCCCATCCTCTCCGATCGCAGCCTGCGCGCCGAGCTCGTGGGAAGCTCCACCCAGCACGCCAGGCTCCTGGACTTCCGGGTCCGCCGCGAGGTGGTCACTTCCGACAAACAGCTGCCCGGGGACCTGCCGGAGCTGGTGGCCGAAAGACGTCGCCGCACCGAAGCTCTGCGCGCCATGCAGAAACACAGAGAGGCGCAGAGCGCCGAGCTCGAACAGCTCGGCGAGATCACCACCCAGCTGCTTCGAGAAGCCGCGGAGGACACCGGCTGGGGCCGCAGCGAGCCCGAGCGCTGGCGGACCGAGCTGGCGGATCTGCGCACGCGACAAGCCGCACTACAGGCCGAGATCCTGGCCCTCGTCCATGGCTACGAGGACGCCGAGCGAGAGCTCGAGGACCTCGGCAGACGCATCCGAGCCAGCAAGGGCTGGGACGCGCGCCTGCGATGTTGGATCGAGGTGGACCTCGAGGTCGATCGACCCACCGCGCTGATCCTCGAGCTGGCGTACGTGGTGCCCGGTGCCTGCTGGCGCCCCCGCTACCGCGCAACCCTCTCCACCAAACCCACGCCAGCCCTCGCCCTGGAGATGCAGGCCAACGTCTGGCAAAACACGGGCGAAGCCTGGGAAAACGTGCAACTGCACTTCTCCACCCAGCGTCCCTCCCTGGGCACCGAGCCCCCCCTCCTCGAGGAAGACCTGCTCCATGTCCGGCCGCGTCAGGAACAGATGGTCATCGAGACACGCGAGCAGAGCATCCGCACGACCGGCCTCGGCCAGGCCACCAGGCAAGCAGACGAGCTCCCTGGCGTGGACGACGGCGGCGAACCCGTAAACTTGCGCTCCGAGCACCTGTCCACGGTCCCCTCGGACGGCCGACCGTACCGTGTGCCCATCGGTAGCAGCCAAGGGGCTGCCAAGATCGAACGGGTGGCAATGGCCGAGCTGGCCAACGCGGTGCTGCTGCGCTGCACGGCCCACAACAGGGCCGACCACCCCCTCCTGGCCGGCCCCGTGGATCTCGTCGCCGACGCGGGACGGGTCGGGAGGGCCAAGCTCGGCTTCGTGGCGCCGGGGGAGCGACTGGAGCTCGGCTTCGGCCCCGATGCCAGCCTGCGGGTGTTCAGGCGGGCCGAGCGAGTCGAGCACGAGCCGGGCATGTTGTCCCGCTGGCACGAGACCGAACACCGGGTGGAGATCCTGCTGTCCAACCTGGGAGCCGAGCCCCGCCGCGTTCAGGTGGTCGAGCGAGTGCCGGTGTCCGAGGTGGAGCAGGTCCAGGTCGTCGTAGACCGCGACGAGACCACCAGCCAGCTCACACCCGACAAGGACGGCCTCCTGCGCTGGGAGCGAGACCTGGCGCCCGACGCCACCGACACGGTCGAGTTGGCCTACACGGTACGAAGACGAAGCAACGTCGCGGAGCGCTAGCGCCCAGGAAACAGGAACACCGAGCCCGGCTCGAAGCTCATCGTGATCCGATCACCGAGCCGTGGCGAGAGCCGCTCGAGCTCCGCCAGCGAGATCCGGGCGCGCACCCGCTGCCGCTCGGGGAGCCGCACCCTGACACGAGCCTGGTCACCGTCCCGGCGGATGGCGTCCACCTCACCCACCAACGTGGCGGGTTCGTCTCCACCAGGAGGGGCCAGCCGAACGGCTCGAGAGGACACACAGAGCTGCACGGGCCCCTCGATCGGCCCTAGCCCGAGCCAGGCATCCCGGAACAACGAAGCGTCGGTGTAGGCATACCGCCACCCGCGGTGGTCTTGGTATTCCCAGCCCCCCGCCACCCGCCGGGTGGTTCCGAAGGTGCGGTTGTCCAGGTTTCCGTCCACCAGGCAGCCATCCACGAGGGTCACGACGCGCGTGGCGAGGGTCAAGGCACGCTTCAGGCTGTGGGAGGCCAGGATGACGGTGGTGCCGCGCTCGCGGTTGAGCCGACGGATCAAGGACTCCACCCGATTCGAGCTCTCGGCGTCCAGCCCCGCGGTGGGTTCGTCCAGCACCATGACCTCGGGCTCGAGGGCCAGCACCCGAGCCAGGGCCACGCGCCGAGCCTCGCCCCCAGACAGCTCGTCGTGACGCCGATCCTCGAAGCCCTCGAGCCCCACCGCGGCCAGGGCCTCCCGCGCCCGACCCAAGGTCAGATCCGGATTCAGCCCGAGCATGCGCGGCCCGAAGGTCACGTTCCGCAGCACGGAGGTGGAGAACAACACCGTCTTCTGGAGCAAGGCCGGACAGCGGCGGCGGGCAGCCAAGCCCCCGTCCACCGCCCAGGCATCGCTCGCTTCGAGCAGCAATCGACCCTCGCTGGGCCGTCGCAGAAACGCCAAGGTCTCGAGAAGGGTGGTCTTGCCCGATCCGTTGGCGCCCAGCACGGCGAGCACCTCGCCCCGCTCGACCTTCAGCGCGCTGACCCGCAGGGCATCCACCCAGCACCCCGCCGCCCGATGCCGGTAGCGCTGCACCAGGTGCTCGAGCTCGAAAAGGCTCACCGGCCCCTCCCCCCGCCCTGCACCAGCTGCAGGAGCACGTTGATGGCGAAGGACAGCACCAGCAACACCAGCCCCAGCGCCAAGGCGAGCTCGAAGCGCCCCATGTTCACCTCGAGCACCACGGCCGTGGTGATGGTGCGGGTGAACGAGTCCGCGTTGCCCCCCAGGATGGTGGCCACACCGACCTCGCCCACCACGCGGCCGAAGCCGGCGATGACCGCTGCCAGGATGCCAAAGCGCGACTCGAGCACGACCGCTCGCAGGGCTTGTGGGGCGCTGGCCCCCAACGAAAGCGCCGTACGCCGCACCTCGGAGTCCACCCGGGACACCGCGGCCAGGGTGAACGCCGTGAGGATGGGAAGGATGAGCACCACCTCGCCGAGCACGATTCCGGGGATTGTGAACAACAATCCCAGGCCCCCCAGGGGGCCGTGGCGGCTGATGAACGCATAGACCATCAAGCCCACCACGACCGTGGGCACCGACAGCAGGGTGTTGAGCACCGTGACCACGGCTCGTTTGCCCGGAAACTCGACCTCCGCCAGCCATACTCCCAGGGGAACGCCGATGCCGCTGGCCAACAGCGTGGAGAGCAAGGCGATTCCCAGGGACCGCGCTGCGTACTGGATCACGTCGGCGTCGAGGCTCGCGATGAGCCTCAGGGCGTGAAGCAACGCTTCGAGCAGCGTACCCAAGGAATCAGCCCTCGTCCCCCATCGCCGGCGGGGAACCGGGATGGAACAGCACCCGATCCTGGACGCGGTACGTGCCGATGAGCTGCTGGGTCTCGTCGGAGACAAGCCAGCTCACATAGGCCAGGGCTGCGTCCGCCTGGACGTGGGGGTGACGCTCGGGGTTCACCGCGATCGCGGCGTAGGGGTTGGCCAGTCGCGGATCCCCCTCGCAGAGAACGGCCAGGTCGGTTCGGGGGGGATCGTCGAGCGCGAGGGCATAGTAGGTCCCTCGATCGCTGATGGTGTAGGCACGGCGCTCGGTGGCGTAGCCGAGCGTGGGGCCCATGCCCTGTCCCACGGCGTGGTACCAATCCCCCGCGGGGCGCAAGAGAGGTTTGCCACCCGTGTCCGCATCGACGCCGTGCTCTTCGAGGGGCAACCCGGCGGCCTGCCACAGCTCCTGCTCCTTGACGTGGGTCCCCGACGCATCACCCCGGGAGACGAACAGCACCTCGCGTTCGGCCAGCTGGGCCAAGGCCCATGCGGCGTCGCCGCAACCCGAGATCATCCCGGGATCGTCATGCGGCCCCACGAGCACGAAGTCGTTGTACATCACGGGGACCCGCTCGAGGCCATGCCCATCGGCCACAAACTCGGACTCGAGGGCGGGGGCGTGCACCAGGACCACGTCCGCGTTGCCCTCACGGGCCAGCTGGAGCGCAGCACCGGTGCCCTTGGCCACCACCTTGACCTGCATCCCCGAGCGGGCCTCGAAGTCGGGGTGGATGGCGGCCAGCAGGCCCGAGTTCTCGGTGGACGTGGTGGTGGTCAGGGTCAGGATGGTAGGCGCCACGGGCTCGCAGCCCGCCAGCAGAGCCGCGCTCGCCAACAGCGTGACGGAGCGAAGGTGCATGTTCGACCTCCAGCGTTGTGCACGACCGGACATATCGCACCCAAAGGTGTGCGCCAGCCCGGAGAACCGAATGCCAGTGGGCACCCGTTCCACGTCCCAGGCGACCGCTGGGATCCACCAGCCGACCGTTGGGCGAGCCAACGGGATTCCCCACCCTCGGTGGCGGGTAGCATCCAACGAGAACCGAGAGGCCACCATGCACCGCTCCCGACAATCCAATCCGATGCTCATACCCCCGGCGTTGCCCGCACCCCGCCGCCGCCGGCCGCGCCCGAAGACCGCCCTACTGGTCAACCCCTTCTACGCCAAGGATCCCCGGGGCAGCTTCGGAAAGCACGTGCTCACCCCCGCCACCACCCTGACCAGCCTCGCCGCCGTCACACCCCCCGAC
This sequence comes from uncultured Enterobacterales bacterium, assembly GCA_964626835.1. Lineage (GTDB taxonomy): Bacteria > Myxococcota_A > UBA796 > UBA796 > JAFGLY01 > CALDOK01. The sequence continues at coordinate 9,308 of CAZVHW010000245.1, forward strand.
TGGGAGCTGTCCTTCTGGGACGAGAACCTGCTGCAAGGTCCTCCTCCCAACGACGCCGTGCCGTCGGTGGTCGGCATCACGGTACACCTGACCTTCGCCCGACGTGCCCTAGAGCTGGCCCGCTGGTTCCGGGCTCGCGGCAGCCTGGTGGTGATGGGAGGGCTGCACGTGAACGCCTGCCCCGAAGAGCTGGAACCGTGGGTGGACGCCCTGTCCACTGGCAACGGCGTGCGAACATGGGCCCGCATCCTCCGAGACGCCGCGGCGGGCCGACTCGAAGCCCGCTACCACGGCAGCTTCGAGGGCTTCGCCAGGGAGCCCCCGCCGGACCGATCCATCCTGCCCTCCTGGGCGTACCTCACACCGGCGAGCGTCATCGCGACCCGCGGCTGCCACAACCGCTGCGGCTTCTGCTATCTCTCGACCCAGGGCACCCACGTGCCCCGGGAACAGCGCCCCGTCGGCGACATAGCCCAGGAGATCGCCGCGAGTGGCTCGCCCTACGCGGTGTTCATCGACAACAACCTGGGCTCCGATCCCGACTACCTCCTGCGCCTCTGCAGAGCGCTCGAGCCGCTGGAGTGCATCTGGAGCGCAGCGGTGTCCCTGGACATCCTCGATCACCCGGGCTCGGCACGGGCCATGGCCCAGGCAGGCTGTACCGGGGTGTTCGTCGGGCTCGAGACCCTGAACGACGACAACCTGCGTCAAGCGGGCAAGCGAGGCCCTTCGACCGCCGACTATGCACGCCGTGTCGCCATGTTTCACGACCACGGCATCCAGGTGAACGCCAGCTTCGTGGTGGGCTTCGACCACGACAGGGATGACGTCTTCCAGCGCACCCTGGACTGGGTCGAGGCGAACCGGGTGGAGTGCGCCACCTACCACATCCTGACCCCATACCCCGGAACCCCCATGTTCCGTCGCATGGCGCGGGAGGGGCGGCTGCTCCACCGAGACTGGGACCGATACGATACATCTCATTGCGTGTATCAACCCCGACACATGACTCCCGAGCGGCTCGAAGCGGGCTACGCCTGGCTATACGAGCGGACGTTCTCCACCCGCTCCATCTGGAAACGCCGACCTCGGGATCCGAGTGCGGTTCCCTCGTACCTGGCGATGGCGGCCCTATACAAGAAGAGCAACCCTCTCTGGGCCTGGCTGATCCGCCACAGGGGCGTCCACCGAGCCTGGGCGCCATTGGTCGAGCTGAATCGCAAGAGGCAGCTGCGGTGCAGGGGGCGCCGGCGACCAGCTGCGGACG
>CAZVHW010000246.1:0-10563 GCA_964626835.1 uncultured Enterobacterales bacterium
GTCGGACGAACCGACGTAGATGGACCCGTCCTGGGCCACGGCGGGCGAGCTGCGAATGTCGGCGCCGGTGGCGACCGTCCACAACGTGGTGCCGTCGGTCATCGCAGCGTAGAGCTTGCCATCGAAAGATCCGAACAAGAGTCTGCCCGCGGAGTCGATGGCCGGGGAGCTTCGGATCACATCGCCCGTCGCGATTGTCCACAGCTTTGTTCCGTCCGGGCTGACCGCGTGGAGCTTGTGGTCGAAGCTTCCGATGTAGATGCGACCCTCTGAGTCGATGACGGGCGAGCTGGAGATCTGACCTCCCGTCAGGTATTTCCATTTCCAGGCGCCGTCGGGAGAGACCGCATAGAGGCCCTTGTTCCACGATCCAACATAGAGGGTACCGTCGGCCCCGATCGCGGGAGCCCCGCCGACCATCCCGTGGGTGTTGAAGGTCCACAGGATGTCGCCCGTGGGCCAGTCGATCTTGAAAGTCTGGCCCATCATGTAGGAGTTGGAGTAGACCAGGTCGTTGTCCTCGTCGAGGAAGACCGAGTTGGTGTGGACCCAGGAAGGGTGGTCTGGAATGTGGTCGAAGGTGACCCACTCCCGGACCAGGTTCACGTCCTGGTCGTAGACCATGATCGTGTCGCCCATGTCACCGAGGCCCTGCTCGGTGTACTCCACGAGCATGTAGTTGCCATCCTGCATCTCCAGAAAGACGTGATGCAGGCCCCCATCGGTGAAGCCCAGATCCTGCTGGGGGCCCTCCCAGGTGACGTTGCCCGCCAGGTCCACCACCAGCGGGTTGCTGCCGGAGGGCACCCCCGGGCCGATGAGCACGTGGTCGTTGTCCACCAGCTTGGGCACCAGGTCGGAGCGACCTCCCTCGCCAGCGTGGTAGTACCACACCGGGTAGCCCTCCATGTCCACCATCACCGAGAAGGCATCGGTCGTGAAGCTGGTGGCGATGTTGTAGAGGGTCCAGCCGTTGTAGGCGCGGCTGGGATCGTAGATGTCGATGGTCATCTCCTGCCAGGGGTAGGGCACCGCGCCGGTCGAGAAGCTCTGCTCCTCCCCATACACGACCTGTCCGCCCTGGGTGGTGGAAACGGCCCGCAGCTTGTAGGTCTGCTCCGGGCGCATCCCAACGACCACCACCTCGTGCTCGGTGCCCACGGCACCGTAGTCCACGACGTATTCGTACTCGCCACCCTCGGGCCCGAGCTCCACGGCACCGCCGGCCTCGATGTTGGTGGTCCAGGACAGCGTGGCCACCAGCGTGATCGCCTCGCTGGCCGTCAGCGAAACCTCACCCACCTCGAGCTCGTCTTCATCGACGGAATCCGTGTCATCGGGAGCGGTGTCCTGGGCGCTGTCATCCTCGGAAACGGGGCAGGCGCACAGGCCCAATGCCAGCAGGGCGAGGGCGGTGGAAACAAAACGGTTCATGGGGCTTCCCTTGGGAATGATGGAACGCACGCGCGCGATTCACGGGACAAGGGTGGAGGGGTTCGCGGATCGATCACAAAAATGTCGGCGGTGTTCTACACCGTTCTGGCGCTGCGCGGAGTCGCCGCTGCGGATCGGGGCTGGGCCTCGACACGAGAGCCGTCACGATACTCTGGCTCGCGCACCCTGGATGGCGCACGCCCGGACAGCCCGCGCGGATGGGCGCCGGTACCACGGAGAAGCCGCCATCCATGTTACGATCGGTCTACTGCGAGCACGCCGCGCCGACTCCGCCCGTCCCACCATTCTCCGTGTCCATCGACGCAGATGGTGAAGGTAGCGCGCTGTCTCACGCGGACGGAGTCGTGATCCACCATCTACCCAGGACTCCACGACCGATGCGAGCCATCCGCTCGCGTCGGGATCGGACAATCCAGGCCGCGACGAGAGGTTCCACCGATGTCGAGCAAAGCCCAGGACGGAGCACTGGATCGCTTGCTCAGAGCGTTGACCGAGACCTTCCTCGACGGGCAGGAGATCTCCGAGCGCCACCTGGCGGAGCTCGTGGACCTCGGCGCATCGACCAGCCGCCACTTCGAACTCGTGCCCGCAGCCTGCGGTCGAAAGCGGCCTGGGTCGGGAGCCCAGGCAGGGCCGTGCGATCCCCCTTAAGACCCGCGTGTCGCGATTGGTGGCCGGCTTCGCCAACGGAAGAGGAGGGGTACTGGTCATCGGGATCGGGGACCGGATCGACAAGGGCAGGCGCTCCACCCAGCCCCGACTCGACCCCGTCCAGGGCAACCCGCACGCAGTGCTGGCCGCGGTCGAAGAGGGTCTGCGCACCCTGCACCCCCACCTGCCGAGCTCGAGTCGAGTGCAGCTGGTCAAGGCTCGGGCGGGCGGCTTCTACCTGGTGGTGGGGACCGGTAGGACACCCCTCTTGGTACCATCCGTCGAGGTGGGGCTGGTGCTCTACTACTGCCGGCTCCAAGACAGCACCGTGTGCTGGGAGCACGCGAGCACCGTCAAGGTGGAACGTCCGCGGTAGAACCTCCGGGTGCACGCTGCGCATGAGGGGCCCTCTGCGCACTCGAACCGCGCCACCAGGCCCGAGAACCCAAGCGCGCGCCCCTACTCCCCCTCCCAGCTCCCCATCGCTGGTGCCCGCAGCGTGTCGGGCTTGCCCTCCCCTGCCGCCGCACGCTCCACCAATTCGTCCACGCAGGCCAGGGTGCAGCCGTTGTCCTGACGGGGGTAGCGGGACAGGGCGTGGGCGCAGTCGTCCGCACCAGCCAAGAAGTCTCGCAGCCGACCGGGATCGGGATCGGGAGCCCAGCTGCCGTAGCCCAGCCAGTCCAGGTAGCGGGCATTGAGCTCCTGCTCGAACTGCTGCTGCAGGGGGACCGCGAAGAAAGGAACCCCGAGGTGGACCGCCTCGGACATGAGCGAGAAACCACCGCCCGCCACGACGGCCCGAGCCGTGCGGAGGTCGTCCACGAAGCCTGTGGACGAGAACGGTCGCAGCTCGAGGTTGCCCTCGGTGCCCTCGCGGCCCATCCCATAGACCCGGAAACGCCAAGGGAGCTGTCGAAGAATCGGCAGCCAGGCCTCGAGGGCCGCGGGCGCCTGGTAGACCAGCACGTGCTCCCCTGGCTCGCGTCGAGCCTCGAGGATCTCGGGCCTCAAGATCGGGGGCACCAGGGTGGTGCGCGGCTTGCGCACGTCGGGGAAGAAGAAGCTGGTGACCAGGTAGTGGTAGGCCCCCGGCAGCTTGAGCTTGACCGCCAGCTTGGCCAGCCGGAAGTCCGTGTCCTCCGTGATCTCGGCCGGATGCTGGCAGCGGTTGATCACCTGCATGTTGTCGATGCTGACCACCGGCAGGAAGTGGTTGCGAGCGTAGAGATAGGCCCAGGACTCGAAGTCACTGATGATCAGATCCGGGGGCTGGTCGGATTCCACGACATCGGCGTAGGCCTCGAGGTTGTGCACCAGGCTCAGGGGCGCCCGCTCCAGGTTCTCGAGGATGGTCTCCTCGAGGTCCACCTCCATACCGTCGATGGCCAGGTGCAGGCCGAGGATCTCTCGCAGGTCGAAGCGAGGATCCTCCCCAAAGCGCTGGGCCAGGAAGCCATGAGCCCGCCCAGAGACGACCACGCGAACGAAGTGACCCAGCCGCAGCAGGTGCTCGATGACGAGGGCACTGCGGGTCGCGTGACCCATGCCCTCGCCCACGACGCCGTAGAGGATGTGCATGCTGGCGCTCCTGTTCAGCTGATGCGTATCTTGGAACCGCTGCGAAGCCAGGACTCGGACGAAGATCACACCACCTTCTGGATGCAGCTGCTGGACGTTTCCGGGACGATTCTGGCCGAGGCCTCGGCCAGGACCGCCTTGGACGAGAGTAGCGCCAGGGCCGCCTCGAGGAGCAGCTGCGTGTCGTCGATGTCGGGCTCGTCGCGTCAGTCACGTGCGCCGCCGGGAGGGCTCGAGGTCCTCGGGAGGGGGGGAGGTCAGGATGCCCAGTTCACCGCTGGCCAGCATCGGGTGCCCGTCTGCGTCCATGCTCAATCCGAAGAAATCGGCTTCTGGCAGGCCCCAGCGCTCGTCAAAGGGGGAGGAGGTGACCACCTCTTCCCTGCGCTGCCCGTCGAAGCGTAGCAGCCTGCCTTCGCGAAGGTCCATGTGCGCCATTCCCTGGGTGACCCAGATGTCGCCGTCCGCGGCGCGCAGCATCCCCGTGACCGGCAGGTGGCGCGTGTCTGGGCCCATCTCTCGCCAGCTGCCGTCTTCGAGTCGCAGCTCGAAGAGCCCACCACCGAACTCGCCGCGGTTGAAGCCCAGCCAGAGACGTCCATCATCCAGCAGGACGTGCGCAGGAGTGCCCATTCGATTGGGTAGGGCGTCCACGTCGTCCAGCGCCACGGTCTTCCAGGAACCCTCTTGGCGCCAGAACACCCGCGAGGTCCAGCGCGGATCCTCGCGGCCGCGGGTCCAGATGGCCAGGTCTTGGCCCTGACTGGCCATGACGAGCACCTCTTCGCCCAGGCGCAGCTCTTCCGGGATGGGCTCGAGCTGCCACCGACCCGCTTCCTCCACCAGCAGGGCGCGGCCTTCCTCCCACTCGCAGAGGAGGGCGCGGTCCTCCCCGATGGTGGAGACGGCCACGATCCGGGTGCAGGAGGGCATGAGCACGGGGTGGGCCTGCATGCCCTCGAGGTCGACGAAGCGCGGCTGTCCGTCCACGTCCGCCACCAGCACGTCGCCCCCGCGTTGGATCCGACCGGTGGATGGCTGGCCACGGGGGGCGGCGGCGAACAGGTCGAGCCCAGGTCCGGCAGACCGGTAGACGCCGATGGTGTCGCGATGGCAGCGGGAAACGCGCCTGGCTCCTTCGCCCCAGAAGATCACCTGGCAGTCCAGGGAGCCACGTGTCGGCGCCGTCTGCACCACCGGCTCGAGGTCCACCACCAGCCGGTCGGAGCGCGCCGCGGTCACGTGGCCCTCGGTCAGCTCCACGTGGCCCCCGGCGTTCGTGAGCCGCAGCTCGAGGTCGGGCACCGGGTGGGGGGAGTAGTAGCCGCGCGTGTCGTCGTCCGGGCGCAGGTGCACGTACAGGAAGGTGCCCCCGGAGACCAGCGGGTAGAAGGGCACAGGCTCATCACCCCAGCTGTCCAGCAGGTCGACCGTGATCCAAGGGGGCAGGACGTCGAAGCGGCTCCAATCGGAAAAGACCTGCAGTCGCAGGGCGATGTCCTGCAGGTCGCCCTCGGGGGCCAAGGCCGTGGCCATCCATCACCATGCCCTCTCTGTCGAGCAGGGCCACGAGGCGCTGCCCCTCGACGAGGCGCGGATCCTGCCACTGGTGCCAGCTCACCTCCAGCACCTTGCCCGCACGTGCGCGCCGCGGGCCGCGGGACTTGTGCTCGATCCTCACGAGCCGAGTGCGCACAGCCTCGGCCTGCACGGGCAGCACAGTGCAAACGACGATGGTGCGGGCCTCTGCGAGCACGTCCTCGAGAGGAAAGTAGTCGGATCCTCGGGCCGCTTGGGGGATGAGCCAGAGAAGGGCGGGTAGGGCGAGAAGTTTCATCACGATCTCCACTGCCCGCACTCCTCTTGCAAGTCCCGTGCCCTGCGGGCTGGCATGCCTCTCAGGTCGTCGCCTGCGCGATCCGGGTGCCTTCGGACGGCGAGGCTCACCCTCCTTCCCGGACATCCTGTCAGCGGGAGGTGGGGGTGGGCAGGACGAGACGAGCGGGTGAGCCCTACGCCGCAGGGGGCCGTGGAACGGAGGACCATGAGGCCCTGGCCGGGGGCCGCCTCTTCCACCACGGAGGCACCGGCTGGTCCGAGATCCCCCTCGACACCGAGCACGGCACGGACATCGCCCTCGGGGCGGACGGTTCCATCCACGTCTTGGCGAGTGAGGACGACAACTCGCCCCACGTGGGGGATCACGAGGGAGTGGTGCGGGTATGGAGGGAGGCCTCCTGGCCGCGGCCACGATGCCGGACCCTGGCGATCGGGGACAGGCGCGACGACCGCATGTCGCGAGAGTCGCAGCGCCCTGCACCGCTCGCCAAAGTGCCGCTCACTCCGGCGCTACACGCACACCTCGGCGCTCCCAGACGCCGCCAAGGCTCCTGCTGCACCAACGCCCTCCGCGCTCCGAGCCATCGCCTTCAGCAAACATCCTCGCAGTCCCCCAACTTCACGCACCCCTCGCAGCTCTCCAGCCCCTCGCGACACCCCTTGCTCCCTTCCACGCCCGGCTGCTCCGGATCCTGCCTCTGGATCCACCTCTGCACCGCGATCCAGGCCCCACACGCAACCCCCAGCCCCAGCACCGCCAGGACGTGGGTGAGCACTAGCCCGCCTGGAACAGGCCAGCGAAGCCCATGAACGCCAGCGAGAGCAGCCCCGCGATGATGAGGTTCATCGCGGTACCACGCACGAGGGACGGGATGTCGGACAGCTCGGCTTCTTCGCGCAGACCCGCCATGAGCACCAAGGCCAGGGTGACGCCGGCACCGGCGCCCAGAGCATAGACAAGCCCCTGCCCCAGACCATATCCCTTGTTGGTCATGAAGATCGCGAGCCCCAGGATGGCGCAGTTGGTGGTGATGAGGGGCAGGAAGATGCCCAGCGCCCGGAACAGCTCCGGCGAGAGCTTCTTGATGACCATCTCCACGAACTGGACGGTGCTGGCGATGACCAGGATGTAGCTGATGATCTGCAGGTAGGGGGCGTAGGGCAGGACGTAGGTGTTGAGCGCCCAGGCGCAGAACGCGGTGATGAGCATCACGAAGATGTTCGCGAGGCCCAGCCGGAACGCGGTGGTGAGCTTGGCCGAGACCCCGAAGAAGGGGCAGAGCCCCAGGAAGTAGCTCAGGGTGAAGTTGTTGATCACCAGCGCGCCCATGAAGATGCCGACGTAGGTATCCATCAGGCACCCCCACCATGAACAATCCGCGAGGCGACCTGCCGCGTTCGAGCGCGGCGCTGCTGCAGCCAGTTGAAGAACAGCAGGATGAGACCGAGCATGATGAAGCCGCCGGGCGGCAGGATCATGACCACCCAGGGCTCGAAGCCAGGCCCGAACAGCGAGACGCCGAACAGGGACCCACTACCGAGGATTTCCCTGACGGCACCCAGACAGAACAGGGCGAACGCGAAGCCGGCGGACATGCCCAAGGCGTCGGCGACGGCCACGCGCACACGGTTGCGGGAGGCGAAGGCTTCCTGCCTCCCCAGGATGAGACAGTTGACCACGATGAGGGCGATGAAGGCGCCCAATTCGCGGTGCACCACCGGGGCCATGGCCTTGAGCGCGTAGTCGGTGACCGTGACGAAGGTGGCGATGATGACGATGTAGGTGGAGATGCGGACCTGCTTGGGGATGTGGTGCCGCAGTAGCGAGACGAGGAAGCTCGAACCCACCAGCACGAAGAGCGTGGCGACCCCCATGGCCAAGGCATTGATGGCCGAGTTGGTCACGGCCAGCATGGGGCACATGCCCAGCACCTGGACGAAGACGGGGTTCTCCTTCCAGATTCCCTTGACGAACTCGGCGTAGGCCTGAGCCGCGGTGACGGGACGCGTGGAACCAGGAGCGCTCATGGCGTGGCCCCCTGGACGGGGGTGTCGGGCACGGGCGACACGGGCTCGGCGGCCTGGGCCCAGGGATCGCCCTCGGGCAGCAGGCCGAGCCACTCCGCGTTGCCTGCGTTCAGGATCTTCACCACCGCCTTGGAGCTGATGGTGGCCCCCGTGATGCAGTCCACCTCGTGGGCCTGGGTCTTGGAGCCGCTGGGCACCGACGCGACCTCGGGCAGGACCGACAGGGCCACGAAGTTGCCCGCGAAAGCAGCATCCTTGAAGATCTTGTCCCCCAGGCCCGGAGTCTCCTTGGACTCGAGGATCTCCATGCCCACGATGACGCCGCGCGCGGGATCGTAGCCGTAGATCAGCTCGATGACGTCCTGGAACCCCGTACCCTGGGACGGGATGGCATAGCCGGTGAGCGTACCTCGTTCGTCCCGGGCCGAATAGATCGTTGGGAGGTCGTCTTCGCCAGCCCCGTCGGCCAGCGCCAAGGTTCCACCCCGCAAGACCAGCGGCGCCATGCTCGTCGAGCCTGGCAAGACCTTCAACACGGCCGCCTCGAGAGCCCTGGCGCTGTTGGCCTCGATGATGGGCAGCGTCACCTCGTACACCCCAACCAGGGTGAGGCCCGAGATCAGCCCGGCCACGGTCAGGGTGGCCATCAGCCTGAGGCTCGAGGGCTCGGCGGCTTGGGGGGCGCTCACGGCGAGTCCTCTTCGAGCGGCGGCTTGCCACGCCCGAACGGAACAGGCTGGTGAATACGATTGATGAGAGGCGTGGCGGCGTTCATGAGCAGGATGGCGTACATGACGCCCTCGGGCAGGCCTCCCCAGTACCGGATGAGCACGACCAGGAAACCGATGCCCGCACCGTAGAGCCACGTTCCCCGATGCGACATGGGCGAGGTCACCGGGTCGGTCGCCATGAAGATCGCGCCGAACATGAGCCCACCTGAGGAAAGCACGAACCACGGGGGGGGGGAGCTGGCGGGGGCCATGAGGTAGCCGATCGACGAGAGCAAGATCACCGCCGAGAAGATGGCGGCCGGGATGCGCCAGTCGAAGGCCCGGCGACTCAAGAGAAAGAGCCCACCCAGGAGGATGAGCAGAGCGGAGGTTTCGCCCAGCGAACCCGGAGTGTCACCGATGACCAGCTCCCAAACGGGCGTCCCCTGGGCCTGGAACTTCCAGAGCCCGAGGGGCGTGGCGGAGGTCACCGCGTCTACCGGGGCCTTCATGAACGGTGCCGCCAGGTTGCTGGCGTAGACCGCCAGTTCACGGGTGCCCTGGGGCGACCAGGTGGTGATGGCGGTCGGGAACGCGGCCTGCAGAAAGGCCCGCCCGACCAGAGCGGGATTGAAGAGGTTGTGGCCCAGACCGCCCCAGACCACCTTGCCGAGCCCGATGGCGATCACGCCTCCGACAAACGCCATCCAGATCGGAAAGCTCGGGGGTAGGGTGAGACCCAACAGGAGACCGGTCAGCACCGCAGACCAGTCGCGAAGCGAGGCGCCCCGCTGCCCACGCGGCGCGAAGAAGGCTTCGGTGGCCACGCAGCCAGCCACGGCACCGCCGATGACCAGGATGGCCGCCACGCCGAAGTAGAACAAGGCCGCCAGGGTCACGGGCACCAGCGCCGTGAAGACGTCCCGCATGATGTCCGGGGTGCTCACCTCTCCCCGCGTGTGGGGAGAGGTGCGAAGCACCAGGCGGGTGTCGCGGCTCACGCTTCCACCCGCAGTCGGGCGCGAGCATCGGCCCTGCGAAGCTGGGCCTTGGCCACGCGGAACTGGTGGACCAAGGGGATCCGGGAGGGACAGGTGAAGCTGCAGGCCCCGCACTCCATGCAGTCGAGCACGTGATGTTCCTTCATGGCCTGCCAGCGCTCCTTGCGGGCCAGCCTGCCGAGCACCGAAGGGTTGAGAAAACAGGCGCATGCACCGAGGCAGCGACCGCAGCGGATGCAGGCGTACCCCTGGGCCTCTTCGAGGTCCTGGTCACGGAAGACCAAGAGGCCGCTGGTACCCTTGACAACGGGTACGTCCAGGCTGGCCAGGGGCTGGCCCATCATGGGGCCACCCATGACGACCAGGCGAGCATCGGGGTGCACCCCGCCGCAGAAGTCCAGCACGGCCCGCACGGGCGTGCCGATGGGGACGAGCAAGTTGGAGGGTTGAGCGACCCCAGGCCCGGACACGGTGACCACGCGCTCCACCAAGGGCTGACCCCGGTGGAACCAGTCGGCGATCGCTGCCATGGTAGCCACGTTGTTGACCACCACCCCCACGTGCAGAGGCAGCTTTCCACCGGGTACCTGCACGCCGGTCAGCGCGTGGACGAGCATCTTCTCGGCGCCTTGGGGATACTTGACCCGGCAGGGGGTCACCTCGACCGGGGGGGTGTTTCGCACGACGCGGAAAGCCGCCCGAAGGGCCTCGACCGCGTCGAGCTTGTTGGCCTCGACCCCGACGACGACCCGGTCCACGCCCAACCGGGAGGCTACCAACGCGACGCCCTGGGCCACGGCCCGTGGACGCTCGAGCATGAGCCGATGGTCGCAGGTGAGCCAGGGCTCGCACTCCGCCCCGTTGATGACGAGGGTGTGAATCCGGCGGCCGTCGGGGACACGGTACTTGACGTGGGTTGGAAACGCCGCACCCCCGAGTCCCACGATGCCAGCGTCCCGCACACCGTCGAAGAGGGCGTCCAGATCGACCTCCTCCAGCGCGGGTTGCGGCGCCGGGACGAGGTATTGCGCATCGAAGGAGTCGGCCACGATGGTGATGGCCGGGCCGATAAAAAAACAGTCTTTGCAGACAAACTCGATATGCCGACCGGTTTTGCCTTGGGGCATGGCGGCGTTTATCTGGGCGAGGGTACCGATCTTGTTCATTTAAAAGACACCGACGGAGATGATCGTGCCGATAGCCGGGAAGTGATTTTTACGGGTTTTGGCACAGGGGACACGCACCAGAACATCAACTCGTTTGCCTGGAGTCCTGGTGGTGAACTGATGTTTTGCCAA
>CAZVHW010000247.1:0-10205 GCA_964626835.1 uncultured Enterobacterales bacterium
CCGCCTGTTGGACTGGACCAAGCTCCTGGCCGAGGCGCGGGTTCCCGGCCCCCTCCCCCGCACACCACTGCCGCGGGCCGATGGTCTACCCATCGACCAGCCCATGGCGCCGCTACTCCGCATCGGACCCGAGCGGATGGAGCTCGCCACCCGGGGGCTCGTGTCCTGGCGTGAAGGTGGCTTGGTCGAGGATCCCGGTCCCCCCCCTGACAGCCTCGACCTTTGGTCCGACCAGGCTTGGAAGCGCTGGAGCGCCATCGCGAGCCGGCGAGCAGAGCTGGTGCTGGCCGGAGTCATCGCCCTCTCGCCTCCAGGGGAGGGGGGGGAGCCCGAGCGGGAGCAGCCCCTGCTCGTCGCGCACCCGGATCTGCCCCTCGAGCGCTTGGTCCAGGTCCTCGGCCAGCTCTACCCTCACGGGCACTCGCGGCCTTGTCTGGCGGTTCGCGCGGCCGAGCACGAGCCTGCCCGCCGCGTGTGCGTGGCGTTCCAGGTCGAGGCCCCCGAAGGGGCCCAGATCTGGGGGTTGGGCGTTGGCGGCCTACACAGCGACTCCCTCCCAGATCCCAGCGCCCCCTCTTGGGCCCTCCCCCAGCGTGGCGCCCGCATCGAGGACTTGGTGTTGGTCCTCGAGGAAGCGCGTCATGCGGGCCGCGGAATAGGCCTCAGCGCCACTGCGCCTGGCTCCTAGCAAGCCATTGCGCGTATCGCCTGCGGCTCACGCGCACTGCGCTCCCATCGCCTACCGCCGCCGTTGCCCGCTTTGTGAGAGATCGCGGTGATGCGGCCCCGGTCACCGCCTGCTCCGGGAACTCTGCATCAACCCCGAGAGCATCGCTGCCGCTCGGTCGGCCAGTCGCATGATGGTCGTGGCCTCGGCTGCGGGGACCAGCCCCATGCGCGCCAGGGCCTCCGCCCAGCCAGCGGCTTCGCCGGCTTCGGCCTTGGCCCGACCGAACGCGTCGCGCTTCATGGCCCGGGTGTGCCGGTTCGCACCTTCGCAAGTGCCGCCAACCACCGCGCCGGCCGACCGCAGCAACTGGTCGGCGAAGCTGCGATAGCCACGGGGCACCTGGTCGGCCGCTGCCTTGCTAGCGTCGAGGAGCTCGAGAGCCACCCTGTAGGCGTCGAGACGGTGATGGGGGAAGTTGGTTCGGGGAAGGTCGGACATGGAAGCCTCCTGTTCGGGTTTCGGGCGGCGGGGCCGCCCTCACTCGTGAGGGGGCGGCCACGACGATCGGAGCCCGAACAGAAGCACCCAGCCCGGCCTGGACCGAGCCGACATCCCCTGGTACGGCACCGACCTCGACACGCGCGAGAGTTTGGCGTCAGGGAGCGCGAGCGGGAGGGGGGCCAGGGTGGTGGGTTCGGCGTGCAGCGGCGATCACCACACCCAAACGCGGCACGCAGGATCCCAACGCGGTCGGCAGGACCCTCTCACGCTCCCGCTCGCCAGACCCAGGACCCTCTCGCGCTCCCGCTCGCAGGACCCAGGACCCTCTCGCGCTCCCGCTCGCAGGACCCAGGCCCCCCTCGCGCTCCCGCTCGTCCGACCCCGACCCGAACCTGTTGGCGAGGATGGGGCGTGGCGGATGTTCACGCCCTACGGGCACCTAGCAGGCGTCGGGAAAGCTCATGTCTACTGCGACCCACCAGTGCCTACTGCGACGTGCCCTGCTTGCAGCGCCCGACTGTCAGCGTGTTGAAAACACGCCTCCGCCGGTCACTACTGCGCAGAAGCCCGTCATCCGTTACGGTCGCTACGGCCCTGGCGGCTCTCGCTACGACATGAACCGGCGGCAGGCCTGCCACCTCTCTCCCGACGACTGCTAGTCACAGGCCTCCGGCGTGTCCTCGCCGTCCTGCAGCGAGACTTCCACGATCAGGCTTCCACTGGCGTAGTGCAGCTCGACCTCGCCCTCGCCAGGACAGGCTTCGAGGGCGAAGCCGTTGAACTCGACCATGAAGTCCCACCCGAGCACCAGGTCTTCCGGCCCCTCCAGGACGACGATGTCGAGGTCGTCGCTCGGAGCCGGCAGGACGAACCGGCCGTCGATGTCGAAGGCGGCCAGGCCAAACAGCAGGTCGCCAGCTTCGCCCTCGATGGCGTCCAGCTCCTGGATGTCGCTCGTGTCGGGGGCGTAGAGCCGCAGCTCGGTGGCCTCGTCCTCCGCGAGCAGCGTCAGCTCGAGCTCCTCGCCCAGCCCTGCCGAGAGGGTGGCGGTTCCCGCGCCGACGGCCTCGATCTCCATGGAGTTGATCGTCTGGAGATCCTCGGTGACCAAGAACATCTCCTCGTCCCAGGTCCAGCTGAACAGGCCCTGCCCAGACAGGTCGCGACCCGATTCATCCACTGGGACGGCCCCGACCTGGACCACGGCGCCTGGCCGCATCGCGTACCCAGCCGTGGTCACGTCTGCTGGGGCCACGCTGTCTCCGTGCGTCAGGTCCTCGTCCAACAGGAACCGCACCGACGCGACCTCGGCCACTTCGAGCTCGAAGCTGGGATCGTCGGTGGATCCACCGACGTCCATCGTGACCTCCGTGATCCCGTCGGACGTTGCGGCGAGGCGTGCCATCTCCGAGCCATCGACCTCGACGCTCATCACGGTCTCGTCGGCGATCTGCACCGTGAAGCTGTCGTAGGGCGTGTCGTCCACGTCGGCGAGGATCACGATCATCCTGCTGCCCGCGGCGATGGGGCGCTCGTCGATGTCGCGATGGCCGCTCTCACCGGGGTAGTCAGAGCCGTCGTAGAAGCGGTGCGAGCTCTCCTCCGGGAGGTCGGGTGTCCAGTCAATGGGCGTCGGATCGCAGGCCGGAAGGGTCAGCATGCCAACGAAGAGGGAGAGGGTGACGGACGGGAAGGCTCTGCGATGCATGGACACTCCACGTGCATGGGAAGACGCGGAGCGGATCTGCAAGTTCCGCACCAGGCCGTGCTGGACGGGTTTGTCGCTGCCACGTGGCGGGAGATGGCCTCGAGAACGCGACAGCGAGATCAGGCTAGTGCCGCCGCACGGAAGTCCCCAGCCGGGGACTTCCAGGGGCACGCGCTGCGTGCCCGCTCCTACGCGGCGCGTCGGCCCTAGCGCTCTTTTCGGGGGGCCTCGCCCCCCTCGCGCCTCCGGCGCTCCCCCCAGGCGACCGCTCCGCGGTCGCATAGTGCACGCGCGGACCCGATTTCGGGGTGGCTAGAGACTAGTCGATGTAGCCCAGCGCCCTCAGGTGATCGCTCACCTGGTCGGTGTCGCCGAGCTTCCCGGAACCCTCCCAGGGGATGGGGGCCGAGTGCAAGCTGAGCTCGAACCGGGAGCTGCCGCGGCCTGCCAGGGTGATGCGCTGGTGGCGGGCGTCATCTACGGACAGGGTGTGGGTGCCCGGCTGCCAGGTGCCGGTCCAGCTCTCGCCGTCGTCGCGGGTGATGGTCAGCTGGAGCCCCGTGGGGTCCAGGGCGTCACCGGCAGGCTGGACGAAGATCTCTCGGGGCACCCACTGGTCCTCCCGGGTCTGCACCCGGACCACGCCGTCCTCGAGGACCACGGGGGCCATGTCCCCGGTCAGCGAGGGCGGGTGCCAGACGCGCAACAGCCCGCCTGGGTGGGAGATCTCGATCTGGCCCTCGAAGCCGAAGACCACCCGGGAGCTGCCTCGGCCCGAGAGACGCCAGACGGGGGCCACCTCGCGGTCCAGGGCCGTCGCCATGGCCCGGTGGTAGGCTCGAAGTGGTGACTCGTCCGCTTTGGCGAGGGACGATTGTTCGCCCGGATCGGCCTCGAGGTCATAGACGTACTGGCGGCTGCCCTGGCTGATCCACTTCTGCTTCGAGGCGGTGAGCACGCCCCAGGCCTCGTCGTCGTAGAGCAGCCCGCCGAAGAACTGCGGACGAGCCGCGAAGTCCTCCTGCGTTCGGGTGTCGCCCCGTGTGAGAGGTACCAGGGATCGCCCCAGGAAGCCGTCGCTGCCATCAACCCCTGCCAGCTCGAGCAGCGTGGGGGTGAGGTCCAGCAGGGAGACCGGCGCTGCCACGCGGCCCGGCTCGAGGGCCGGAGCGCTGACCATCAGCGGCACGCGGAGGAGCTCGTCGTACAGCGTGTGGCCGTGCTCGACGCTCCCATGCTCGTAGAACTCCTCGCCGTGGTCTGAAAAGTAGACCACCACCGCGTCGTCCCCTGCGGCGCCGAGCAGGCGCGATATCTCGTCGTCCTGGAAGCGGATGCTCTGGTCGTAACGGCCGACGAGGTAGTCCCTCACGATGGGCTCGCGGTCGGGCTTCAGGCGCAGGCTCCGCAAGCCCTTGCGGTGCAGCCGGCCTTCGATCTCCGCTGGCTCGGGACCGGCCCAGCGGTCGCGGTATTTCTCGGGCTCCTTGTAGGGCATGTGTGCGTCCATGAACTGGACCATCACCATCGCGTCCCGGTCGTCGTGCCGCTCGAGGAACGCGATGGCTTCGTCCACCTGCTCGTCCGCAGGCTTCAAGAGCTCGTAGCCGTACTCGCACCAGCCCCCACCCATGTCGAAGTAGCGCGTGAGGAAGGCGTTGTTCACGTAGGCGCCCGTTCGATATCCCGAGCGCGCAAACATCGTCTGCAGGGTGGGCTTTCCGCCCCAGGCGCCGGGGGGGTGGCTCGTGAGCAGCGACCGGACCGAGGGGAGGGTCCAGGACGCGCTGGCCCGCGCATTGTCGAAGACCACGGCGCCGCTGGACCACTCGTCCAGGGCCGGCGTGGTGGACCGGTCGTAGCCGTAGGCCCCGACGTGGTCCCGGCGCACCGTGTCCGCGAAGACGAGCACCACGCGCCCGGGGTGCTCCTTGGGGGCGTAGACCGTCGGGTTGGCGACGAAAACACGGTCGAGAGTTGCACTATCACCGGGGTCGGACCGGAACGTCAGCTTGACGGTGCTGCCCGCCCAGGGACCCAGGTCGATGCGCGCAGGCCGCCACTTGCTCACCCTGGCCGCGTGGTGCCAGAGCTCCTGCCGTTGGCCATCGTGCTCGAGGCTGACCTGCAAGCGGGCGCCGTCGGTCTTGTGGCCTCGCTGCACGGCGGGGGGGAGGATTCGGACGTCGAAGTCGAGCACGCCCCGTGGGGGAACCTCGATCTCCCACGTCGCGGAGCCCGGAGCCGGCAGCAGCAGGCCGTGGTAGGCCTTGTCATCCAGGCTGATCTGGCGGAGAGCGAAGTCCGCCCGTTTGTGGGCCGAGGTGGCGGGGTCGAGGTCGTTCTCCCAGTCGGCCGCGGGTTTGTAGACCACCGTGAGGCTCTCTGGTTCGGGGGCGGGCTCTCCTCTCGCCGGCCGGACCAAGAGCGAGCCTTGGCGAATGCGCCAGGTGGTGCGTTGGGGTGACGCCGTGCGCTCGCGGTCGTAGGACAGCTCGTCACCATCTGCGTCCAGCAGCTGCATGCCTGCGGGCGCCGTGCGGGAGCTGTGGCCAACGAAGACCTGGCCTACCGGCAGGTCCGCCCGGTACTGCTCCAGACCAGCCTCGCTCCAGACCTGTTCGAAGCGGTCGGCAACCGCCGTGCGATCGGGAGCTGCCTCGCCGCCGGGGTGGTTCGTGGGTGGCAGCTGCAGATCCACGAGCCGCTCGGGGTGCCAGGCAAGCAGCAACGCGGATTCATGGGCGGGCGAGGGCGGCTCGCTCTGGCAAGCCAGCAGGAGGAGCGCGGGGAGCAGCATGGGGGGCCCCTAACAGGTCGTGTCGGCGACCTCGGCGCCCTGGAGTTGCTCCTCCAGACGCTCCCACTCCTCGTAGAGCGCTGTCGCGTGTTCCTCGTGGGTCTGGCGCTGTGCTGTCAGGGTCCGGAGGCGGGCGAAGTCCGTGGCTGCGGTGACCATCGCCAGGTCGACCTCGGCGACGGCCTGCTCCGCTCGCTCGAGCTCACCCTGGATGATGTCGATGCGGCGCCGCATGCGGTCGCGTTCCCGGGCCTGCCTCTTTCTCTCGGCATGGGCGGCGGCCCCTTGCACCGATCCCGCCCTGGCCGATTCCTCCATGCGCAGACGGCTCGGCTCGAAGAAGGCGGCCTGCACGCTCGCGTGCAGCTCGAGCTGGCCCCGCCCCACCAAGGCCACGTGTGTAGCCACTCGCTCCACCAGGTAGCGGTCGTGGGTGGCCATGACGATCGTGCCTTGGAACTCCTCCAGGGCGTCCGCGAGCACACCGACGGTGATGGCATCCAGGTGGTTCGTGGGCTCGTCCAGGAGCAGCAGGTCGTGGCGGCGCAGGGCGAAGGAGGCGAGCACCACGCGTGCTCGCTCGCCACCCGACAGCGAGCTGATCTCTCGCAGGGCGCTGTCTCCCGACAGACCCAGCGCGCCCAATATCGATCGGACCTGCTCCGGGCTGGCGGCCGGAGCCCGAGCGAGCACCTGTTGCAGTGCGGAGAGGTCGGGCGGGAGATCCCTGGCGGCTTCCTGGGTGAAGACACCCAGCCGGACCCCCTCGGCCACGCGGCGTCCGCCTCGGGTGAGTGGGAGCAGGCCCGCCAGGCCGCGCAGCAGCGTGGACTTGCCACAGCCGTTGGGACCTAGCAGGGCGAGGCGGGATCCCGGGTCGAGGGCCAGATCGAGCCCCTCGAACACCAGCGGCCCACCGGGCCAGCCCAGGTCGGCACCCGAGAGCTCGACGGGAGAACTCGCCACGGGTTCGGCTGGGGGGAGGACGAAGCGAGGGGTCCGGCGTTCCGGTGGGGGGGCGTCCACCAGCTCCATGCGGTCCAACGTCTTCTGGCGCGCCCTGGCCTGGGCGGCGCGGTCGGCCTTGGCCCGGTAGCGGTCGATGTAGTGTTGCAGACGCCTGCGCTCTTGCTGCTGGGCCTCCCAGACGCTGCGCTCCCGGGCCAGCTGGAGCTCTCGCTCCTTCATCCAACCTGCGATGCCTCCGCGGAAGGTGAGCAGGCGACCCCCGTGGATCTCGGCCACGCGGGTGCAGACGCGCTCGAGCAGATGCCGGTCGTGGGAGACCACCACCAACCCGTCCGCTCTCGCCGCGAGCCAGCCAGCGAGCCAAGAGCGTGCCGAGACGTCGAGGTGGTTGGTGGGCTCGTCCAAGAGCATGAGATCGGGCTCGGACAGCAGCAGGCAGGCGAGCTCGATGCGGACCTGCCAACCGCCGGAGAAGGCGTTGCATGGCCGGGACCAGTCCTCCTTGCGGAACCCCAGGCCATGCAGGACCTCACCCACGCGCTCTTCGGCGGCGTACCCCCCAGCCAGCCTGAATCTCTCGGTGGCCTCTCCCAGGCGTGCGGCGGCACCCGGAGCCTCACGCTCCACCGCGAGCCCGGCTTCGTCCAGCTCACGCTGCAGATGGGCGAGGCGGGACATGGACGCGCGCGCTTCGTCCCAGAGAGTTCGTTCACCCCGGCTCGGGGGCTGCTGGCGCAGGTAGCCCAGCCGCAGGTTGGGGCGCAGCCACAGCTCGCCCCGCTCGAGGTCCAGCTCGCCGGTGACAACCCGCAAGATCGAGGTCTTGCCGCTACCGTTGGCACCCATCAGGCCGACCCGGTCGCCCGCATGCACCTGCCAGCTGGCGCTCGCGAGGAGGTCGCGACCACCCAGGGACAGCGTAGCTCGCTCGATCCTGAGCATGACCCGCACCTCTATTCACGGCGCCCCTGGCGGTCGAGAGTCCGCGTGCTGGTGGCATCCAGGGTGAGGAGTCCTCGGTCCACCCCACCGGTGGTGTCAGCGCCATGTAAACTGGATGCCGTACAGCGGTGGTCCCCGGAGGTTTGTCCATGCTCGCGTTGGACCGGCTCGTCCTAGGTATTCTGCTCGTCTCGTCGCTGGCTTGCCGCAACACGGAGAAGATCGACACGGACGAGGCCACGGCAAGTTGCACCTGGTACCAAGATGCAGACGGCGACTCCTTCGGCGATTCCGAGACGACGGCCAGCGGCTCCTGCGAGGGTGCCTCCGAGGGCGCGGCCCCGGCGGCGATGGGGAGTACGGCACCGGCGGTGGTGGCGGCGGCACCGGGGCTGGAGCCTACGTCGACAGTGCCTGCAGTGACCACCACCTCGGCGGTACCGGCGGTGGTGGTGGAGCGGGAGGCTGTGGAGGCTACGCCGCTGGTGGTGGCGGCCCCGGTGGCGCTTCCATCGGCGTCTTGTTCAGCTACGGCGGTACGGTCACCACCATGCCCGTGTTCTCGGGAAACGAGATCAGCGCTGCCATCGGCGGTCAAGGCGGCGACGGTGGCGACGGCGGCGAAGGCGGCGAGGGCGGTCAGAGCGGCTATTCGGGTGATGCAGGCCGGACGACGGCTTGGTGTGGTCTGGACGGTGGCGACGGTGGCGCGGGTGGCGAAGGTGGTGGTGGCGGCGGTGGTGGTGGCGGCGCCGGCGGCCCCAGCTTCGCGGCCATCGCGTTTGGCATCACCCCCGATGCCGCCTACCTGAGCGCAGACAACACCCTGAGCTACGGCTACGCCGGCGCCAACGGCCAGGGCGGCCAAGGCGGCAACGTCTCCAGCGGCGACGGCAGCGATGGCGTGGACGGCGACGAAGGAGAGCAGAACTGGTAGGGGCTACAGCCCGTACTCGTGCTCGCATTCCACGATGAGGAAGGTGTCGCAGGCCGCATCCTGGACGCAGGACAGCTCGTTGGCCACGTCGGCACCTTGCTCTTCGTACCAGGCGCAGCCCTGGAGGCAGGAGTCGAAGCGGGGGTAGGCCCCGTATTCGCAGATCTCGACCAGCTCGTCGCAGAGGTGCTCACAGGTCACGGAGGCTCCTTCGTTGGAGCCTCGACCGTCGTCGCATGCCGCGATGGGTAGAAGCAGGAGCAGGGGAACGATGCGCATGGGTTCCTCGCGATCACATGAGGGTGGCCGTACCGACCACGCCGACAGAGACGACCGACTCGAGGTAGCTGCCGCTGACCTCCATGGGGGTCCACTCGATCTGGTAGCGGTAGATGTACGCAGCGACCAGCGTACCCTGGGGGTAGGCGCCCAGGGAGGACGAGGGCAGGCTGATGCTGCCGTTGTCGTTGTCCACGCACATCAACGTGCCCAGGTAGGCGCCGTTGGTGCCGCTGTACAAGCCCAGCAGGACCACCACGTAGTCCATGGTGGCGTAGGGCTGGTAGCTGATGGTGGAGCCCTGCCGGGAGAGCACCGGGGCGAAGGCGTCCCTGGACGAGACATAGAGCATCTCGTAGGGCTCGATCGTGGAGAACATGTCGCCGGTGGTGACGGCATCGACCACCGTGAACGGTCCCCAGGTGCCGCCGTCTGCCGCCTCGAGATCGAAGGCCGTGTTGCGTTGGAAGTCGTTGTCCGTCAACGTGCCGGCGTCGTACTGGGGGTTGCCTCCAACGGTGGTGCGGTTGAGCACGATGCTCTCGCTGCCTGCCGTGAGGTAGATGTGCTGGCCCAGGTCGAGGAAGCTCGAGGTGGGCTTTGAGCTCGAGATCGTGGTGGAGCAGGTGCCGGGGGAGGGGAGCCACTCCATCCACGTGGCCGTGGTGGCGTCGTGGAAGGCGGCAAAGCCGGCCACGGACACTGAGTCCGCGGGGGGATCGAAGCACTCCGTGCAGGCGATCTGCAGATGCGTGAACTCGACCACCCCACCCACGCCCTGGGTCTCGATGTCGGTGTCGTCAGGAGGGGGCACGTACTCATCCGAGAACGTGTAGCCGTCCTCTACCACCACCTCGCCCAGGTCGGCGCGGACGGAGACGTCCACGGTGAGCTCCATGCCGCCCGCGTCGGGCGCGGTGGCCGTGATGGTGCCGCTGTCGACGATGGTCGCGCCCACATCGGCATTGCCGAAGCCGACCGATACGGTGCCCTCGAATCCCCCGCCGGTGATGGTGACGGTGTTTCCGCCGTTGGTGGGCCCGAAGTAGGGGTCGATGTCGCTGACGTAGAGGCCCTCCTGGCCCGTGTCCACGTCAGGCTCGAGGAACAGCTTGCCACAGCCGGACAGTGGTGGAGCCAGCAGCGCGACGAGGAGCAGGCGTGGCGCCCAAGGGGTCATTCGGCGGTGTCCCCGCCTTCGCGATTGGGATCGTAGAGGAAGTAGCCCACCCCGGACTCGCCATCCCAGACGTCGCTCACCCAGAGGTGGATGCGTTCGCCCACCTGGTGGGCCGCCACGGCGCCGATCTCGCCGTCCGGTGTCTGATGGATGGGGATGCGCTCGGGTTCCACCTGCCAGTTGCTCGGCGCAGCGGAGGTCGCCCAGCCAAGGAACATG
>CAZVHW010000247.1:10215-10510 GCA_964626835.1 uncultured Enterobacterales bacterium
CTGGAGTTGTAGGTGGAGTAGACCTCCCAGTCGCCGAAGCCCACGAAGAACAGGTAGTAGGTGCTATCGAGCTGGGCGATGGAGGTGCCGATGAAACCCTCGTCGTACCAGGTTCCCTCTTGCCCCGCGGGCAGGACCTGCTGGCTGTCCATCGCCCAAGTCTCTCCGTCCGTGGAGGACAGGCTGTAGATCGCGCAAGGACCGTCCGGCTGGTCGTAGCCCGCTACGTAGCCCTTGTAGCCAGCCACCGTGCCCAGGCTGAGGCCGAGGGGCCAACACCAGCCCGCCAGGTCAC
>CAZVHW010000248.1:0-225 GCA_964626835.1 uncultured Enterobacterales bacterium
GGTGGAACGGCCGACCATGGGTGCTTGCCCTAATCCATTGTCACGGCGCCGGTGCGGCAGAACGACGCCTAACCGTCCTGCCCCAGCAAGCGAGCCATGCCCTTGCGGGCACGGAAAGGCTTGGCCAGGGAAGCCGGCAGAGCCATGTAGAGCTCGCGTGCCATGCGGGCCGCGGCTTCGCCGGCGCGCTCGGCCTCCCGGGCATCCGGGGCCTGCTGGGCCAGC
>CAZVHW010000248.1:235-10467 GCA_964626835.1 uncultured Enterobacterales bacterium
AGAGCCGAAGCCCACGAGCTTGGGCCAGGTTGGCCGCCTGACGCGCAACACGGCAGGCCTGCTGGCCGTCCCGAAGTCGTACATAGGCTCGGGCGGCCACCGCGAGGCTCTGGATCTGCTGTGGCAGCGGCACACCGCCGCGGGGCTTGAGCGCTTGGACCAACACCTGCTCGGCTTGGAACCGATCGCCCGCCTCGGTGAAGACATGGGCCAACGTGGCCTGGATGAGCGGCAGATAGCCCTCGGGATCGCGCTGGGCTGCGAGCCCCCGCGCGATGGAGAGGTGCCGCTCGGCCATGTTGACCTGCCCACGCTCGAGCTGGTACCGCCCGATGGCGTAGCGAGTGGCGACCAGCTCGGACTTGATCTGCAAGGGCCCCACGATGTCGAGGGCCTCGTGGAGGCGCTGGCGAGCTTCCTCGTACAACCCCAGCTCGAGGGAGACGACTCCCGAGACCCTCGCCGCCGCGCCTTCACCGACCCGGTAGAGTACCTCCCGGGCCAACATCTGAGAGCGACGGCCACTGTTCAGGGCCATGGCGAGGTTGCCCTGCCAGGTGTGCAGCTCGGCGAGATTGGCCAGCGCCAGCACGCGGGGCCGCTTGAGGCCCAACTTCTTGAGAATGCCCTCGGCCTCGATGAGGCCTTCGGTGGCCTCGGCGAGATGCCCCAGGCTGGCCTGGACCGCGGTGTGACCCAGCAGCAGCTCCGCCCGCGCCCCTTCGAACTGGGAGCCCTGGGCCAACACCAGCCCTTCGGTGGTGTGGCTTCGGCAGGCCTCGAGATCGCCCCTGTCCCAGGCCGCCGCGGCCTTGCTGTGCAGCACCTCGGCCACGAGCTGACGATCCTGGAGCTCGCGGCCGACCGCGAGAGCGGAGGCCAGCAGACGTTCGGCCTGGGCTTCGTTTCCGAGGCGCGCCTGGGCACGGGAGAGTCCGAGCTGGACGCGCGCGCCGTCGCCTTGCAGTGCCAGCCGGTCGGCGAGCTTGGACGCCTCTTCGAGCAGGTCGCGGGCCTTGGCCCACTCTCCCCGACCGTAGACCACGTCGGCACGCGTGCGCAGCAGATCCAGGCGGATGCGGCGATAGGCGTTGCGGGCGAGATCGGCACGGGCGGTCTCTTCCACCGCGAGTGCCTGCTCCGACAGCTTCCACGCCTCGGCCTGCAGCGCCCTTTCCTGGAAGCGCTGCGCGGCCACCGCCAGGTGCAGGTAGGCCTTCCCAGCCTCTCCGCCGCGCCGGTAGTGCTCACCGATGAGCTCGGCTGCCGCTGCAGAGGCACCGCTCCGCTCTTCGTGCACCGCCGCCAGGCGCCGGTGGAGCACGACGCGACGATCGGGTGCGAGGTCGCGGTAGATGATGTCGCCAAACTTCCCGTGCGTGAAGTCGATGCTCACCAAGGGACCCTGGCGGTGTTCCACCAGGATGCGGGCGTCCATGAGCGCGTCCAGCTGGTCGAGCACCTGGTCCTCATCCACGCCGAGGACATCCAGGAGCACATCGAGATCGAGCTCTCGCCCGTTGACCGCCAGGGTCTCGAGCAAGCCTCGCTGCTCGGGAGGCACGGCGTCGAGACGGGTACCGAGGACCGAGCGGATGCCCGCAGGGATCTCGAGGTGACCCGCCCGCACTTCTTCGGTGGCGATGGCCAGTGCCAGGCCCCCGGGGCCACTGGCGATGACACCCCGCTGCATGAGGGTCTGCAGGAACTGACTGAGGAACAGGGGGTTGCCTTCGGTCTCGCGATGCAGCCGATCCGCCAAGGCCCGCGTACCCTGTGCATCCCCCAACAGGTTGCGCAGCAGATCCTGCAGGTCACCCAGACCCAGAGCACCCGGCTCGAGCACGCTCGGCGCCACCCCCAGCAGCGACCCGTCCCGCAACCGGTCGGTGGAGTATTCGGCCAGGTCGTTCCGCGCCGAGCCCAGGACCAGCAGGGGCCGGCCCTGCCCCACCAGGGTGCGCAAGATGTAGGCCAGCAGGTCGAAGACGGCGCTGGGTGCCAGGTGGAGATCGTCCACGGCCACCACCCGGGGCCCGTTCTCGAGGGCCTTGTCCAGCGCCAGGCGCAACCCGTCGAAGACGCGATACCGCAGATCGCCTTGGACGGGGCCGTGATCCCTGCCGAAGGCCTGCACCGCCGGCTCGAGATCGGCCGGGAAGTCGGACCCGAGATCGCGCTTCAGCTCGGCAGCGAGGCGCTCGAGGGCGCCGAACGGACCGCCGGATTCCCGGGCTCGTGTGATGTGCACGGGGAAACCCAGGCGCTGGGCTTGGTGCACGCAAAGCTCCACCAAGCGGGTGCGCCCGCAGCCCACGGGCCCAAGCACCCACAGCGCCGAGCCGTGACCACGCATGAGGTCGGCGAGGGTTTCTTTCATGCTGGCCAGCTCGAGGGTGCGTCCGACCAGAGGCAGGTCCCACTGATCGTTCTTGCGCGGCTGGGGTGGGAGGGAGTGATCCTCGTTGGCCCGCTCGAGCTGGTAGAGCACTTCCTGGGCGGACTGGAACCGGTCGCGGGGCGCCTTGCGCATCAGGCGGGTGCAGACCTCGTCGAGATAGGCGGGGACCCGTGGAACCAGGTCGCCGGCACGAGGTGGCTCGTGGTCGCGATGGAGCTCGAGGTAGCCAGCGATGTCCTTGGCCACGAAGGGCCGCCGGCTGGTGAGCATCACGAAGAGGATGACTCCCAAGCTGTACAGGTCGCTACGGTGGTCGATGGGATCGCCGCAGATCTGCTCGGGCGAAGCGTAGGCCCAGGTGCCCACCAGTGTGTTCGAGACGTTGGGATCGGCGCTGGGATCGAGATCCTTGACGATGCCGAAGTCGGTGAGCTTGGCCCGGCCCTGGGGATCGATGAGGATGTTCGAGGGCTTGAGGTCGCGGTGAACAAGCCCGCGACGGTGGATATGCGCCAGTGCGCGGCAGAGATCGACCAGGATGCGAACGCAGCGCTTCCAGCGCAGGTTGGCCGGCATGCCCTTGAACGAGCGCACCAGCTGGTGCAGGTCGTTGCCCTGCACGTACTCCATGGCGATGTAGGGGTGCCCGTAGATGTCGCCGAAGCTCTCGACTTGGATGACGTTGGGGTGGTTGATGCGCACCAGCGCTCGAAACTCCCTGCGGAACCTGGTCTGTCCCGTGTTGAGCCGGCTCGCGCGCAGCACCTTGAGCGCCACGGGCTTGCGGTCGGGATCCCGGGCCAGGAGCACCCAGGCCATGCCACCGCGGCCGACGATGCGCTCGTACACGTAGGGCCCGATGCGGGCTCCAGGACCGACCTGGAGACCGCCGATGGTGATCACGTCACCACGGGGCTCTTCCTTCTTGCGGGTCATTTTCGTCGCCGGGTGGGGGCGGCCGCGCATTATCCCGCCTGGGCGCGAGATCAACCGCTTTTCTCGGTTCACTCCTCGCGTTCGGGCAGCCGCCCATCAGCGGGAGGAACGCCGAGGCCCAGGCCGGCCTCGTGGAGCCGAATGACCAACGCTTCGGCAGCATCTCGATCGGGCTGTTCGGGCAACGCGGAACCGGCGGCCAACCCGGGGAGTTCCCGAACCTGGGATCGAGCCATGTCCAGCAGCTCCTGGTATGTCAGCTTTCCCTCTCGAACTCCGCGCAGCCAGGCGGCGTCGGGCCGCAGCACCCTGACCTCCCCCTCTTCGAGGATCTCTCGCCCCATGCGCAGCAGCCGACAGAGGTGCATGGCGTGCTTGGTGTCGTAGCCATGGCGTTCCTCGAGGGCGGCGCGGGCCGGGTTCCGGTCTCGTCGCCACTTCCGGTAGGAAGTCCAGTGTTTCATGGCCGCACGGTAGGCCTTCTCCGCCGTAGTGTCGGGGAAGCGGTACCCGCCCTGGCGCTCGCGCCCGCCAAACTCCTCTGGATGCGGCTTGCCCGGCGGCGGGGACGCCAACCAGCGGTAGTGCCGTTCCATGCGCCCCAGCTGCTGCTCGGCGTAGTGCACGAAGCTGGCCCCCACCCTGCGCGTGAGGAACAGCTGGCGGTGATCCAGCAGCGCCTGTCCCAGATCGTTCACGAAGAGCTGGTGCCGGACGTCGGTGTACAGCACCTCGATGATGTTCGGGTTGCCCTTCAAGGCCAGCCTCACGAACTTGGCGAGCGCCCAGGTGACGTGGTCCCCGTCGCTGCTGACGTGCTGCTCGAAGGTCGACAACCCCAGCAGAAAACGCCGAGGGGGGATGCAGATCCCCCTGGTGTCGGTGTCACTCTCCGGTGTGTCGAGCCCCTGGGCACGGCTACCGGCCAAGACCCGGAGGATGAGCCCCTGCTCCCAGAAATCAGCCACGGCCCAGCTCCCGACTCGCACGCACCACGTACTCGCTCAAGGCATCGTGGTTGCCGACCTCCAGGGGGAGCGCGCTGTCAGCGTGCGCCCGGTCCAGCTCGAGCTCGAGGTCATCGATGCGAGCCAGGTGGTAGCTGATTTCGGTAGCGGGCAGGGTCTGCTTCTCGGCTCCGGCGCGTTTTCGCTCCACCAGTTCCAGGACCCCCGGCTGGGGTAGCGCCTCGAGGAGCGTCGGCAGGTGGGCCTCGATGCTCCCCGTTCGCAGGACGTGGATGCCGGTGAGCGTCACCCGATACGCATAGAGCATGGCCTTTGCGGTGGGAATCCGCTTGTCGAGCAGCTTTCTCTGGGTGTGCAGGAAGCCCCGATAGTGGTGGTAGAGGTGTCGAACGACACACCCCCGGCCGAGGGCGCGGAGCTCGTCGTGCCACGGGCCACCGACCACGACCAGCGGGGAGTACAGCTGTTCGAGCACGTAGCCGTTGCGCTTGGTCATCAGCCGAACGAACTTACGGACGTCGTGGGCCACCCAGTCCAGCTCCAGCCCCTGGCGTGTCCACATCGCTTCGTGGGTCTCCACCGGCGATCGCAGGCCCAGCCGGGCCTCGAGGGGCAACACGAACGCCCCCCGCAGGTCCACGTCGCTGTCGGGCGACTCGAAGCCATACAGGTGGGCGCCCGAGACCGTGGCGAACAGGGGCGTGGGGCCCTCGACAACGAGAGCACGCAGGCGGTCGAGGTGAGGGATTGCGGAACTCACGCGCTAGCCTAGCACGCGCCGGACGTCCGGGCGGTGTACGAGATCCGTCTGGTCTCGGGGAGGGAGCGCAGCGCGGATACCGTCGATGCAAGTCATGACCTCTTCGCGCCATCCCGCGCTGCCGTGGATCTCGAAGCCCAGCAGCGCGAGCTCGAACCGGAGACCGAGATACTCGGGCTGCTGCGCGGCCAACCACGCCCGCTCGAGCAGCTGGGCTGCCAGTGCGTCCTCGCCGAGGGCCTGGAAACCTCGAGCGGCGTCGAGGTCCAGACGCACCAGCACGGCGCCGTCGCCGGTGCGGCGCTCGAGCGCCCAGCCCAGCGCCTCCCGGGCCAAGGAAGGAGCGCGAGATGCCAGTGCGCGGGCCCGGGTGACCGCCAGCAGCGGAGCTGGGCTGGCAGCCGAGACGGGCGGGTCTGCGGGAGGTTCGGGCACGAACTCGAGCACAGCAGCCGGTGATCCCAAGGCGATCAGCACCCTGGCCGCCGCCAGCACCGGCTGCCAGCCCTCGATCCACCAGCGCCGATAGCGCGGATCGCCGCTAGGAACACGGGCACTCTCTTCTGGGGACGGAGCGAGCTCGGCGCTGGCCAGGCTGCCAGCCTCCCGGGCCAGGCGAGTGGCTTCGTTTCCGCGACCCAGCGCCAGGAGGGCCTCGGCGCGCAGGGCAGAAGCGGCGGCCAGGAGCCTCACGTCGCCCAGAGTGCGAGCCAGCTGCTCCGCTTCGCCAGCGCGGTCCTGGGCTTCGCGGAAACGACCCGCGTGCCACACCAACCTGGCCTGAACGCAGAGAGCCAGTGCCAGGCGCTTCCGATCGTCCTGGGCGCGGAGCCTCTCCTCGACCGCGGCCAGGCTCTGACGCGCTGCGGCATCGGAACCCATGGCCGCTTCGGTCAAGCCCTGTCCCATGAGCGCTACCAGCTCGGCGTCGGCATCGCCACGCTGCTGGGCGACCCACACCAACTCGCGAAGGAGGTCGAGGGCATCTTGCTCCTGGCCGGCAGCGAGACGCACGTGCGCCAGCACGGGTGCGGCTGCGAGCCAGCTCGCGTCATCTCCCGTGGAGAGCCCGAGGGCCTGCTCGAGGTGTTGCTGGGCATCTTCGAGTTCGCCGGCGCGAGCCAAGCAGCCCCCGAGCCCGACCAGAGCCGCCACGTGTCCCTCGCGATCCTCGGCAATCGCAGCAGCGGTGAGCGCCTGCTGGAACGCCGCTCTCGCAGGCTCCCAGCGCTCACCGTGCGCCAACAACTCGCCCTCGAGACGGTAAAGCCTGGCCAGCAGCCGAGGGCGCTGGTCGGTGTCCAGATCGGCCTCGGCCAGCTCGCGCGCCTGGATGGCTTGCTCGAAGACCTGACGGGCCTTGCGGTGTTCTCCGGCGTCCCAGGCTTCCCAGGCTCCATCGATGAGCATGGGGAGTGCTTCCGCTGGACGACCGCCGCGCAGCCGGTGCACGGCGATGAGGGGCGCCACGTGGCGACGACGTCGATACATCCGCGCGTAGGAGTCCGCCACCGCCAGGTGAAGCTCGGCGCGCTTGGTGGGCTCGATCTCGGCGTAGACAACCGACCGCGCGCGGGGGCTGGCGACGGCGACCATGTCGTCGAGCCGCCCTTCGTCGCGCTTCACCCAACCCCCACGCTCCAGATCGAGGAGCACGCCCCGAACCTTGCTCGCAGGCAGACCGCTGGCGCGAGCCAGCTGGCGGGTGACCACCGCCTCGCCCACGACCGCCATGAGATCCACGAGCGCTCGCGATGCCATGGGAAGTCGGCCCAGCCTTAGCTTGACATCGCGCACGAAGGCTTCGGGTAGTGGCAGCTCTTCGGTGCGCAGGGCAGGCACGGGCCGTACGGGGTGCAAGCGCCCGCCGGGGCGGGGCTCGAGCCAACCCGCGCCCACCAGTGCGTCGACCTGATCCGCCACGTCGCCAGGCAGACCGCCCAGCTCGCCATGCAGTCGCCGGCCCAACACCGCCGCCGCACCCGCAGGGAGGCCGCGGTCCTTGAGCAGCTCGACGACCGCTGGGCGCGTGAGAGGCCTCAGGTCGAGGCGCTCGGGTGCCAATCCGGTGGAGAGGCCCGATAGCAGCTCGTGGTTGTCGACCGAGACGGGCGTGCAACCGACCACGACGAGCAGCGGATCGGCCTGAGCCAGGAATCCCACGCGCAGCAGGCTGGCCAGCAACGACGACTCGGCCGACTCGAGGCGGTCGGCGTCGTCCACCAACAACACCAGGGGCTGACCCTCGAGACCCTCGGAGATGCGCTGGGACGCGAGCTCCCCGGCGAGGTCCAGGGATGCACCCACGCGAGCGAGGAGCGTGCCCGTGACCGAGCCCGCGGCGCAGCGGGTGACCGGGACCTCCTCGCTCTCCAGGCGGTCGTCCAACGCAGCCAACAGCACGGTGCGACCCGAGCCGCGGGGACCCGTGAGCAGCAGCAGGCCGCCGGGAGCCTCGTCGTTCACGCGGCATCGCGCGAGCAGGTGCTCGAGCACCTCGTCGCGCCCCTGCAGCAGCACGCCATCCGCCCGCTCGGGACGATCCAACATCTCGAGCACGGCGCTGGCGCTGGCAGGGCGCCGACCGGGTTCCTTCTGGAGCAGCTGCATGCAGATGCGCTCGAGCCGGCGAGGAACGTTGGGATCGCGCTCGGAGGGAAGCACGGGGCGCACGGTGAGGTGCCGAGTGAGGTAGCCAGCGATGGTGGAGGCCTGGACCGGAGACTGGTTGGTGAGGAGGGTGTAGAGCACCGCGCCGAGACTGTAGAGATCCTGCCGGGTGCCCATGGCCTCGCCCGTGATGACCTCGGGAGCCATGTAGACCACCGTGCCCACCAGGCGGCCAGCCACCGTGAGCTGGGTCTCGAAGGCGTTGGGGTCCTTCACGCCACCAAAGTCCGTCAGCCTGACCCCACCGTCCTTGGCCAACAATACGTTCGAAGGCTTGAGATCCCGATGCACGATGCCCTGCTCGTGCAGGTAGTTCAGCGCCTGGCAGAGGCAACGCAGGATGTGCTCGACCTCGTCCCAGCGGGCGGCGGGAGGGTCGCTGCGCCAGCGGTCGATGAGCTGTCCCATGTCGCCACCGTCCACCAACTCCATGGCGAACCACGGCAGCCCATCGGTCTCTCCGCCCTCGAACAGGCGCACGATGTTGGGATGATCGAGGCGACGCAAGGTCTCGATCTCCCGCTGGAAGCGGCGGACTTCCTTGGTGTCCAGCTTGCTGGGCTGCAACACCTTGAGGGCCACGCACCGACCGTCGGATCCCGCGGCGCGGTAGACGGTCGCGATGCCGCCTGCCCCGAGCTGTTCGAGCACGTGGTAGTGACCTAGCCGGTCACCCGAGCCTGGTAGCTCGATGTCGCTCACGCACGCTCCTGCTCGCGGGGCACACTACTCGCATACCCCGTTCGCGCGCGGAGGAAAGCGACCGCCCTTCGAGGCGATGAAAAGCTGGGCCTCGCAAGCCCTACGGAGCGAGGGCCGGCTCGCGCCTAAGTCGGCTCGAAGCCGTGATGGGCCAGGAAGGAGCGCGCGTCCTCGGAGGGGAGATTGGCCGCCAGGGAACGCGCCAAGGCACGAGCGACGCGCCCGTTGCGATCGGCGTCGGCTGGGTCCTGCACGATGGCGGCGAGGAGCGCTCGCGCCTTGAACGTATAGAAGCGGTAGCCCGCGGCATCCGCACGCTGCAGCGCGCGTTCCACCCGGGCCAAGGCCTCGCCGCGCTTCCCCACCGCAGACAGCGCACGCCCGATGGACAGGTCCGAGCGCACCAGGTGCAGGGACCACTGCCGGACCTCGAGGGAATCGGAGCGGACGATGGCGTCGAGCACGCCCTGCTCGTCTCCGCGTTCGGCACACACCCTGGCTCGCCAGGCGTGCAGAATGGGAGCGATGCCCTCGAGGTCGTAGCGGTACAGCAGTGGCTCGGACTTGTCCAGCCAGCGCTCGGTGTCGGCCCAATCCCGTCGGTGCAGCGCGATGCGAGCCAAGGATGCGAAGCAACCCAGCTGCTCCTCGACGTTGCCCTGCCCCACGACCCGCTGGAGCGCGTCCTCGACATGGGAGCGCGCTTCATCGAGGCGCCCCAGATCCACCAGGATCATCGCGCGGTACCGCAGCCCCAGGGCCACTCCTTCCTCGTGGCGGATCTCTCGGGACTGGGCGACGGCCTTGTCGGCCAGGCCGAGCCCGCGCCGGAGGTTCCCCGTGAGGTGGTACAGCTCGATGAGGTTGATGCGCGTGATGATCAGCGCGTCCACCGCACCCAGAGCCTCGTACTCCCGACAAGCCTGCTCGAGGTAGCGCCGTGCCTCGGCGCTCTGCCCGCGGCAGATGGCCATGAGCCCCAGCCCGCTGTAGCCAGCGGCGACGCTGCGCCGGTCCTGGGTGGTCTCGCCCAGGGCCAGCACCTGGATCCAGGCTCGCTTCGCTCCGTCGAGGTCGTCGCAGTTCCAACGAATGCCACCCATGCGGTTGATACAGGCGATCTTGAGGGAGGCGTCCCCCACCCTCTCTGCCAGCTCGAGGGCATGCTGAAAGTGCTCGCCGGCGCGATTGAGGTCGGTGCGACGTCGGTGCATGCAACCGAGCTCGTAGTGGGTCTGGGCGAGCAGGCGCTCGTCTTGCAGCTCACCCGCGATGCGGTGGCCGGTGAGCACTTCGCTGTCGGCTTCTTCCCAGCTCCCCAGGTGGGCGAACGCGCGGCTGCGGGCCAAGAGCAGACGGGCGAGGGCCCGGTCGGCATCGTCGAGCAGCAGGTACTCACGGGCCACCGACTCGAGCCGCAGCGCGCGGTCAAACGCCGTGAGCGCTTCGGACATGAGCGAGCGGGACATCAGGTGCTCCCCAGCCCGCACCAGGTAGGGGTAGGCCTTGGCGGGCAGCGCCCCCTGCTCGAAGTGCCACGCCACCATCTCGAGCACGGGACCGAGCCGGCCACGCCACTGGCGCTCGAGCACCTTGCCGATGTCGCGGTGCAAGCGCTGGCAATCAGCCGTGTCCACGCTGTCCAGCAGCACGTCCCGCAGGCCAGACTGGGAGATGTCCAGGTGTTCTTCGTCGCCGACCCGGCGGCAGCGCACGACTCCGGCTTCGACAAGCTCGTCCACCACGTCGAGCAGATCGTTCTCGTCGACACCCGTGACGCGGCACAGGAGATCGA
>CAZVHW010000249.1:0-10445 GCA_964626835.1 uncultured Enterobacterales bacterium
TTGGAGTCGCTCTCGCGTTCTGCCCATCACGCTAGCGCAGCTCGAACCACTCGTACTGCTCGGCCGCAGCGGCCTGGAAGGCCTTGCCCAGCCCGTCGGACTTCTGCTTGACGAAGCTGCTACCGCCACCGACCTCGGCGATCCAGGACAGGGAGGCGTTGTCGATGCCCAGGGTTTCGAGGTAGCCGTCGATGCGCTCGTCCTTGTACTTCTTGCCGCACAAGGCCACGGGCCTGACCTTGGCCAGATCTTCGGGCAGCTCGAAGCGCCGGCGGAACGGACGGCCGAGACCCACCGTGAACACGCGCGGGCGCTTGGTGAGCTCGGCCTCTTCTCCCCGCACGTTCTCGAGGTGACGCAGCAGCTTCTCGAGGCGCGCGGCGTTGGTGGAGCAGTTGTCGTCCCAGCGCTCGTTGTTGAAGCCGTCGGTCAGCGCGATGACCGTCGGCGCGCCGGTGGTATTGTTCAGGAACTTCTCCACCTCGGGCTCGTCCTGCAACAGATCACCCGTGGCGTACTCGACCGCCTGGTAGAGGTTGGTGTAGCCACCGCTCGCGCGCAGCTGCTCCCGGACCAGGCGCTTGAAGTCCTTGGGCTTGTAGATGACTTCCATTTTCCCACCCACGGGGCGCACGCCGGTACCCGAGAACTCGAGCAGCACCAGCCCGGTGGTCTGACCGGCGGGGAAGAAGGCTTGGGAGACCTTGTTGTCGAGCAGGGCCTTGCGCACGCGGTCGATCTTGGGATCGTTGGCAGGCTCGTTCATGGAGCCCGACCCGTCGATGAGCAGCACGAAGAGCTGGTCGGACTTGACGGGGTCGTGGGGGGTGAGGTCGTAGCTCTGCTGGTTTTGACCTTCCTGGATGCGCGAACCCTGGTGCACCACCTGCAGATGGTCCTTGTCGATGGCCATGGGCCAGGGATCCGTGCCTGCCAGGAACTGGAACGCCAGGTGCACCTCTCCGGAGCCGCGGTCGACTCGGGGGACACAGTTCGATGGATCGGCACCGGACAGGTTTCCACACTGGTCGACGTCGGTGAGGATGCGGAGCTCGAGCTCGGTGCCCTGGGCCACCTCCGGATCGGACACGCGGAGCGTGCTGCCCTGGACCGGATGGAACTCGCTCCCACCGCAGCCGCCGAGCAACAGCGCGAACGTGGCGATGGCCAGGAGGAAGGACCGCACGGTCATCTTTCCTCCCTGGGAAGCATGAGAAACTCGAGCTCCGCGGCGTGCTCGCCCTCGCCCATGACGATGCGATCGCCCGAGGACAGGCGAGTCTCGAGTGGAGCGGGTCGGGAGGGATCGTAGCGCAGGTTGACCTTCTCGAGAAAGCGGCGCACGACGGTGGAGGCCAGGCTCAACCCGCGGGCGAAGTAACGATGCTGCGAGTCCACGGCGACGGACACGTGCATCTCCATGACGCCCGTCTCGCCAGGTAGATACAGGTCGAGGCCGCGGGGGAAGTGACCCACGAAACGTTCCTTGGGCTCGCCATCCGGAGCGTCGATGGGAATGCGGCGGGCAAACCGGTCGTAGGAGAGGACGCGCAGCCAGCCGGCGAAGAGGTTGTCTGGCAGTGGCCATGCGAACATGCCAAAGGCCAGGCCCCACGCGAAGGCGGCCGCGGCGCCGGCCCAGTAGAGGTCGGAGGTGATCACCGAGTTGAAGACGTGCCAGCAGGACGCGGCGAACAACCCGGCCAGCAGACCCGCGAGGAGATGGTAGAGGAAGCCACGCGCCTTGCGGGCGGCCAGCGGCCCGATGGCGGTGCCCATGCCAACGGACACGAAGGCCCCGAGGCGGTAGCGCAGCGACACCAGGCTGGGGTCCGCGAGGTCTGGGTCTACCGATTCCACGAGAGCGCGAACCTGTTCCGAGGGGGCATCGGCGGCCAGCCCGGCCCGGAACATGCCCAGGCTCTCCATGCCCAAGCGCACGGTGGGGCCGATGAGCAGAGGAGCGAGGATGGAGGTCCAGAACCAGTAGGCGACCAAGGCGAGGACGAAGGAGACCGCCAACGCGCCCCCCCCGAAGGCCACGCGCTTCCAGAGGGGACTGCGGCGCAAGGAGTGCTCCGCCAGCACGGAGGCGCCCGCCACGGCCGAGCCCACGACGGCCAGGTAGAACGCGCCGTCGGACCCTGGCCCCCACCCGGGTCCCACTGCCGTGATGTAGAGCAACAAGAACCACCACGCCAGCAGGCCGGCACCAGCACAGTACAGACCGACCACGAGGTGGCGCATCGACGTATAGGGCACCAGAAAGATGTTCATCTGCACATGCGCCGGGAGGATGGAGGCGGGATCATATCAGGCCAACTTCAATGGGGTATCATGCTCCCCCTGCCCACGCGGCCTATGGATCTGCTAAGGAATCCGGGTAACCCAGGGAGTGAGCCATGGCGGAAGAGCTGGTCCTGTACCTTAGCCTGACCCCCGAGTTCGGAGGCACGCGCTTCGGGTTCTTCGAAGGCATCGAGGTCGTGCTGGGATCCGATGGATCCCGCTGCGATATCACCTTGCCGCAGAGCCTGGGCGTGCTGCCCATCCACGTGCGGGTGATGCGCCAGGCGGACAAGTCCATGATCCTGGCGCCAGCCGAGCGCACCGCCGCCGTGTTCCTGTGGAAGGGGAACGCGCGCAATCCGGCGCAGATCGACACGCCCACCGCCGTCCGCGCAGGGGACAGCTTCGCGCTGGTCACCGAGAGCGGTCCACGCTTCGTGATCGAGCTGTCCGAGCTGCCCCAGGAGGTCAAGGACGCGCGGGACAAGAAGCCCAGCATCCGAGACAAGCGCCTCACCGGCGACGCCATGGGCGCCGAGGCCAAGCGCCAGGCCTTCACCCGGATCCTGGTCACCGGCCCCGGCCAGTTCGTCCAGCGCGCCTGGACCTTCGTCAAGTCCGGCGCCATCTTCCAGCCCCGCTACATCTTCCTCGGGGCCACCATGCTGGCGGGCTACGTCTGGGCAGGCGGCATGACCTGCAAGGGCAAGCAGACCGCCAAGCTGCTCGAGTCCGAGTCCGTAAAGCTGGAGAGCTGCGAAAAAACCCTGGGCTTCGCCGATGGCCGCGGAGAGGACACCTCGTGGTCCTTCCCAGAGCTGGTGGCCGAGGTGCTACGCGAACCGGGCGGCGTGGGTGCGGCCATGGAAGAAGACACCAAGCTCCGCGACGCGGTCTGGGAACAGGCCAAGATCATTCTCACCCAGACCAAGCAATACACCTGGCTCATCGAGTC
Source organism: uncultured Enterobacterales bacterium (assembly GCA_964626835.1). Lineage (GTDB taxonomy): Bacteria > Myxococcota_A > UBA796 > UBA796 > JAFGLY01 > CALDOK01. The sequence goes on from CAZVHW010000249.1 coordinate 3,245, forward strand.
CCGCGGCGGCAAGGCCAGCGAGTTCGCGGACTGGCGAGAGCGCTTGCTGGCGGAGGAAGATCTCGACTCGGAGATCGTCAAGGTGCTGCCCTACATCGCCGCCGATCCCTCCCGCCACGCCAGCGAGTGGAACAAGACCTACGACTCCCTGACCGAAGACGCCTGCACCCGCGGCATCGCGCGCCTCACCTACCGCCAGGCCCTGCATCTCGGCCTCGAGCCGCAGCTCGACGCCTACGTCGCCGCCGGAAAGATGTCGTCGTACATGAACGACAAGCAGCTGCACGAGCAAGCCCTGCGCGTCAGCCTCGAGCAGGCCGGCCAGTCCGAGTTTCCCGAGACCTTCGACACCAAGCCAGCCGAGCTCACCCGCGGCCAGGGCGGCTGCCTCCACATCATCGGCGACGACAACCGCACCCGGACCAACAAGGTGGTCAACAAGATGGTGCGCCACCTGGGCGCAGAGGCCGACTCCGTCCCGCTGCCCGAGGCGTCCAACCACGCCACGGGCGCCCGCATGGCCAAGCTCTTCTCCGCCGACCTGCCCGAAGTGGACTACCGCAGCTCGGGCATGGGTGGCGCCGACTTCTCACAGTTCCCCGTCAGCACCGTCACCGCAGGCTTGGGCCCCAAGGGCGAGTGGGTGCTGCAGCAGACCGCACTGGTCATCGCCCGCTCGGTGGTCATCCCGTGCCAAGCCGCCGTGGACCCCAAGGTCGACAAGGAAAAGGCCGCCGCCACCCTGGGCGAGCTGCCCCCTCTCACCCAGTGCCTGATGTTGGACTGGCGCCTGAGGTCGGACAGCCAGTAAGCGAGAACCCGTCAGTCGCTGCGCCGCCTGATCACGGCCAGGCCCAGCAGCCAGAGGCCGGCGCCGAGCGCCGCATTCGCGGCTGGGGCCGAAGCGCAGCCACAGCCACCGGTTTCGCCCGCCAGGCCTGCAGCGCCCACGTAGACAGACGTGTCCTCGACCTCGGGCTCGGTGTCCCCGGTCTCGCCGGTGTGGCCGGTGTGGCCGGTGTCGGGACCGGTGTCGCTGTCACCGATTGAATCGCCGGTGTCCTGGCCGGTATCTTCCGGTTGGTCGGTTTCTTCGACAACGCCGGAGTCGCCGGTATCACCGCTGTCGTCCAGGCCGCTGTCATCCATCGCGCTGTCGCCGGTGTCGGCAGGGGGCGGAGGAGGAGGAGCGGCCACCACGACGGCCGCTCCCAGCAGGAAGAGGAGACCGGCAGCAGGTATGGGGAAGGGGAAGCGCATTGGGACTCTCGGTGCTGGAGGCGGTGCTCGTCCTGCCGGTCCAAGGGGTGCAAAGGTTAACACCAAGGTCGGTCCCGGAGCTTCCCGCCTTGAGCCTGTTTGGATCTCGCGCTGCCGCCCAGCCTCCCGCCAGATTTCTGGCGGTGCTGGTGGAGTTGGCCTGCTTCCTGGCGCCCCTCGCCATCCTGGGCTGGGCACTCCGCCAGCCCCTGGCCAGCCTGGGACGCGGTCTCTGGGGCGCCGCGGACCCGTGGTCCAACGGCGACTTCGTGGGCAACTTCTGGTGCTGGTGGCGCCACTCAGAGCGCTCCCGACACGGCGTGGAGTGGCTCGACGCGACAGGCTGGCCCAGCGGCGGCGGCGCCTTGGACCAGCTCTTCCCAAACCGTGTGGACGCCTGGCTGGCGACACCCTTCTTCCACCTCGACGGCTGGTGGCAGACGTGGAACGGCATGGCGATCACCTTCGTGGTCCTGTCGGTCCTGGCCGCGGTCCTGGCCGCCAGGCTCGCCGGAGCGTCGCGATCCGCCGCGGCTACAGGGGCTTTGGTGCTGGCGATGAGCCCCACCTTCCTCCACGAGCTCAGCTGGGGCCGCATGGCCAGCTTCCTCTTCTGGCCGGGCCTGCTGGCCATCGCCTTGGTCGCGGGATCCCTGCGATCGCGCGGCAGAAAGAGCTGGCTGCTGGCCGGCAGCGCCGGGGTGCTGGTGACCATCCAGGCCGTGGCCTACCCCTTCCACGGGCTGGCGACGGGGGTGGTCGCCGCCACCGCCCTGCTGCTCACCCCCATCCCATGGCGACGACGCGGATCGCTGCTGGGTGTCCTCGCACTCGCCTCGCTGCTGCCCGCGATACCCTGGCTGGCCAGCATGGCTTCGGACTTCACGGCCATGTCCGGGGCACCACCGCCCGCTGGCTATACGTCGCTGCCAGCTGCCGGTCTCCTGGGCTTGACGTCGGTGCCGGAGCGCTTCCGACTGCTGCCACTGGTCTTGCCGATGGCAGGCGTTGCGCTGTTTCATCGGGGTGCCCGCCCGTGGGCCGTGGCCGGCCTGTTGGGCCTGGGATTGGCTCTGGGCCCCTACCTGTTCTGGCTGCCCGAGGGCCGAGCGCTCCCCACACCCCTCAGCTGGCTGATGGCTCTGCTGCCGTGGCTGGAGCGCATGCACCATCCCGTCCGTGCAGCCCCCATCGGGCTCGGAGCCCTGGCGGTGGGCACCGCTCTGCTGCTGCACTCCCACTCCCGAGACCGGCGGCGTTGGCTTCACACGGTGGGGCTGGTGGCCCTCTGGGGAGTGGCCTTGGCCGGGATCGACACGGTCACCCGCGTCACGACGTGGGACCAACCGACAGAGCCGCCCGGCGTGGCCGCGGCCAGCTGGCTGGCCGAGCAAGGGGACGGGCCCATGGTCGACCTGCACCGAGGAGAGCACATGGCGGGAATGTCGCTTCAGCCCTGGCACCGCCGCACGCTGATGGAGTCGGTCCAGGGTTATGCTCCCGCATCGGGGGGACCCTGGAGTCCCGACCAGCAGTCCCTGGCGGACCAACTCAGAGCGCTGGCTGGCGGACGGGACGTCGGGCCGGCGCCGTTCGAGGCCATGCGCACCACCGGATACCGCCACTTGATGCTCGTGGACCGACCAGCATCCCACGCCACACCAACGGCGACGCGGCTGCTGCCACTGCTCCGCAGCCACCTGGGCGAGCCCGCGTTCGAGACGAGCGAGGCGTGGATCTGGGCGCTCTAGCTCACCAGCTGGCGCTCACGCCCGCGGTGGCGGTACCGTCCACGGTGCTCCCGACAACCAGGCCAACACGATCGCTCCGGTGCAGTTCGGGGACCAAGACGCCGATCGTAGCGCCCAGTACGCCCCCTACCAAGACGTCGGTAGGAAAGTGTTTGTGGGCGCGTACGCGCAGCACACCTGCCCAAGCCGTGATGCCCGCCGCCCCTACATAGGGCAAGGCCTCGAGGTACCAGGATCGGTCCATGCCGATCCCAATGGTGTGCGCCAGAGCGAAGGACCACGCACCAGCGGTCGCAGCATGCCCCGAGGGGAACGAACGCTGAGCCTCGCTGTCCGGTCGCTCGCCCTCGGACACGGAAGCCGCCCACGCGTCTTGGAATTCTTCGCTGTAGGCGTAGGGGCGCGGACGTCGCGTAGCGTGCTTGACGACGTGCGTGACGTTCTGGGTGATGGTGATGGCCTCGATACCCACCACCGCGTAGGTGCCGGCTCGACCCATGCGCGGACCCAGGCCCCCATCTTCAGGCCGGATTGCACCCACCAGGCCCATGAGCGCGGGCAGCGCGTAGCTCGGATAGATCGCGGCGATGTCGGACAGGGTGTCCGGGCCCTCGCCGTCGATCTCGGACAGCCCCGCCCACTGGGCATCCAGCTCCAGCTTGGGCTCCGCGAAGTCGGTGCCGCCCAACCACGGTGTCTCGACACCGAACATGGTGACCAAGGTGTAGGTAGTGGACGCCAGAGCCACCGGCCCGTCGATCCAGGGTCTCAGCTCCAGATCACGGGAGGCTGGCTCGGCCATCGCTGGCGGCGCTGCGATGGAGAACGTGATGGCTCCGGCGAGCGCCACGCAGCTACGGCGGAGTTGTATGGACCGCGTCACGGTTCGCCTCCAGGCTCTGGACCTGGACCATGCCAGGCAACCACGAGGAGTTAACAGTTCACAGGATCCGAGGTGACGATGCAGGGCACGGTCCCACGCTGCTGGCTCGAGGAACCCGATGGGCGCCGCCATGCCGTGGGGCCCCGTGGCCTCCTCATCGGCCGCTCACCAGCCGCCGACATCCTCCTGCAGGATCCCAAGGCCAGCCGCCGAGGTGCCCTGGCCTACCTCGATCCCAGTGGCCCCCAGCTGGTTCGGCTCGGCCGTGGGCCCGTGCAGCTCAACGGCGGCGCCCTCCACGGCTGCCAGCCTGTCTCCCAAGGGGACAGGATCACGTTCCCAGGGGTCGACTTGGTGGTGCATGTCGCGGAGAGTCCCGGCGAAGCGGCCACGGGTTGGGTGCTCCGATTTCAGAAGCTCGGCAACGAGGGAAGACCCCATGTGCACTTCACTCCCCTGCCTCGAAGCACCTTCGCCGCCGGAGGAGGCCCGGAAGACGACCTCCTCCTCGAAGGCTGGCCGGCAGCCGCAGTGGAGCTCGCGCCCGCACCACCAGGGGGCTGGCAGGCAGCCCTCGGCCAGGGCGTCCGACTCAACGGCCGCCTGGCTCCCGAGGACGGAACGGCGTTGCTGCGCAGCGGCGACGACCTGAGCTTCGAGGGGGAGCGGCTGCGCCTGGTGGACATGGCGAGCGGCCAACAGACCACCATGGGTGAAGACAGGCCCGATCTACCGTGGTAGGTCGCGCTCCAGCCCGTGCCGCCCGCTGGAGGGCGACTCGAGGTTCACATCGCCCACCGCACGCGCAGCTCCTGGATACCGGGCCTGCGCTTCGACCTTCTCCAGGTCCTGCTCGAGCCCCTGGGTCGCACGGCTCCCGGCGAGCCGGTCAGCGACGCCGTGGCGCTGGCCCGGGTGTGGGGACGTCAGCTCCCCAAGGACCCAAAGGCCGTCAACACCCTGGTCAAGCGGCTGCGCAGAGACCTGGTCCAGGCAGGGCTGTGCGGCCGCGAACTCATCGAGCGCTCTCACGGCCGCACACGCTTCATGCTGGCTCCAGAGGCGTTGGTCGAGGTCGCCAAGCCACGCTGACCCCCCAGTAGTCAGGACCCAGGCACCGGGACCGGCGAGATGGTCACCCAGCTGCGCGTCGAGCGCACCCGCGCCTCTACCAGCGGCGTCCAGTAGCCATCCAAGAAGATCCGCAGCTCCCGGTCGTTGTCGAAATCGACCTCGAGCTTGCCATTCTCGGTGTGCCACGCGCAGGACGTCTCGAAGGCCACGCCCTGCAGAAAGACCGAGTCCCCGGCCTCCACGACGAGCATGCCCTCGACGTCTGGGATGATCACAAGAACGCTGTCGGTTGCGAACTCCTCGATGGGCAGCAGGGGCCAGAGCATCGGGGTCCCACGGGTATCCACGCAGAAGACGGGGACGCTGAACAGCCCCGCCTCGATGCGCATGTCCAGCACGTCACCGCAGCTCACGCGGTAGGGGCGCAGGGCGGCGATACCGGCACCCTCGTGGTAGGGATCGCCGTGGGCGGCGAAGGGGGCAACGAGGGCGATGGCGACGGCGATCGAGTTGCGAATCATGGTCTCTCCTTCGTGATTGGCGGCCGGATGACCGCTCGCCAGGCTCATCGACACGAAAGAGGGCCCCCGGGGGTCACGCGGGGGTCATGGCGCCATCACCTACATCAACCCCTCTACATCACCGTCGGGAAGCAGATCCACCTGCCAGGCCTGGGGCTGCCCGGGTAGACCAGGCATGCGCATGATGTCGCCGGTGAGCACCACAAGGAAGCCGGCACCGGCGTTGATGCGGATGGAGCGTACCGTGATGTCGAAGTCGCGCGGACGGCCCCCTTGATCCCTCAGTCGTCCCGGACCGGGACGGACGCGCGGCCGCCCGAGCGCCTCGAGACGGACCTTGGCCTTGGTCGGGCCGTACAGCAGCAGGTCGTCCGGCTGGAGGCCGATGGCTGCGGCGATCTCCGTGATGGGTCGAGCGGTGTGGGCACGGGCGATCTCGACGTCGGTGGGCATGGGACCTCCGTGTAGAGGGTGGACTAACTCCGGACGGACCGGCCAGCGGCTCCACCGACGAGGACAGGGCGCTGGCAGCCGACTATGATGGTCAGGCTCAGAGGGGTCCTCGCCATGCGCTACCGCGAAACCATCCTCCTTCCTACGCTCCTCCTCGTCGCCTGCTCCGGCGAGGTCTCGCCCGAACCCGGCCTCGACGCCTCCTCGAAGGTGTCTCCGGGTGTCACGCCCGACCAGGCCCGCGCGCTGCGAGAAGCGCCACCGCCGGAGTCGGATCTACCCCCCACCCGCGATGGAACCTGGTCGTTGGCCTGCGGTGCGGCCATGCAGCTCGAGCCCGGTGGAACGCTCACCCTCTTCACGCGCGACGGTGCACGCAGGATCGGCGGCGAGGTCGTGGGTGACCCCGCCGTGGCCGGCGACGCCATGCGCTTCGCCTTCGGCCACGCACCCGTGGCGCGGCCCGAGACCGTCGTGGCCACCATGGCCTGCGTGGATGGTGCGTGGGGCGAACCCGCGACCCTGGTGGAGGGTCCCGGCTCACCCGACAGGGTCGCCATCAGCTCCGATGGTGCCATGGTGGTCTGGTTCTCGGGCGCCAGTGGGCTGACCTCCCTGTGGGCGGTTCCGTTCGAGGGCGGCGACGCGCAGCAGCTCACCAACCTGGGCGTGACCCGCGACGATGCCCCATCCGGTCAGCCGCCCCAGGGATTCGTACCCCCCCCGCACAGAGGCGCACCCAGCATCGAGGCCCTCGATGACGGGCACTATCGCGTGATCTGGGACTCCCCCAATGGCGAGCAAGCCGTGGAGCTTCCATGAACGCATGGCTGCTCGGTGCCCTCCTGGCGTCAGGCCAAACCCAAGCCCAAGAGTACAGCTTCCCCACCTCGGCCTCGGACTACGGCAACTTCTACATCACCGCGTACTACGACCACAGTGGGTCCGACTGGAGCTGCGGTAGCTACCAGTACTCAGGGCACAGAGGCAGCGACTACGGCGTGGGCTCCTGGACGGGCATGGACGCCGGGCAGGACATCGTGGCGGCCGCCGACGGCTCGGTGGTCTACACCAACGACGGCGAGTACGACGAGTGCTCCACGGGGGACTGCAGCGGTGGCGGCGGCTACGGCAACTACGTCAAGCTGCAGCACGCCGATGGCAAGTACACCTACTACGCCCACATGATGACCCACTCAGTGGCGGTCTCCACCGGCGACTGGATCAGCTGCGGCACGGTGATCGGCCAGGTGGGTTCG
>CAZVHW010000250.1:0-10442 GCA_964626835.1 uncultured Enterobacterales bacterium
GCTGGCGCGCATGCCTGCGGCGTAGTTGCCAGCGACCTTGACGTCGCCCACGCCCAGGCTGGCGGCCCGGTCGACCTTTTCCTCGACGATGAGGTTCACGGGCTTGAAGCCGGTCTTGAAGTAGGGGCCGGCCGGGGTGGCGAAGACGACGAAGAGGTACTCGTCGGTGGGGGCCACGCCGACCTTGGGGCCGGTGCCGATGACCAGCGGGCGGATGTAGAGACTGGCGCCCGAGCCGTGGGGGGGCACGAAGCGGCGGTTGGCGTTGACGACGCGGTAGACGGCTTCGACGAACATCTCCGGCGGTGGGGCGGCCATGAGGATCTTCTTGCAGGAGTCGTGCATGCGCTGGGCGTTCTCGTCGATGCGGAACACCACGACCTCGCCAGACTCGGTCTCGAAGGCCTTGAGCCCCTCGAAGGCCGCCTGGCCGTAGTGCAGCGAGGTGGCGGCCATGTGCAGGGGGATGTGGGCGGAGTCGGTCAGCACGCCTTCGTCCCACCGACCGTTCTTCCAGGTGTAGCGAACGTTTTGGTCGGTGTCGCGGTAGGCGAAAGGCAGGTTGGCCCAGTCGAGATCGACCTTTTTGACGGTCATGGCGGCTCCTCCGGGGAGTTGGGCCTAGCGCGCAACGTGGGTTCGGAAGATATCCTGGCCCCTCGTCGGTGTGGGGTGCGACCCGTCAGGAATCGGTGGGGATGGGCCTCTCGGGCGGTGGCAGGAGTGCCCACGCCGCCAGGATGAGGCGGACCCTCGCGGCGGTTACCATGGTCCGCCCGAACAACTCCCAGGAGGCCTCCCATGGCCAACACCTTCCCCAAAGGCCTCGAGCCCGCCCTGCTCTGGCAGAGCTTCGATCTCATCCGCTCCCTGCCCCACGGTTCCGGCAACGAGGCTCAGCTCGTCGTGGCCCTCGAGGCTTGGGCCGACGAGCACGGCTTCGAGCACCTGCGCGACGGCGTGGGCAACCTTCTGGTCCGGGTCCCGGCCAGCCCTGGGTACGAGGATCGCGGCACGGTGGTGCTGCAGGGCCACGTCGACATGGTCTGCGAGAAGAACGCCGACACGGAGTTCGACTTCGCCACCCAGGGGATCGACGTGGAGATGGACGGCGACTGGCTCACCGCGGTGGGTACGACCCTGGGCGCAGACAACGGCATCGGTGTGGCCGCCGGCATGGCCGTGGCCATCGACCCGGCAGCCCTGCATCCGGCGCTCGAGCTGCTCATGACCGTGGACGAAGAGACCGGCATGACCGGTGCCTTCGGCCTCGAGCCGGGCTTCGTCACCGGCCAGCGGCTGATCAACTGCGACACCGAAGAAGAGGGCGCCATCTACGTGGGCTGCTCCGGAGGCGGCGACGTGAACGCCCGCTTCCCCCTCGAACTGGACAAGGCCAAGAAGGGGCGTCTCGCCTATCGCATCGAGGTCAAGGGCCTGCAGGGTGGACACTCGGGTCTGGACATCCACGAAAACCGCGCGAACGCCATCAAGTGTGTGGCCAGGGTCCTCGATGCGCTGGAAGACAACGGCGTCGGCCTGCGCTTGGCTGCGCTCGAGGGCGGCTCCATGCGCAACGCCGTGCCGCGAGAGGCGGGCTGCAGTCTGTTCATCAAGTCCAAGCGGGTCCCGGCCATGCAGCAGGTCGTCGCTGCGGTCCAGGCCGAGCTCCAAGCCGAGTTTCGAGCCACGGATCCGAGCCTGGTGGTGGTGGCCGAGCCCTTCGGCGGCTCTGCCCCCACCCACATCTTCGACCGTGGCTACCAGGCCTACCTGGTGCGCACCCTGTTGGCGATCCCCTCCTCGGTCATCTCCATGAGCCGCGACGTGCCCGGCTTGGTGGAGACCTCCAACAACCTGGGCGTGGTGCGCATGACCGACGACGCCATCGAGGTGGTCTGCTGCGTGCGGTCCAGCCTCGGCTCGGCGCTCGAGGCGGTGCGCTCCTCGCTGCAGGCGCTCTTCGAGTTGGCCGGCGCCGAGGTCGAGATGGACGAGTCCTACCCGGGCTGGCTGCCGGACATGGACTCCCCGCTGCTGGCCAAGGCCTTGAAGGTCCACGAAGAGCTGTTCGGTCCCGCCAACATCAAGGCGGTGCACGCCGGCCTCGAGTGTGGCCTGCTGCAGAAGGCCATCCCCGGCTGCGACATGATCTCCATCGGCCCCGACATCCGCGGCGCGCATTCCCCCACCGAGCGGGTCTCGGCGCCCTCCACGGCGAAGTTCTATCGGTTCCTGGTCGCGCTCCTGTCGGCGCTGGACTAGCCCGCCTTGATGCCCCCCCACATCGACGAGACGGTCCCCGAGCACGGCGGTGTTCTGGCGGACGACACCGTCATCCTGCGTGGGTACTCCCTCGAGTACGCGGACTTGGCGGAGCTCGACGCCCACTGTCTCACCACGGAACGGGGGGTAGTTTCGCACACGGTGCGAAACTGCGAGTGGGTAGGGAGCGACCTGGCAGGGCATGTAGGTGGCACTCAGCAGCGCTGTGAGCTGCGTGTGACCCTGGAGGGCCTGACCGGGGGCAATCGTTATCGCATCAGCTTCCTGGACACGGTTGTGGAGTTCGTGGTCGAGCACGCCCCCGAACCGCCCGATCCCAAGGAGCCGTCCCCTCCCGTTCTCGAGGGGTCACCGGCTGGGGAGTGAGGCGCTCGAGGTGCCCGCCAGCCTGCCTCGCAGCCCCTTCCATCGGGCTATACTGGCCGGGCTTCGCTTCCATCTAGGTGAGTCCGTGCCCCTCTCTTCCCCTGGCCTCCGCCGTCGGCTGTTGGCTGTCGTCGCCTCGGCGCTCCTCGTGGCGCCCGCTTCCGCCAGGGCCGAAGGGAAGCGCGTAGCCGTGGTCATCGGCGTCGGATCCCATGCCAAGCTCGACGCCGACCTGGCCCTGCCGGGCGCTACCGGCACGGCCGCCCAGCTCTCCTTGGCGCTGGATCAGCACGGTGGGTACGATCAGGTCCTGCCGCTCATCGACGCGGTGGCCACCCGCACGGCCATCGAAGATCTCTTGCTTCGCACGCTCCCCCCCCAGTTGGGGGCCGAAGACACCTTGCTCGTCTACTTCGTGGGACACGGCGTTGGCGGCGACTTCGGCGAGCCCTATCTGCTGCCCTACGACGTGGACCCGGACGACGTGCAAGCCACGGCCATCTCGGTGGAGTCCCTTAGCTCCTCGCTGCGGAACGCCTTGCCGGTAGGCAACCTGGTGGTCGTCACCGACGCCGTGCACGACATGCGCATGGGTGACCTGGTGCTCATGGGCCCCAACGCCAAGAGCTGGCCGGACATCACCGAGGAGTTCTTCAGCCTGTCCGCCTGCTCTCCCAAGCAGATGCCCAAGGACACGCCCTTCGGGCAGCTGGTCACCGACGGGCTGTCGGGCGCCGCCGACACGTCGGGAGACGGGACGGTCTCGGCCAACGAGCTCCATCGCTTCGTGCTCGATCACATGGGCGAGGCCAAGGCTCACCCCGCGGAGTCCGGCAGCTACAACCCAGAATTGGTCGTGGCACGGGTCACACAGGGGCCCCAGGACTTCGCAGCCTACGCGGAGCCCGAGCACAACGCGCGCCCTCGTCGGATCGCGGGCCTCGCCATCGCCGGCGTCGGTTTGGGTGTCCTCGGTGGCGGCCTGGCGTTCTATTTCGACGGGATCTCCATTCAGTCCCAAGTCCGGGATGACGAGCAGATCGAGGCTCGCTACCGCCGCGACCTGCAGTGGAGCAAGATCATGTATGGCGCTTCCGCGGTCCCCCTGGTCGCGGGAGGAACCCTCATGGTGTGGCCCAGCCCATCGGGTGCCGCCATAGGGTGGAGCACCACGTTCTAGTGGGGGAACCAGCCATGTCCCGTCGTGTAGTCTGCCTAGTTCCCTTGCTGCTGGTCGGCTGCCTGCAGCGGCCTCCCGACTGGAATCCCGAAACCGACGACAGCGATCCCCCCCGGGCTCATCGAGGTCACGCCGAGCGAAGTCGTGGAGCTGGCCGAGGTTCCCATCGGCTGTGAGGCGAACAACGAGGTCTTGGTGAGCAATGTCGGCGCGGGGCCTCTCGAGATCGAGGCGTGGAAGCTCCATGAAGGGATCGACGGGCTGTACTTCGATCTCGCGGACGACGGCGGCTCCAATCCCCTGCCCTGGAGGCTCGATCCTGGCGACGAGGTGTCGCTGGGCACGGTGGTGTACCTGCCCGTGGTCGTGCCGGAATCACGGGACTTCGGCAACCTGGTCATTACCTCGAGCGATCCGGGCCAAGGCGAGCTCGAGCTGCAGGTCCAGGGCTCGGCCTACGAGCCCGGGGAGACGAGCGAGATCTTCAACGCCGGGCTGCACCCCATGGACCTGCTCTTCACGGTGGATCGTTATAGCTCCACGGTAGACGATCTCGCGAGCTTGCAGCTCGGCTTCTGGGACTTCGTGTCGGTGCTGTACGGCTACGGCATCGACTACCACATCCTGGCCGTGACCATGCTCGATGGCTGCGCGGTGACCAAGCAGCCCTGGATCGACGACAGCTACGGCCAGTCCGCCGCCGAGGGGTTGCTGGCCGCGCTCCTGGCCCAGGAACCCGAAGGTGGGGACAGCGAGGCCACCCAGGGGCTGCTTCGCGCCAAGCACGCCCTGTCCAAGGAAGCGCTGGGCGGCTGCAACCTGGACTTCCGGCGCGCCGGGGCCATGCTGCACGTCATCGGGTTGAGCGACAAGGCCGACACCTCCCCGGGTAGCTACGACGAGTACGTCGAAGACCTGAGCACCATCACCCAGTGGCCCCTCGAGACCGTGTTCCACGGCATCGGTCATCCCAGCAGCGGCTGCAACGATGGCACTCACGAGCCCTACACCGGGTTCCTCGAGGCCGCGGACCAGACCTCCGGGGAGTTCGTCTCCCTCTGCGAGAACACCTGGTACGAGAACATGGCCGGCTCCGGCACCGCCCTCGTGAGCCGGGCGGACCGCAGCACCTACGTGCTCGAGGGCGAGCCTGACCCCTCCAGCATGAAGGTGTCCGTGGCCGACACGCTCCTCGACAAGGGGGACTGGAGCTTCGAGGAGACCACCAACTCCGTGGTCCTCGTGTCTGCGGCCGAACCCAGCCTCGCCGATACCGTACGCATCGCCTACAGCGCCGTGGTCGACTGCGAGTAGCGCCCCCCCGTCGGCCTGTGGGATGATGGGTTCCCCTCTTGGAGGCCCCATGCCCAACGTAGACCTTCACCCCCCCAAGCGCATCAGCCCGTTCCGCAAGGTGGCCATCGGCACCTGGACCACGACCTACGATCCGCAGGTCTACGGCACCCTCGGTGTACGCATGGAAAAGGCCGAGGCCTACATCAAGGCATTCAGGGAAAAAACGGGCAAGCGCCTGACGGTCACCCACATGGTCACCGCGGCGGTGGCGCGCGCCTTGGCTGCCTGCCCCGAGGCCAACGCCATCCTGCGCTGGAACAAGATCCAGCTGCGCAAGGACGTGGACATCTCCGTTCTGGTGGTCGTGCCCTCCGAAGACGGCTCGAAGGTGGATCTCTCCTCCGCCGTGGTGCGCAAGGCGGATCAGTGCAGCCTCGAGCAGCAGATCGAGCAGCTGGACAAGCAGATCGGGAGCATCCGGCGAGGCGAAGACAAGGCCATGAAGAAGTCCAAGGACACCATCATGATGGTGCCCTTCCGTTTGATGAACCTGTTCATGAAGTTCCTGGCCTTCCTGCTGTACGATCTCAACCTGGACATGCGCTGGGCGGGCATGCCCAAGAACGCCTTTGGCGGCGCCTGCGTCACCAACATCGGATCCCTGGGGCTGGATACCGCCTACGTGCCTGTGGTGCCCTACACCCGTGTCCCCATCTGGATCGCCCCGGGGGAGATCGCCGACGAACCGGTTGTCGATGACGGCCGAGTCGTGCCCGGCCGAATCATGCGCATCAACGCCACCTTCGATCACCGCTTCATTGACGGCTACCACGCCATGGTGCTGTCCAAGACCCTGCGCAAGGTGCTCGAGAACCCCTTCGAGGAGCTCGATTCGTTGGAAGGAGAGGAGTGAGCATGCCGCGGCTGCTCGCGCTCCTCCCGCTCGTCTTCGCGACTCCGGCCATGGCCGCCGAGTACATCGATGCCTGGAGCTACGACAACTACGCCGATGGTCAGAGCATGGTCGGTCGGGATGGTTGGGAGACGGGCTATTCGGCCGACCACTGGGAGGGATACGTCTCGAACAGCAGCGGTCGTCACTACGTAATGCCATCCACGGACGACTCCGATTCAGGCAGCTTCGGGGACGGGGGACCCCACGACAACTGGCTGGTCAACGGCGAGAACGCCTTCGGAGACGCAGGCTTGTATGCGCTGATGTACAGCGAGGACGACGACACCCTGGCCTTCGTGCTCTGCCACCAGGACGCCCGGAACTACTACCTCTTCGCCATGGCCGGCTACCGCTACAGCGACGACTCGTCCTGGACCTCCGAGGGCTCCTCGCCCTTCTACGACCAAGACGTCTACCGCTCGGCCATCGTCAAGATCCACGACGGAGTCGCGAACGTGCTGGCCGAGACCGACCACAGCTACGTCCGCGAGACCATGCAGGTGGTGCAGTTCGAGCACGAGGACGGGGCCCTGGTCGCCCGCATCTGGACCGACACCGAGGCCAGCGGCCCGCCCCGGTTCGAGCTCGAGGCCACGGACGACGATCCCCTGGAACCAGGTCACGTGGGCTTCTACGCCTGGAACGCCGGCTCCGCCGACTGGGACGACAGCTACTTCGGCCCCATCGAGGTCTACCAGGTGGACCAGGACGAAGACGGCGTGGCCGACGACGAGGACAACTGCGAGGACGCAGCCAACGAGGGTCAGGTCGACAGTGACGGCGATGGCCTGGGAGACGCCTGTGACGACGATCCGTTGGATCCGGTGGACACGGATGTTCCCGATGACACCGACGGCATCCCCGACATCGACGATAGCGGTCGACCCATCGTGGGCGGAGGAGTGGTCTGCGGCTGCGCCGGGGCTGGCGGGGCCGCGGCGTTGCTGCCGTTCCTGCTGGGTCTGATCGGGGTGGCTCGGAGGCGACGCTAGAGCCGCGGTACAATCCACGACATGCATTGGCTCCTCCTCCTCTTCTCCCCCGTTCTCGCCGACATCCCGCCCGAGGATCGTTGGCTCGCATCCGGCTGGTTGGCCGCCGGCCTTGCAGCGGACGGTTCCCTGGTGAACGATGCCATCGACCTCGGCCTGCTGGTCGACCCGGATGGTGCGGAACAAGCTCTGCCCATCGGCGGGGACGCCTTGGTGGTGGGACGCGCCTTCGAGGCATGGTCCGCCGAGTGGGAGGGCGGCAGCTGCACCAACAGCGCCCCCGACGGGGACAGCGGGGTGATCCTGGACTGGGACGAGCCTGTCGCCAGCAGCACCTTGGAGTATCTGCACGCAAGCGCCGAACATGCCTCCTTCGAGCTCGAGATGTGGGTCGAGGTGCCTTGGGACGAGCCCTGGCTGCGCTTCACCACCAAGCTGACCGCCCTCGAGGACCTGCCCGACCTGCGTCTGGCCCGTGTGGTGGATCCGGACCAAGACTTCTGGATGAACGGCTCGTACAACACCTCCAACCGCGTGGGAGATGGCTGGGTGTCCGCCACGGGTGACGTGGACGGCCGGGTCATCGTGCTCGCGGCACCCGATGGCAGCGGTGCGATCTGTTCCTGGTGCACTCTGGCCTCGGAGCTCGAGGCCGCGGGGGGGAGCGAGAGCGTGAGTGACGCGCAGGTGGGGGTGTGGGTGAGCGTCGGTGACCTCGCTATCGGCGAAAGCGTGCGGGTCAGCTTCGCCTATGGTTTCGGCACCGACGTGGACAGCGCCGTGGCGTTGGCTTCCGCTGCGGCGGCTTCCGACGACCACGACGGCGATGGCTGGACCGAAGCCGATGGGGACTGCGATGACCGGGAATCCCTGGTCTCCCCCGGTGAGGGCGAGGCGTGGGACGGACTGGACAACGACTGCGACGGCGAGGTGGACGAAGACACCGCAGGAAACGACGACGATGGCGACGGCTACAGTGAGGCCGAAGGGGACTGCGACGACGATGATCCCGCGGTCCATCCCGGGGCCGAGATCAGCGAAGGTGTGAGCGATGCGGACTGCGATGGCCACGCTGACACCGGTGTCTGGCCGCCCGAGCTTCCCGAGGACCAGGATGTGAGCTGGAGCGAGACCGTGACCGAGGGGGGCTGTCACGTGGCGCGTTCAGCACCCGCGTTGGGTTGGATCGTGGGCTTGGTGCTGCTGGGTTTGCGCCGTTTTGGAGGTGAGGCGTGATGCGCTCCGTTCTTCCTCTGCTGTTGTTGTCCGCTTGCCAGCCACCCGAGCAGATCACCTACTTCCAGGAGCTGGTGGAGCTCGATCTCGCCTGGATGGGTCCTGCGGTGCTCGACCCCAAGCTCTCGGGTGACCCAGCCCTTGGACTGGAGCTGTCCGTCGCCGTGGCACCCGAAGGGGAAGCATGCGATTTGCAGCTCTCTGCGACCCACCGGGACGGCCGCGTTTGCGCCTGGGTCCATGCCGATCCCATCGTCCAGGGCGACACTCTCACGGTGAGCTGGGACGGTCGGGACGCCGAAGGGCTGGCCTTCGATCCGGGGGTCGTGCAGCTGGTTGCCACCGTGGCGTGCGAAGGTGGCGCTCGGGCTTCCGCTGCGCTTCGGGGTTGGATCGTCCGGCTGGGGGTGGTGGAAGTGGACCTCGATGAACAACCCGATGACGGCGGCTTCGTACCGCTCGCTTTCCACAAGCTCGATCTGGTCACCCCCGGCGTAACCGAGCTGGATGGCTTGGTGCCTGAGTGGCGCAGCTATCCTGGTGATTCCGCCCTGGCGGACCTCGACGACGTTTTTGGGGAGCCTCGGGTGGCCCCCGAGCCCTGGGGCGACCCAGACGTGCCACCCTGGGGAGCGGGGAGCTTGGACGACAGTTCCCACGCCTTGCCTGCCGCCTACGCCGCCGGTGTTCGAGCCCGGCTCGGGGTCAGGGTTGGCAGTGACGCGGTGTCTCAGTACTCCGGTGCCGTGATCTCCCCCTTGGGAGTGCTCGTCACGGCCGAGGACGCCCCCCCGGTCCTGCGATTGCGGGCTGATGGTCTGGACGCGGAGGACAGCGATGCCGCCTACGCGGTGGGTGGAACCTACGCCTTCGACAGTGCCGCGCTACCCAGCACCCTGGGACGTCAGCAGTTGGATGCCCGATGGACCTTTCAGGCCCTGGGCGACGATGGCTGGGAAGATCTGGCAGGCTGGCAGGACACGACGCACGAGGTCTGGACCACCGCGGGAGCGAGCGCGCTCCGTGACGGCACCAATCTCGGCTTCGCCCCCGCGGTGAGCTGGATCGGTGTGCTCGCCGATCTCGAGGAGTCCATGACCGGCCTGGACGCGGACGACGCTCAGGTGCTGGACGCGGTGCGAGAGTACCTACATCACGACGACTGGCTGATCTACAACCCCAGCGACAGCGCCTACACCAGCTACTCGGGCAGCTACATCTACTGGAACTACATCTGGGTGGACTTGGGGGAGTGGCTGGACCGAGACGATGGCATCGAGCTGTACTGCCACTCCGTGTCGTGCATGCTCTCGACCCTGGCCGGGCACTGGGGGGTGAACGCGCCCCAGCAGGTGTTGGGGGTGGGCTTCACGACCAATCTGGCTCGGGCGGCCGGGACCGAAGGTTGGGCTCGCTACGGTTTCAACTCCCACTCGGTGGTCTCTCCCGACGATGGTGCCACCATCTGGGACGCCAGCGTGGACCTGGACGGCGACGATGACCCCTACAACGAGCCGGTAGAGCCGGTCAGCCCCATGGGCATGGACGGGGAGGAGTACCTCTGGCGGCTGACCTACGATGACATCGGGATCGTGAACTCAGGGCTGTGCTACTTTGAGTGATCGGGCGGGATCAGGGTGTCGGCAGGTCCACCCTTACCAAGCAGAGGCCGTCACCGTTGAAGTGCACGGAGTTTCCTCCGTCGGAGTCGCAGGTGCTGGACGAGTCCGAGGTCTCGTGGAACTCTGGGCAATAGCCGCTCCGCTCCAGGGGACAGTAGTGGTTCATGGTCAGGGTGTTGGAGCCAGCCTCCAACCAGAAGGTTCCGGTGTAGATGCGCGTCTCTTCGGGATCCCCCTCGTTGTCGAAGTCAGCGACGATCCACTCTCCTGTGCAGTTTTCCCAGTAGGGTTCGCCTCCGGCCCGGCGGCTGTTGGTGATGCGCAGGTAGCTGACCTCGTTCGTCTGGGAGGAGCCGGACTCTGCGAGGGAGTAGTCGTAGACGTGGTACCAGCCCTCGGCCTGGCTGGTGATCGTGCCTGAGTCCGTGGTCTTGTCCCAGGACAGAACGTAGATCTCCCCGCTGTCGAAGCTCGCTTCCGTGTCTGGGAGGCAGTCATCCAAGAAGACG
>CAZVHW010000251.1:0-10417 GCA_964626835.1 uncultured Enterobacterales bacterium
CGGGGCCGCCTACCTCGTCCTGGGTAGGCCGGGGCGGCAGCGCCACATCCGCCTCGACCACGAACGATCCTGCCGAACAGGCAGGAATCCGTTCTTTGTCACCTGGTTTCCCGCCCCTCGCTCACCCCGCCGTTTTGCACGCCCGCGGCTCGGAGATGAGGGCGACGACCCGGTAGAGCGTGCCGTCCATGCCCAGCGTGAAGGCGGCGAGATCCCGGATCTCGGCTGTTGTCTGGGCTTGGACGAAGGCGTTCGCCGCGGATGCAGTCTTCTGCAGCTGAACGGACTGGTCGATGAGGATCGGGTGCTGGCAGGCGTTGGTGACGTGGGTCTTGCCGTCTTCGAACTTCAAGGTGACGCAGTCGGGCTGGCCCGTGAACTCGAAGAGCGGCTGGGGGCAGGAGGCCGTTGCGGTGGCGGCGAGCAGCAGCAGGGTCGCGAACATCTCAACTCCAGGACGGTGGCTCGCCGGGAGTTCTGCAAGGACCGCGCCATGGGCGGAAACCCCGTCAGGGCGCCCTCCGTGCTCCAGCGGGCATGGCTCGAGACGCCAGAGTCACGACACGCCGATCGTGGTGTGCGCGGGTGCTGGAGTCGCTGAACGGCCCGTGATCTCTCTGCCCGTCACGCTCCCGAGACCTCGACCTGCCGCTGGCTCACTCAACCCGTGGCGTCGCGTTTTGGCCGCTCGCGGTGGGATCCGCGCCGGGTGAATGTCACCGCCGAAATCCCGAATGTGGCTGCCGCAACCTCCGGGTCCAGGCCCACCACCTTCACCCCCGCGCCCAAGGCGGCGGAGACGAACCCGAAAACGGCATCACGGTCTGCAAGTGCTGCCACCTACGGCTCATCCACACCGGCAGGATCTCGGTCACCCGCGTCGGGGAAGCCTTGGTCTGGCGCTACCCGGGGCGCGTGGTGGTGGCGGTGTGAGCCGCACGCCTATGTGGAGCGGAGGATCGCGCCCCCGATCTCACCGAGCCCCTTCGGCCGGATATTCCCGCACGAAGCGCTGCTCACCGTTGGCTTCGACCACGGTCAGCAGCGCGCGCTGGTCGTCTATCAGCAGGTGCCCAAAACCCCTGCGGCTGGCCTCGTATTGGGTGTCCGGCCCTTCCTTTGTACCACGCGGCGGGCTGCCCCCGCTGCCCATCACCACGTAGGTGGCTTGGCCTTGGATGACCTGCTGGCCGTGGTCGTGGCCCGAAAGGTAGAAGTCCGCGTGGCGCTCGATGATACAACCGATACGTTTCAGCTTGCCGCGGGCCGGGCCGTGTCGGCCGTGGGAGCGCTGGGGATGGTGCCCATAGACGATGTTCCACGTGGCTTCCGACCGGCGAAGCCCCCGCGCCAGCCAGCGTCGCTGGCGGTGGTCGAAACGCTCGGTGTCCAGCGCGAAGAAGGCCACCGGTCCCAGCTCGAACTGGTAGTAGCGGGCCGGCATGTTCCAATGCTCGGACTGCTCGCTGTACCGTACCTGGGCGTCGGGGTCGCCCTCGTGGTCGTGGTTGCCCAGCACGGGCCTGATCTCGACACCCAGGGGACCATAGGGTTCCTCGACCTTCTGCTGCCACTGGGGGTCGTCGATTCCCGAGACACCGTGGGGCATGACGTTGTCCCCCAGGAGTGCCACGAAGTCACAGCGCTGGGTGGCGCAGAACTCGCCCAGCAGGCTGGCCACGCGCTGCTGGGCGGGCCCTCCGGTACCGGTATCGCCCAGAAACACGAAGCCCAGCTCGGGCTCTCCGGCCATGAGCGGTGCGATCAACATCAGCGAGAGGATCATCGTCCCTCCTCCAGTTGTTCCAGGATTTGCGTTTCACGCCGCTCGATGAAGCGCAGCACGTCGTTCTGCGCCCCGCGGGTGCTCAGTCTGCTGGTTCCCGAGCGCGGATCGGAGCGGCTGAGGTCGGAGATCAGATCCCGCTGGTCGCGGGCGTGCTCGAACATGCCCTCGTCCTCGGCGATCGACACCACTTCCTCGATGCGCTCGCGGAGGGCCTCGACGCAGGCGGTGGATGACAGACAGTCCTCGAACAGCCGGCCGTGTTCGGCAGGTACGTCCGGGTCGTAGGGGTCCAGGGGATCGAGGGGGTCCACGAAGGCCTGGTCCGCACCCCAAGGGATCAAGGTCCACGTGGCAGAGGTCGGTTGGTGGTACAGCAGGAAGTTGTTCGAGCGGGTGATGTAGCTGTCGATGTTGCCGACGAAAAGCTGTACGGCCCACGTGCCGAGCAGCTCGCCAAGGGTGAAGTGTTCCCCCAGTACGTCGAGGTAGGTCTCGGGTGTAGCGGTGTCCATCGCCTCGTTCAGGGCCTCGAGGTCCCCGCGACCCTCGGGAATCCCCTGCTCCTCGATCTCGAACAGCTCCGCACGGCCGTTGCGGATGTCGGCGCCCTTGCCGCCCTCGTAGAGATTGCCCGAGGTGTCGGCGAAGTGCCGCTCCACGAGCTGCTCGTCCATGGTCTCCACGACGCTGTACAGGCCATATGAGTCGCCGTTGACGCTCACACAGGCGTAGCCCTGGCGAGGGGCCACGCTCCCCACGGCGGCGTGCAGCCAGTAGGCGAGGTTTTCGGACAGCATGGAGTCGTCCTGCTCCATGTTGTTCAGGGTCAGGCGCCTCACGCCGTAGAAGGAGCCATCCGGGTCCCACTCGCCGAAGTCGATCTTGAAGGCGGCCTTCTTGTCAATCTTGCGGAACGAGCTGTCGCCCTTCAGGCGAAGCCCCGCGGACCACCGCTGGCCCTCGAAGGCGACGGTAGCTTGGACATCGTCGGCCTGTTCGTCTGGGCTCTCGGGGAGCCCTGCGAGGGCTTCGGCATCCAAGAAGAGATCTATATCGAGCACGACTTCTGGCCTGTAGAGGAAGTCACCCAGCTCGTCATCCGATCCCGGCTCTGCCTGGCCTTGGCCGCAGACTGCGCCCTGGCTGCACGCCGTGAGCGCGTACGCCGCGATGAAGGGCAGCAGGGCCGGGGGTCTGGGCATGGATCCTGTCGGTCTGGCCGCGGGGGAGGGCTCGCAGCCGTAGTCGATCTGTAGCTCATGGAAAGTTCGTTCGGGAGATTTGTCGAAAACCCAGCGCGGTGTGTGATCTTCGCGGCTCTTGGAATCGTCCGCAGCGCGAGCCCGACCTGGAACGTTAGGTGCGTCTCCTCTCGCGTTTGGAGGTCAGGTGAGCAAGCAGGTGCTGGTGATCTGGTGGTCCCAGAGCGGTCAGCTCGAGAGGGTGGCCGATGCTTTCACTGCTCCCTTCGAGCAGGCCGGACACAGGGTCGTGCGCGTTCGGGTGCGACCGCGGGTGGCCTACCCCTTCCCATGGGGGGTCACGCGCTTCTTCGGCCTCTTCCCCGAGACGGTGCTCGAGCGTCCCGTCGAGCTCGAGGCCATCGAGATCCCCGAGGGTGACTGGGACCTGGTCGTCTTCGCCACCACGATCTGGTTCCTGTCGCCCAATCAGCCCATGGCGGCCTTCCTGCAGAGTCCCCATCGTGACGTCCTGGCGGGCAAGAGGGTGCTGACCTTGGTGGGTTGTCGCAACATGTGGATCAGCGGTTGGCGGCGCACGGTCGCTCGCATCCAGGCCGCGGGGGGCGAGGTCGGCGATCGGGTCATCGCGATCCACGGCGGCCCGGTCTTCGCCAGCTACTTCTCCACGCTGTTCTGGATGCTCACCGGCAAGCGCGACGCCATCAAGGCGCTGCCCGCTGCTGCCATTCCCGAAGCGACCTTCGCTTGGCTGACCGAGCTGGGGGGGCTGGCCGCCGAGCGCCTGGATCGTGCCCTGCCAGGCCCCTTGCTTGCGGATCGCGACACGGCGAGCATCAGCCACACGCACGCCCTGGGCGAGCAGCTGATGGCGCGGGTCTTCGCCGTCCTCGCCCGCATCATCGCTGCGTTGAGCCGTCCTGGAACCGCACTGCGTTCGTTCTTCGCGGTGGGGATGCTCGGTGTCATCCTGAGCGCCGTGCTCACCCTGGTGGTGCCCTGCGCGCTCTTCCGTCTGGTCTTCGGCCGGTTCGTGGACCCATGGCTCGAGTCGCTGGCCAGCCTCCCGCTGCGGCCCAGCCTGCCGGCCGAAGTGCCTCAACCGGACGCTGACGCTGCGTTATAGGGCTTGCTTACCGAGGCTAGTGGCACGATGGATGCTTTCATCACCGCGGCGAGCGCCGTTCTTCCAGGGCCTGCTGTCGCCAATGACGACATCGAGTCGGTCCTCGGGGCGCTCGAGACCGGGCCCTCGCGGTTGCTGGCGCGCATCCTGCGCAACAACGGCATTGAGACCCGCCACTACGCCATCGACCGCGAGACTCACCAGCCCACGCACAGCTCCGCTCAGCTCGCCGCGCAGTCCGTACGCGCCGTCTGCGACCTCGGCGGTGTTCAGCTCACCGATGTAGACCTGCTGGCCTGCGCCACCTCGGTGCCCGATCAGGTGGTCCCCGGCCATGCCTCGATGGTGCACGGCGAGCTCGGCAGCCACGCCTGCGAGATCGTCACCACGCACGGTGTCTGCTGCGCGGGCATGACCGCCCTCAAGTATGCGGTCATGGCCGTCAGAGACGGGTCCACGCACACGGCGGTGGCCAACGCGGTGGAGCGAACCTCGAGCTTCCTGCGGGCCCCGCACTTCAGCGCCGAGCTCAAGGCGCGCACCCGGGCTGAGGAGGCCGATCCGAACATCGCGTTCGACCAGGAGTTCCTGCGCTGGATGTTGTCCGATGGGGCTGGCGCCGTGCTGGTCCAGG
Source organism: uncultured Enterobacterales bacterium (assembly GCA_964626835.1). Lineage (GTDB taxonomy): Bacteria > Myxococcota_A > UBA796 > UBA796 > JAFGLY01 > CALDOK01. The sequence continues at coordinate 4,752 of CAZVHW010000251.1, forward strand.
GGCAGCCAGCCCCCGATCGTCTGTCGCTGCGCGTCGAGTGGATCGAGCTGGTCAGCTTCGCGCACGAGCTGCCCACCTGCATGTACATGGGCGGCCAGCGCACGGCGTCGGGCGGCCTGCTGGGCTGGCGCGACACCGACTCCCTCGACCAGGCGCTGCGGGGTGGGTTCTTCAACCTGCACCAGGACGTCAAGGTGTTGAGCAAGCACATCATCGAGGTCACGGTCACCCGCACCCTCGAGCAGATCCGCAAGCGCCGCGACCTGCGCGCCGAAGACATCGACTGGATGCTGCCCCACTACTCGTCCGAGTATTTCCGTCAGAAGTCCTTCGACGGGCTGGCCCGCGCCGGGTTCGAGATTCCCTACGAAAAGTGGTGTTCGAATCTCGTCCAGCGGGGCAACACAGGCTGCGCATCCATCTTGATCATGCTGGCCGATTTTCTCGACAGCGGGCGCCTGAACGAGGGAGACGCGGTCCTGCTCATCGTTCCGGAGAGCGGCCGCTTCAGCTCGGCTTGGGCGCTGCTGCGGGCGGTGCGAGGGTGAAAAAAGACCAGGTACCCCAGGACCAGGGCGCCTGCTACGACGGCTCGAAGCGCGTGACCTACGCACTGGACGAAGCGGGCCGCTACACCCGGGTGCCCTCCTCGGGCTGGGTTGCGGAGATCGAAGCCAACGCGGTCGCCATCCAGGCCGACAACGACCGCATCCAACAAGCCTGGCGCGATGCCCATGACGGCCGGAAGAGTGCTCTCGCCTACCACATGGCGGTCGTGCAGATGGACGTGGCCCTGCTCGCTGGCGAGACCCGCCAGTGGCGCCTCTCGGTTCGTCGCCACCTGCGACCCCAGATCTTCGCCAAGCTGGGTCCTGGGCTCCTGGCTCGCTACGCCCACGCGCTCGGCATCGAGGTGGCGGAGTTGGTCAGCCTACCGCAGGAACCGGAGCTGCTGTGACCGATAGCGGCGTCGAGGCCCGGGCGCTGGTCCCGCAGGGGCGGCAGGCCGTCGTCGCCCAGGCTCAGGGCTTCACCCACCTGCATGCGGCGCACTGCGAGAGCGGTGTGACCTGCAAGCTGCTCGAAGAGGCGGGGCTGGTCGCCAGCGAGCCCATGATCTTCGGCGTGGGCAGCGGCTTGTTCTTCGCACACCTGTCCTTCATCAAGGTCATGGGCCAGCCGCTCACCACGTTCCGGGCGCTACCGGGTGCCATCTTCCGCAAGGCCTGCCGGCGTCTCGGCGTGGTGTACCGCCGCGAGACCTTTGCACGACCGGGCGCCGCGATGCGCAGGCTGGACACGCTGCTCGACCAAGGCTTGCGCGTAGGGCTGCAGGTCAACATCTTCTGGTTGCCCTATGTCCCGCGCCACATGCGGGTGCACTTCAACGGCCACAACCTGCTGGTGCTCGAAAAGCGCGATGACGTCTACATCGTCAGCGATCCCGTGCTGGAGACCCCCTTCGAGTGTCCGGCCGATGACCTGGCCCGAGCGCGCTTCTCGGGGGGCAACCGCTTCCTGGGGCGCGGGCTGTTGTACTACCCCACGGCAGCGCCGGACGCGCCGGATCTGGGGGGCGCCATCCAGGCTGGCATCACCGAGACCTGCCACCGAATGCTCCACATCCCGCGGGTGTTCCGCTGGCTCGGCCTGCACGGCATTCGGCACTTGGCTCGCCTGGTTCCACGCTGGCCCGAGAGAGCCGGGGAGCGTCAGGCTCGGCAGTGGATGGCAGGTCTGGTGCGCATGCAGGAAGAGATCGGCACGGGGGGGGCTGGCTTCCGCTACCTCTTCGCCGCCTTCTTGCAGGAAGCCGCCACCCACCCGGGCTGGGCCGATCTCGGTGCACTGTCCGAGCAGACCACGCGGCTGGGGGACCAGTGGCGCCGCTTCGCGCTGCACGCCAGCCGCATGGCGCGGGGCAAGCCCGACAAGGCCTGGGACGAGCTCGGATCGATGTTGCAGGAACTCGCGGTGACCGAGCAGCGCCTCTTCGAGGAACTGGACCGGGTGCGCCGGCGTAGACCCCTCCTGTCGGGATAGGTTTCTCCGCCATGATCCTCACCCTCTCCCTCGATCCCATGGTGGAGCACCTCTACCCGGTCCCGGGGCTCGAGCTCGGACGCGCCTACCGGCCCGAGAGCCTGATCACCGCGGCCTCCGGTCGGGGATTGAACGTCGCGCGCGCCTTGAACGACCTTGGGGAAAACGTGGTCGCGGTGGTGGCCGCGGGCGGCAGGCGGGGCAGGGAGATCGAGGAGCGCTTGCTGGAAGAGGGGCTGCCCCACCGCGTCATCGGCGTCCGGCGCGAGAGCCGAGCGGGGGTCACCCTGTACGGGCAGGCCAGCCGCACCACGGTGTACGGGCCCCGGCCTTCCTTGTCGGACAACGAGGTCGAAGCCGTGTTGGCCACCATTCGGGGGCTCGTGCCAGCCCGCTGCATCGTGTTGGGCGGAGGCACCTCCAGGCCGGATCTCTACCGACGCATCTGCGCCATGGGGGTGCCGGTTGTACTCGACTGCTGCGGTGCCTCCATGCAGGACTGCATTCGCGTGGGCAATGTCCTGGTGGCCAGCCCCGACCGCTATGAATGCCTAGAGATCTTCGGCTGTGACGACCCGCTTCGGGGGCTGAAGCAGCTGGGCCAGCGGGGCGCGCGCTGGGCGGTCGTGCTCGAAGACCATCCCGCCCAGGCGACCTATCGCACGGGAGGGCGCACCTTCCGAGTTCGCGCACCCGAAGTGGAACCGCTGCAACATGGCGGGGCGGACGACGCTCTGCTTGCCGGGCTCATCGCCGCCATGGACCGAGGTCCGCAGCGCGCCATCGCCTTCGCCGCGGCCTGTGGCTTGCACAACCTGCAGCGGCCCGAGGTGGCTCACCTCGATCCGTCGGCCTGCGAGGCCCTGGCGCAGCGCATCGAGGTGGAGGAGATCGGGACGCGGCGGAGCGACCGCCAGGTATGAGCCCGCAGCCCCTGGTGGTGCGCTGGGGGGCGAGCCCTTACGAGCGCCCCGAGGGCTTGGCCCTCGAAGCCCAGACCGCCAGGGGTCTGGGATGCCGCTACCGGGCGGAGCCCCAGGGAGCCCCCGTCCGCGTCATCGCGGACGCCGACGTGCTGATGGTCACCAGCCTCACCCCGGTCGGCGGGGCCGAGCTGGACGTGGCACGGCGCTGCAAGTTGCTGTTGACCACCACCTCCGGCCACGATCACCTGGATCTGGGCGCAGCGGCGGAGCGAGGTGTCGCGGTAGCCCGCATGCCCCTCGCCCGCCGCGATGCCGTCGCCCAGACCACCGTGGCCATGGCCCTCGGCCTCTCGAGGGGCCTCCCCGGCTTGCAGCACGCGGCGCGTGGTGGACGGTGGGAGCGCCCATCCCTGCCTCGGCGCGGCCTCGCTCTGCTTGGAGACGAACCGGTGGGCCTGATCGGGTTGGGCGTCATCGGCACCAGGGTGGCTGGCATGTTGCGGTCCCTCGGTGCACGTGTGCTCGGCCTACCGCCTGGGGTCGAAGCTTCTTCATTGCCCGCGCTGCTCACGCGCTGTCGGATCGTCAGCCTGCACTGCTCCCACGCCCCGGGCGCCGCCCCGGTGCTCGACGCCGAGCTGTTGGCCGGTGCGCGGCCGGAGCTGCTGGTCGTCAACACGGCGCGAGGATCGGTGCTCGATCTCGATGCGGCCCGGCGTCGGCTCGATGCGGGTGCGCTGGGCGGCCTGGCCCTCGATGTTTTCCCCGTCGAGCCCTGGCCGGACCTGGCCGGGCTCGCCTCGCACCCACGCGTGCTCGTGACCCCCCACGCTGCGGGCTACCATCCACGTCTGCACGAATCCATCGCCCACGAGCTGCAGGCGGCGCTGGCAGCATGGACCGAGGGCCGGGCCGTTCCCAACCTGGTGGCGTGAGGCTCAGCGGTGCGCCAGGATGTGCTCGAGCCCCTCGGCAAAGCCCATGCCGCCTGCCCCCTGGGTGACGTAGTCGGGGTGGTGGATCATGCGGGGAAGGAAACGTTCGATGTTGGCCACCCCGATGCCGTGGGGGAAGTACTCGTACATGGGCTCGTCGTTGGCCGAGTCGCCGAAGTAGGCCCATCGTTCACGCGCTTGGCGTAGGTTCTGACCCCAGCGCTCTGCCAGGAAGCGGCGGCAGCCCTCGAGCTTGTCGAACTGGCCGAACCAGCCGTTGACGTGGATGGAGCTGACCTTGCAGGTGGCACCGGCTTCGTGGAAGGCAGCCACGATGGCGTCAATGGCCTGGTCTCCCAGCGCGGGTACGTCCTCGCAGAAGTCGATGGCCAGGTCGAGCTCGCGGTAGGGCTGGTCGGCCGAGATGGCGCATCCGGGAACGGAGATGGGGATGCTGCGGGCCAGGTCCGCCAGGCGGATCTTGTTGGCCGCGCGTTCATTCGGTGCTTGCAGGAACCGGCGCTGGAGTTTGGTGCCGTCGTGCCAGAACCAGAGCCCGCCGTTTTCTCCGACCACGCCGTCTACGGGCCACATTCGGGCCAGGTGATCGACCCAGCCTGCCGGGCGCCCCGTGATGAGCACGACGCGCAGTCCGGCCTGCCGAGCGCGGTGCAGTGCCTGAAAGGCTTGGGGAACGATGCGCCCGTCGTGGGTGATGGTGTCGTCCAGATCGGAGAACACCCCTTCGAGACCAGCGCAGATCTCGGGTTCCAGATGGCTGATGGGCCGAGGCATGTCAGCGCTCCCGGTGGTAGTGTTCCGGCTCCTGCCACTCGAAGCCCTTGACCCGGAAGAGGTGGAGGCAGGCGTCGACGGCTTCGGGATCGTAGTGGCGGCCGCGTTGGCGGAAGATCTCGGCCAGGGCGTCGTCGGCACCCCTGGCTGGGCGGTAGGGGCGGTGGGAGGCCATGGCCTCGACCGTGTCGGCGACCGCGATGATGCGCGCCTCCCGCCGGATCTGGGTGCCCCGCAGGCCGTCGGGGTAGCCGGAGCCATCGAGCCGTTCGTGGTGCTGGCGGGCGATGTCGGCGATGGCTTCGTGCAGGTGAGCCTGTTCGAGGATCTCCCAGCCCACGGTGGTGTGGGTGCGGATGAGCTCGAACTCGTGGGGGGCCAAGGTACCCGGCTTGGTGAGCAGCTCGACGGGGATGCCGATCTTGCCGATGTCGTGGACCAGGGCGGCCAGCCGGACGAGCTCGATGACGTCGATGGGCAACCCCATGCGGGTCGCGATGGCCTGGGCTAGCTGGGACACACGAAGCTGGTGCCCCGCGGTGTAGGGGTCGCGCATCTCCGCCATGCGGCCCAGGGCCATGACGGTGCCCGAGAGGGACAGGCGCAGATGTTCGAGGCTGCGGCGCAGGTTGGCCTCCGTGCGCTTCCTGCCGCTGATGTCCGCGAAGGTGAGCACCACACCGCGGATCTCGGCGTCTTCCTCGAGCGGGGAGACCGAGAAGCTGACCTGCAGCTCGGTGCCGTCGCGATGGCGGAGCACCGCTTCCTGCTGGTGCAGGCGCTGGCTGGACAGGATCGCTCTGGCGATGGGATCCTGGTCGGTGCCCCCCTGCCCGGAAGGCGAGCGCGGCAGCGTGTCGAGGTCGAGCAGGGTGCGACCCACCACGCGCTCGCTCTGCCAGCCCAGCAAGCGTGCTGCGCTGTTGTTGACGAAGGTGAGCCTGCCTTCCGTGTCCAGGCCCAGCAC
>CAZVHW010000252.1:0-10276 GCA_964626835.1 uncultured Enterobacterales bacterium
TTGGTCCCTGGCAGCATGCCCTCGACCTGCTCGACGCGCGGATCTTCGGGCACCCGCAGGAACCGATAGGCCACGGCCAAGATGCTGGCGAAGAGCAACCCCATCCCGGCCATGATCGCCGCTGCCAGCACCACGCTCGTCATCGGGGCTCCTGCATGACCACGGGCCGGCCTATACGAACCGGGCGGCGCGCTCGACGAGCTCGTCGAGACCGGGTTCGTCAGGGTTCTGGGGCTTGCCGGGGTGGATGCACCGGGGCGGGCACTTCTCGGCCGCGGAGACCAGCTGGGCGTAGGTGCCGGCCGCCAAGTCACCGATATAGGCCTGCTTGTTGGCGTTGTAGAGGAACAGCTTCCCGTTCATGAGCGTGCACTCGTTGCACGAGGTGCACAGGGGAGTGTCGATGTAGGGTTCGTCGAGGGACAGCTCGTCGTCCGGCTCTTCGACCGGTGCCGCCTCGAGCTCGTGGAGATCGGGTGGCGCAGGGTCTACCGGAGATGCGGGGCGAGCCGTGCGGACGGGAGCCGCGAAGCTTGGCAGGCTGGCGTCGCTGCCCACCAGGGACGCCGCGAGTCTGCCGAGGGCCTCGCGGGCCTCGCCGCGACGAACCAGCTCGACCTCGGCGAGCAGCTCGGCCTCACGCGCGTCGAGCCGGGCCTGGGCCTCCTCGAGGGTCTCGCGCCGAGCCTTCTCGGCGGCGCGCAGGGCATACTCGTTGTTGATCCCCGCCATTTCCTGCAGGGTGTGCCAGAATCCGAGCCGATCCCGGCAAGCCAGCGCCAGGCGACGCGACACCGCCAGGCGGTGCAGGCGCTGCTCGGCGTCCACGGCCCACACGTAGGGCACCTTGCGCACGAGATCGTCGGCCGACAGCCTCGCCCAGACATCGACGGTCACCAGGTCGTCCTCGGGGCTCTGTACCGAGATGGGCTGGAATTCCCGATGGTAGACCGGCTCGAGCAGTGCGTAGTCGGCGAAGCTGAAGGCCAGCTCGAGGGAGCTCGCCTCGCCGGAAGCGGTGGTGCAGGGGAGCTGGTAGACCGGCCAATCCCGCCGGGGCTGGGAGTTGCCGTCGAAGTTGAGCCGCTTGGCCCAGCTCTGGCCCTTTTCCGGGTCGTACCGGAAGAAGGGATGCGCGCGGCTCTCGAGGGCCGCACCGCCGTGCAGCCAGGCACCCAGCTGCGGGGTGCTTCCGCCGAAGGTCTGGCCCGACGCGATGACGTGCAAGGCCGCCCGCGTGGCGTCGAGCCCGCGCCGAATGCTCTCCATCAGGTGGCCCGGACGGGCCGCAGAGGACTGCTCGACGAGCGCAGCCCGATGGCTGATACCCAGGTAGCCCAGCTCGAGCCGGAACCCGGAGAAGGGCCCCTCTCCCGGCGTGCCACCGGGGGTGCGGGCCGACTGCACGGTGGCCAGGATCTGGACGGGCCGGCCGGAGAGCAGCAGGCGCGACAGGGAGGTCATGCCTCGATCCGGGAGGGTCCGTGCCGTGACCATGGCCACCACGGGGGGCATCAGGCGCATCTCTTCGGCGGAGAAGTCCTGCCAGCGGAGGTTGGTGAGGATGGGGCTGTGGCAGACGGGCTCGTACTCGTCAACGACCTCGAGCTCGGCCACACGCGCAGCCCAGAACAGCTTGGCCATCTTCTCGACGCTCTGGTCGAAGACGTCCGTGGCGACGCGGGCCGGATCGGGGTTGTGGATGACCCGGACACCCCGCAGGCCCTCGAGCCAGGCCACAGCCATGTGCTGGGGGTGCACCACGGTGACCACGGGGGTGAGATCGGTGGCCAGGTAGGCCTGGAGCACCCCGATGACCTCGCCGATTCGTTCACGCCGACGCTGACGCATGGGCGCGGTGCCACGGGGTGCACCCATGACCTTGCCCAGGGCGCCGGAGTCGAGGAAGGAGGTGGCGACGCCACCGAGCGCACCCTGCAGCGAGGTGGCACTGCGAGACTCGGGCGACTTCTGGTACTCGATGCGCAGGAGGTCTTCCAGCTTGCCCAGCAGCACGCTCACCCGCTCGCGGAAAGCCAGGTGGCGAGGCGGCAGACGGTTGCGGACAGCCTGCATGAAGAGGGACATGGGCACGGCGTCGGAGAGCCCGAGCAACCGGGCACCCGGATGCACGGCGCCTACGAGGCGCTCGAGATCGTCGGTCAGTTCTTGGGCAGCCGGCCCCTCGAGGGCCAGCTCGTCGAGCAGGGCGGCGCTGGCCTGCTCGAAGACGGGCTTGGCCGTGATGGGCTCGACCTCACCCCCCACGACCCGCCTGACCTGGATCTCGAGCCGGGCGAGGTTGTCCTTCAGGATGCGCGCCTGCTCGTCACCCGGGGCAAACCCCGCCGTCAACGCAACCAGGGTCTTGCCCAAGCCGTCGTAGAGGTTCCAGGGCTCCGCCTGGGCCGGAGGGTAGAGGTAGAGCGGGTACTTAGTGCGCACACGGCTGGGATCGCGGAAGGGGAACATCAGCGCTGGCAGGAAGTCCCACGGCGCTGGGTGGTCCTGGGCATCGGGCCCCACCACGTGGAAACGCCGCAGCGCTCGAATGGCAGCACCTTCGGTGATCTTGTCGACGACTGGCCTGGGGGGCGGCAGCACGGGTCGGGCCACACCGGCGACTTCGGGAACGGGTTCGACCTCGGCGAGGGCGATCTCCTCGGTGGGCAGATCAGGCTCGAGGGAGCCGGGACCGTTCTCGAGCACGGGCTGCACCGGCTTGTCCACCGGTGATTCCTGTTTCGGACTCATGGTTCCTTCCCTGGGGTGAGGGCGCGCGGCAGGGGAGGCGCGGGCCTAGATCGCGAAGCGGTCCATCTCGTCGTTGAGGGCGCGGATCTTCTCTTCGGGGGTCATGTCCATGCCTTCCTGGGTGAAGTCGTCGTAGCACGGGCAGCTGGGATCCCAGAAGAACAGGCCGATGGGGAGGACATCCTCGCGGTGGGCGATGGCCGTGGCCCGGACGATATCGGCCGGATCATGGGCGAAACGGTTCTTGTAGTACTTGCGCAGGCTCTCGTCGAGAGCGATGCCGTTGGCGTGCTCGAGCACGAGGATCTTGTCGGGATCGTTGACGAACTCCTCGTACACATCGCTCGTGTACTGGGGGCAGCGCTGGGCGATGCGAACGAACGAGAGGCCGCGGTGTCGGTACGCGGCTTGCAGGACGGCGTGTAGGTGACCCGGCATCCAATCGACGGTCTGGGCCATGAAGGAGACGTTGGTGAACCCCAAGGTGGCGGCCGTGGCGTTGAGGGGGGGGAGCCACGCACCGCGGGGGTGCGTGTTGGTCTTGAGGCCGACCTTGGACGTGGGGGAAGTCTGCGCCTTGGTGAGGCCGTAGATGTTGTTGTCGAACATCATGACGACCATGTCCATGTTGTAGCGGACGGCATGGAGCCAGTGGCCCGCCCCGATGGAGCAGCAGTCGCCGTCGCCGGTGGCCACGAAGACCTTGAGATCCGGACGACGGGCCTTGACCCCGCAGGCCACGGGCAAGGCCCGGCCATGGAGGCTGTGGAAGCCGTAGGTGCCCATGTAGTGGGGGAGGCGGCTCGAGCAGCCGATGCCCGAGACCACGACGGTTTCCTCGGGTGGTAGCTGCTCGTCGCGACAGATGCGCTGAACGGCGGTGAGCACCGCGTGGTCACCACAGCCAGGACACCAGCGGGCCTCGTTGCCCAGGTAGTCCTCGAGGATGAAGTAGCGAGACGGGATGTCGAGGGACCAGTCGGTCTTGAGTCCGAACATGAGCGGCTCCCTTACGAGTCCTGGGAAGGAGAGAGGCGGCGCAGGATCTCTTCGTGCACCTGGCCGGGGCGAAGTGGCTGGCCGTAGACGTTCGAGTAGCAGTCGATGTCCACGAGGGTGTAGGCCCGAAGCATGGTGGCGAGCTGGGCGTAGCGACGGGTCTCACCGGGGGCCAGCGGCGTGCGCTGGGAGTCGGAGTAGTTGATCTCCACCGTCACCACCTGGCGGAAGCGGGAGAAGATGTCCGCCAGGCCGGGCTCGAGAGGGGAGAGGAAGCGCAGATGAAGGGAGGAGACCTTGTGGCCATCGGCGCGCGCCGTAGCCACCGCTTCGTCGATGGAGCCCAGCGTGGAGCCCCAACCCACGAGCAGCAGGTCTCCTTCGGCATCGCCGTTGATCTTGGGGGGCCGCAGCGTGCGTTGCAATGCAGCGAGCTTGCGAGAGCGCATTTCGCAAGCGTACTGGTTGGACGCAGGGTCGTAGGCCACAAAGGAGCGGTTGGTGTGCGCCAGGCCCGTGAGGATGTACTCGCCACCCGCCTGACCGGGCACCGGACGCGGTGAGATGCCGGTCTCGGGATCCCAGTCGTAGGGCAGCACGCCTTCTTTCCACGGGGACTGGTCGATGGGGGGAGACAGCCACTCGGGTTGGACGTTCGGACGGGGGAATGGCTGGACGCCGGTGGCCAGGTTGGCGTCGGTCAGGACGAAGACCGGACCCCGGAAAGCCTCGGCAAGCTTGCGGGCCGTCACCATGAAGTGGCAGGTCTCTTCGATGGTAGCCGGGGCGATGATGATCTTGGGGGCGTCGCCGGTGGCACCGTAGAGGGTGGCCAGGAGGTCGCCCTGCTCCACCTTGGTGGGCAGCCCCGTGGAGGGACCGCCACGCTGTACCAAACCGACAACCAGTGGAATCTCGGCCATGACGGCCAGACCGACGAACTCGGTCTTCAACGCCAGGCCCGGCCCGGAGGTGATGGTGCAGGCGGTCTTGCCGGCGTAGCTCGTGCCCATGCCGAAGCCAATGGCGGCGATCTCGTCTTCGGCCTGGTGCACGCAGCCGCCCACCTTGTGGAAGACCTCGGCCAGGTAGTGGGACGCAGAGGTCGCCGGCGTGATCGGGTACATGGAGACCATCTCCATGCCAGCACACATGATGCCCAGGCCCATGGCCTCGTTGCCGTTCATGACGATGAGTGGTTTTTCGTTTTCCCACCGGGGCACCCGGTACCGCTCGGGCAGATGCTGCTCCGCAAAACGTTGACCGGCGTCGAGCAGCCGCAGGTTCATCTCCACGACCTTGGCACTCTTCTTCCGGAAGACGAACCTGACCTGCTCGCGAGCCAGGTCGAGGTCACGCTGGAAGTACTGGCAGAGCATGCCCAGCACGAACATGTTCTTGCCCAGCTGAGGCGTAGGCGTGATCTCGAGGCACGCGTCTTCCATGGGTAGCTCGCGAACGTCGATGCCCATGTCTCGGAACTGCCCCACGGCGTCGTCATAGGACCGCCGTATGGACTCGTTGGGATCGGTGGCCCACTTGTTCTCGAGCAGCAGAACGGTGCCCTTGCCGTACGCGCCTTGCTCGATGCGGCCGAAGAGGACTTGCTCGTTGAACGCGACGACCAGGTCGGCTTCGTCGCCCATGTTGGTGATGTTCCGATCGCCGATACGGATGCGGATACCGCTCGCGCCGGCGCGAGAGCGTGCCGGGGGCTTGATCTCGGCGGGGATGATCTCGACCGTCCAGACTCCATTGCCCATCTTGGCGCTGATGGCGCTGAAGGACTGGCCGCACTTCTGTGCGCCCTGGCCGGAGTCGCTCACGACTTCGACGATGTGCTGGCTCGAGGTGACGACGCCGGGTGGGCTCGACTGGGGTCCACCGGAAATTGGCTGGCTCATCTAGGACCTTTGAGGAGGGGAAGGGGCAGTGAGGCGAAAGAGCAGACGTGCCTGGGGACTACGGCTATTAACGCCACCTCTGCCAACGCCAACCCGGAAGGATCCAGGGGCGCACCAAAGTGCGGCTTCCTCGTTTGATGGTAGTCGCGACATGGCTCGCGAAGAGGGGCACAGGGGAGCACCCTGGGGGCTCCAGGGCGTGCCACATACCTACCCCGCGGAGCCACCACTGAGTGCCTTCACGGGGTCACTCCTGACCCAGATCACCCAACAGTTCGCTACCAACTTACAGAAAAACGTGGTTCTCCTCGCTGAACGGTGATTCAACGCCGCCGATGGCGTTCTCCCCGCTCGTGTGCACGACCTCCGTGCGAGCGGCAGGTGCCGCGTTAGGCCCTGGCGCGTTCGCCACCTACCGCGACCCGGAGGGTCCATGTCGAGCCCCCTGCGCCTCTCCCGCCTCGAGCCGCTCGCCTCTCTCTCGGTCCCGACGGTGCTGTGCATCATGGACGGTGTGGGCTGGGGGCGCAGGGACCACGGTGACGCCGTTTTCACGGCGCGCACACCCACCCTCGACGCGCTGATGGCCAAGCACCCGTGGCGGCTGCTCCTTGCCCACGGCCCGTCCGTAGGCTTGCCGGACTGGTCGGACATGGGCAACAGCGAAGTGGGCCACAACGCGCTGGGCGGGGGCAGGATCTTCGACCAGGGCGCCAAGCTGGTCACCCAGGCCATCGCCAGCGGGCGAATCTTCGAGGGCGAGGCCTGGCTCGAGCTCGTAAAGCGCCCGGGTATGCACCTGCTCGGGTTGTTGTCGGATGGCAACGTCCACAGCCACGTGGAACACCTGCACGCCCTCATCGACAACGCTGCCCTGCTGGGCGTGCACCGCCTGCGGGTGCACCTGCTCACCGACGGCCGTGACGTGCCGGAGCGCTCCGCCCTCAGCTGGATCGGTCCACTCGAGGAACTGCTGGCCAGCCACCGTGCCGCAGGCCGAGACTACCGCATCGCCTCGGGCGGGGGTCGCATGAACATCACCATGGACCGCTACGAAGCGAATTGGTCCATGGTCCAGCGAGGGTGGCGCTGCCATGTCCACGGCGAAGCGCGCCCCTTCCGCTGCGCCGCCGAGGCCATCCAGACCCTGTACGACGAGGACCCAGCCATCACCGACCAGTTCCTGCCCGCCTTCGTCGTGGTGGACGGCAACAGCGAGCCCGTGGGCCGCGTTCGGGACCGGGATGCCTTCGTCTTCTTCAACTTCCGGGGCGACCGCGCGCTGGAGATCTCCCGCGCCTTCGAGGACCGCTCCCTGCCGGAAGGCTTCGAGCGCGACGCCAGCGACGGCAGACCTGCCCCCAAGGGAGTCTTCTTCGCGGGCATGATGGAGTACGACGGCGACCTGAACATCCCATCCCACTACCTGGTGGCCCCCCCGGCCCTCGATCGCACCGTCAGCGACCACGTGGCGGCCAACGGCATCACGGGCTTCGCCGTCTCGGAGACCCAGAAGTTCGGCCACGTCACCTACTTCTTCAACGGCAACCGCTCCGCACCCGTCGATCCCGCCCTGGAGACCTGGCTGGAGATCCCGAGCGACCCGGGAGACTTCGACAAGGCGCCGGCCATGAAGGCTCCCGAGATCGCCGAGGCCGCGGTCCAGGCCATCAGCTCTGGGCGCTACCGCCACGTGCGGATGAACCTTGCCAACGGCGACATGGTCGGGCACACCGGCAACTTCGACGCCTCGGTGGCTTCTGTCGAGGCCGTGGATGCCGCCATCGCCCGCATCGCCCGGGCCGTCCTGGAGGCTGGTGGAGTCCTGATCATCACGGCAGACCACGGCAACTCGGACCAGATGTACGAGGTGGACAAGAAGACCGGCGACTACAAGCGCCAAGCCGACGGCAGCCTGCAGGTCCGCACCGCCCACAGCCTGAACCCGGTCCCCTGCATCCTGGTGGATGCCACGGGCCTGCTCCGCCTGGACACCGACCTGGAAGACGCCGGCCTGGGCAACGTGGGGGCATCGCTGCTGTGGATGCTCGGGCTGGTGCCGCCGGACGACTACCTGCCGGGGGTGGTGGTGCCTCGCTAGGTCCGAGCGCCGAGTGGTATGGTGTGGGGATGAAGATCTCGTCGTCGGCGTGGGTGTTGTGTGTGGTGTCAAGCTGCACGCCTCACTCCATCACCCAGGACCCGCCGCCGGTGGACGACACACAGGTCGAGGTGCGGGACACCGACGAACCCGACACCAGGGACACGGGGACCGAGACCATCCCGGACAACCCAGAGGACCCCGATCCGTCGGCATGGATCTTCTCCGACGAAGAGGTCCACCGAGTCGAGATCGAGCTGTCCGTCGAGGCCATCGAAGCCCTCAACACCGATCCGAAGACCTACGTAGAGGGGGCCATCACCTTCGCGGGGCAGCGCTTCGACAGCGTAGGAATACGCCTGAAGGGCAGGGTTGGCAGCTTCCGGGAGCTGTCGGGGAAGTCGTCGTTCAAGATCGACATGAACCGCTACGTCGAGGGCCAGGACCTGGATGGCCTCGAGAAGCTCACCTTCAACAACACCGTGGTGGACTGCTCCTTCACCAAGGAGCGCATGGCCTTCAGGGTGTTCCGGGCCCTGGGGATCCCCGCCGCCCGCACCGGCTATGTCTACGTCACGCTCAACGGCGAGGACTACGGCCTCTACCCCCACATCGAGAGCATCGACGACGAGTTCCTGAAGCGCCACTGGGAAGACCCCTCCGGAAACCTGTACGAAGCGGAGTACATGTTCACCGGCTCCGCCTGGTACATGCCCGACTTCGCAGACGGCTACGACGGCCTGTTCGACCTCGAGGAAGGCACCGATGTCGGCAACGAGGACGTGGAGCGGGTCACGGCGGCGCTGAACGCCTACGGTGGCACATCGGATTTCTACGACCAGCTGTCCGAGGTGGTGGACTGGCCCCACCACATGGGCACCATGGCCGCCGAGCAGTGGGCCGGACAGAACGACGGCTACAGCCTGAACGAGAACAACTTCTACGCCTACTTCGACCCCACGACCGGCTTGATGCAGATCATCTCGTGGGACATGGACTACAGCTACCTCTACCCGTCTGACTGGGGCTTCAGCTGGCAGTCCGTGGACGGCCGCTTGAGCAACCTCTGCATCGCGGATCCGACGTGCAAGGCCGCATACCTCGAGGTGTTGGGCGGCAGCTGCGACACCCTGGACGACCTGGATCTCGACCAAGAACTCGAGCAGATCATCGAGCTCGTCGAACCCTGGATCGCCATGGATCCCCGTCGCGAGTGCGACGACTACTACGTCAGCTACTACCAGGGCTACGTGCGCAACTGGGTGCAGAACGCTTCGGCAACCGCGCTGGGCACGTGGGGGATGTAGCGGCTAGTCGCAGTTCGCGAACGCCGAGTAGGTGATGCGGACCGTACTGCCTTCGTTGGGGATGCCCGTGGTGAAGATGACCGAGTTGGACGCCGAGTCGTAGTTCCAGCCCGTGGTGACCTGGGTGCCGTTGACGCGAACCACGATGGTGCTGGGATCGGCGGTGTGGGACAGCTCGTAGTCGGACAGCTGGACCGAGGCGTCGGCCAGGGTCTCGACCATGTTGGACCAGTTCGAGCAGATGGAGAGAAACACACCACCCGTTGCGGCGACCGCTTCGTAGTAGCCCGTCCCTGCGTCAGCGGTGCTGCAGCCACCGGGGTAGTCACCCGCGATTGCGGAGAATCGTACGTTCGCGCTGGAACCCTTCTTGGCGACAACCGCGTAGACGTAGCTGCTCCAAGAAGCAGGGCTCTGCTCGGGCTCGTCACTGACCATGACGATGTGGAGCAACGCGTCTTCACGCATGAAGGAATTGTTGCACTCGCCCGGGTCTGTGTTCTCTACACCGGCCGCCGTGACATAGAGGCCCGCCTCGGTGTACCAACCACCGCCTTGCCGAACGGCGTTGGCGAAGGTGTTCTGGTAGTTGTTGGTGCTAGCCGTCAGGACGCCGCTGTTGTTGCAGCCGTCATCATCGTTCACCACCGTGACCTGCCAGTCCGAAGTGTAGCTTGACAGTTGGCTGATGAAGCTGCTGAAGTTGTTGCCCAAGTTGGTCTGGTCATCGTCCATGGAACCGGACTGGTCCACGAAGAACATCAAGTCGACGGGCGGATCACCGGAGATCTCCCACAGGTCGCTATATTCACCGGCGTAGGCGCCGTTTCCGTACTGGTCTCCGATATCCACGCCACCGGGCGCGTCGTGGGTGACCGTCAGTGAAGACTCGTGCGACTGGTCATCTCCCGGCTCGAAGAACACGGTGACCGTTTCGTACTCACCCGGCTCCAACGTCACGGGGAGGGAGACACCGGAGCTGTCGAGGTCGAAGGTGCTGCCACCATCCAGCGAGATACCGTCGATCGTTAGTGTGTCGTACCCCACGTTTACGAGGTCGATCAGGCCCTCGCCCGGGCAGCCCACATAGGTCGTACCGAAGTCATAGGGATCCGGATCGATCTGCAAATCGGGAACGACGCCCTCTCCGACCAATTCCACCGTCGCCTTTGGGGTCTGCTCGTCATTGCTCGCGACGATGACTTCCGCCC
>CAZVHW010000253.1:0-10261 GCA_964626835.1 uncultured Enterobacterales bacterium
GGTGAAAGGTTGCGCACGAAGCCCAGGTCGCCGGTGAGGCAGAAGGTGCAGCCCATGGCGCAGCCGACCTGGGAGGAGATGCAGAGCGTGAGCCGCTCACCGCCGGGGATGAGCACCGACTCCACCCGCTGGCCATCCCGCAGCCGCCAGGCGAGCTTGCGCGTACCGTCCCGACTGCGCTCCATCCGCTCCAGCGCCAGCTCGTACAGGAAGGCTCGCTCGCCCAGCTCGGCCCGGAAGGACTTGGAGATGTTCGTCATCTCCTGGAAGCTGGCGATCTTGCGCTGCCAGATCCACTTGTAGACCTGCAAGGCCCGAAACTTCTCCTTGCCCAGGCCCTGGACCAGATCGCGGATCTCCGGCAGCGAGAGGCTGCGGACATCGACGCGGTCGCGGTCGTCGGTGAAAGGGGGCATACCCAGGCTCCGGGGGATTCGGGCGGGGGTTAACCCGGCCCTACACCCCAGCCCGCAGCAGGTCGGCCACCATGGTGTAGCGATCCTGGCTCCCCGAGATGCCCACGGCCAGGCGGACGGCACGCCGCGAGCCGATGATGCAGCAGAAGGTCGCGGCGCGGGTGATGGCCGTGTACAGCAGGTTGCGACGCAACATGATGCGGTGGCCGGGGTGCAGGACGATCAGGACGGCGGGGTACTCCGAGCCCTGGGACTTGTGGACCGTGATGGCGTACGCCGGCTCGATCTCCCTGAGCTGCTCCCCGGTGAGGTGCACCTGCCGACCGTCGAAGCCCACACTCAAGGCGTCGCGCTGCACCTGGAGGATACGGCCAACCTCGCCATTGAAGACCTCGGTGACGTAGTTGTTGCGAGTCTGGATGACCCGGTCGCCTTCGCGGAAGGTCCACCCACCCACGTCGATGCCGCGGCCCCGGGGGTTGAGGGCAGCTTGGAGCTTGCGGTTGAGCACCTTGGTGCCCAGCTCGCCGCGGTGCACGGGGGCGAGCACTTGGATGTCGCTCATGGGATCGAACCCATGTCGCGGCAGGCGGTTGGTGACGGCCTCGAGCAGGGTGGCCTGGACCTCGAGAGGATCGTCGCGTTCCACGAGAAAGAAGTCTCGTGCGGGCTCGGGGCGCTTGGAGCGACCACCGGGGCGGGCTGCGGTTTCCTTCAGCCAGGCCCGGTGCTCCTGCTCGGCGCTGACGGGCATGGCGCCGTGATCCACGCGGTGGGCATTGACGATGATGCCGCTACCGGCGACCTGACGGTAGATCTCCTTCAGACGAACGACCGAGACGACGCCGGAGCGGATGAGGTCTCCGAGGATCTGGCCAGCCCCCACCGCGGGTAGCTGGTGGTCGTCACCGACGAAGACCAGCCGCCCCCCGGGCGGAATGGCATCCAACAGAGCGTGCATCAGGCGCAGGTCCACCATGGACGCCTCGTCCACGATCACGCCGTCGGCCTCGAGTGGGTTGCGGCCGTTGCGCTCGAAGCCCATGGACGCGAACGAAAACTCCAGCATGCGGTGCAGGGTGGAGGCCTCCTGCCCGCAGGCCTCCGCCAGGCGTCTTGCCGCGCGGCCCGTGGGAGCACCGAGCTTCCACCGCTGGCCCAGCTGGCGCGCCGCCGCCAGCAGCACCTTGACGATGGTGGTCTTGCCCGTGCCCGGACCGCCGGTGATCACGACGATGCCCTTGTAGAGCGCAGCTTCCACGGCCTCCCGCTGGTCGGCGTTGAGGGTGAGCCCCGTCGCGACCTCGGCGTCCCCCACCGTCAGCAAGGTCGGCTGCGGCCGGTGCACGACCAAGCCCAGCACCCGGTCGGCGACGTTGCGCTCGAGGCGTGCCATCCAGGGCTGCTGCAGCGGTCGAAGGTTGGGATCGGCCGTGTCCCAGCTGACCAGTGAACGCCGGGCCAACAGCTCGTCCACCGCGGGGCGCCACGCGCTGAACGGGACGTCCAGGCGATCGAGACGCGCGGCGAGCTCCACCTCGGGGAGAAAGCAGTGCCCGTCGTCTTCACCGGTATCCAGCACGTGCAGCACGGCAGCCCGGGCGCGCATGGGGTGATCGGCTCCGATGCCGTTGGCACGGGCGATGTTGTCGGCGGTACGAAAGCCGACGCCGGAGATCTCGCGGGCCAGGCGGTAGGGTTCGCGCAGTACGACGGACAAGGCATCGCTGCCGTAGCGCTCCACGATACGACGAGTCAGGGCCGGCTTGATGCCGTGGCCACGCAGCATGGCGTGCAACTCGCGATCTTCGCGATCGCTCTGCCACGCCTCCCGGATGGACGCCGCCTTGGCGGGGCCGATGCCCTGTACCTCCTCGAGGCGCTCCGGTTGCTCGGCCAGCACGCGCAGGGTCTCCAACCCGAAGCGGCTCACCATGCGGCCAGCCAGCTCCCGCCCGATACCCTGCACCGCGCCTGACGACAGATAGACCCGCAGCCCATCGAGGGTCCGGGGGTCGTCCGCCAGGAAGCTCGAGACACGGAACTGCCGCCCGTGCACCCGGTGGCTCTCCCAGCGGCCCGAGAGGTGGAGCGTCTGGCCCGGCCTCGCCGTACCGAGCGGCCCCACCACGGTGAGCTCCACGTCCGAGACCGGCTGGAAACGGGCAACCGCGAAGGCAGAGTGCTCGTCCTGGTAGGAGAAGCCGAGCAGCTCTCCTTCGAGGCGAATCTCGGCCATGGGCGGCTCCGTAGGGGTGCCTACCTACTGTAGACCTCGAAGCGCTCGAGGTGGTAGTGCGGCACCGCACGGACCACGATGCGGCGGCCGGTGCGCTTCTCGAAGGCCTCGAGGCTGGACATCTCGTCACCGTACAGAAGATCAGCCACGGCGGGGTGGGCGTTGACCATGATGTTCTCGCGATTGGCCGTGCGCTTGGTCTCGCGCTGGACCTCGCGGAGGATGTCGAAGCAGACCGTGACGCGGGAGCGGGTGTGTCCCTTGCCTTCGCAGTACAGACAGGGTTCGGACAGGAAGCGGATGAGGTCTTCCTGCACGCGCTTGCGGGTCATCTCCACCAGGCCGAGCTCGCTGATCTTGACGATGTTGGTGCGGGCGCGGTCGCCGCGCAGTGCGTCCCCGAGCGCCTTGAACACCTTGTCGCGGTTGGCCTCGAGCTCCATGTCGATGAAGTCGATGATGATGATGCCACCGATGTTGCGAAGGCGGAGCTGGTAGACGACCTCGTTGACGGCGTCGAGGTTGATCTTGGTCGTGGTGTCCTCGAGGTTCGAGGTCCCAACGTACTTGCCGGAGTTGACGTCGATGGCGGTCAACGCCTCGGTCTGATCGATGACCAGGTAGCCGCCGGACTTGAACCAGACCTTGCGACCCAGGGAGCGAGTGATCTCGGTCTCGATGCCGTAGACGTCGAAGCAGGGATCCATGCCGCGGTAGTGCTGCACGCGGTCGCGCAGCTTGGGCAGGAAGTTGTTCATGAAGCCGCGCACGGACTCGAACATCTTGGGATCGTTCACCACCATGCGCTTGACTCTTTCGTCGAAGACGTCCCGAACCACGCGCAGCACCAGGTCGTGTTCTTCGTGCAGCATCGCGGGAGCCTTGGCGTCCTTGGCCGCCGTCTGGGCTTTCTCCCAGGCGTTGACCAGGTAGTCCATGTCCTGCTCGAGCTCCTTGGTGGGGCGACCGTCGCAGACGGTGCGCACGATGAAGCCCGCCCCCTTCTTGCGACGCTTCTCGACGAAGTTGCGCAGCCGGCGACGCTCGCGTTCGCGCTCGATGCGACGGGAGATGCCGATGTGGTCCACCGTAGGCATGTAGACCAGGTAGCGGCCTGGCAACGTGATGTGCGTGGTGATGCGTGCGCCCTTGGTGCCGATGGGATCCTTGGCCACCTGCACCACGATGCACTGCCCCTCGGTGAGCAGGTCCTGGATGGGGGGTTGACCCTCTCGCGGCTTGGCGCGGGGGCTCTCTTCGACCATGGTCTGGTCGGGAACGATGGGTGCATCATCGGCCGCCAGGTCGAGGAAGGCGGGGAAGATGTCGCCGACGTAGAGGAACGCTGCCCGCTCGAGACCGATGTCCACGAAAGCGGCCTGCATGCCCGGCAGCACGCGCACCACCTTGCCATAGTAGATGTTGCCGACGTAGCCGCGGCCCTCGCCGCGATCGATGAGAAGCTCGGCCAGCTGGCCGCCCTCGAGGATGGCTACCCGGGTCTCGCGCCCTGTAGAGTTGACAATGATTTCGGTGGACAAAACGATCTCCGCGAGATCGCCGCACTCGAGCGTGGCACGGGCTCCTGCGTGGCTGCTGGCCACGCGACGCGTATCAACCTTCGGCGTTGAAAGTCGCCGGACAGACGGATGGTGGAGCGTGCACGGTACCGCTGGGCTTCGGCGCTCATGTTGCGTTCTCGCATGGCATGCCAGGAAGCTCCTGCGGGTCGAGACGGCGCGGGCCCGCGTGGGGCCCGGTAGGGGTGGTACGAGCCTTTGCTCGATGAAAACTGAAGCTGAAAGAAGTTTTTCGACACGGTGGCCCGTGGGCGGGCCCGGCGCGCCGTGGGAGACGGTGCGGGGCACGCGGAGCGGCCGATGACCCGTACTTCACACGCGGGCTGCCCTTCGTCAACGACGAGGGATCACCCGCCGACAACCGCCTTGCCAAACTGAAGCAGCCGCTCGGGATCCCCGATTATGATGACGGTGTCGCCGGGCTCGAGGACGAAGGCGCCATCGGGAGTAGCGTGGAGGGTACCGTTGGGCTTCTGGATGGCCACCACCAAGAGCTTGTGCTCGGCGCCGATGTTGAGCTCCCGCAGGCTGCGCCCCGCGAAGGGGCTACCCTCGGGAATGTGCTGCTCGTCCACGCCGAACTCCTCGTGGACCGAGAAAGTGGCAAGATCCAGAAAGTTGCTGGCCAGGGGTCTCATGAGACCGTGGGCGATTCGCCAGCCGGCCAGACGATAGGGATTGACCACCTGGTTGGCACCCACACGCCGGGCCCTGTAGCTGGCCTCTGGCTCGTCGATGCGGGTGACGATGTTGAGCTTGGGATTGAGCTGGCTGGCGGACATGGAGACGTACACGGCCTCGGCCGCCGAAGGCAAGGCGATGGCCAGGCCCTGGGCCCACTCGACGCCGGCGAGGCGAAGGGTGTCATCGCTCGCACCGTCGCCCTGGACCACGGGCACGCGCTCGTCACGCTCGAGCTCTTCGACCACCGCGGGATCGCGTTCCACCACGCAGACCGGCACGCCGCTGCGCTGGAGGTCGTCCACCACCACTCGACCCAGGCGACCGTAGCCCACCACGATGTAGTGGTCCCGAAGCTTCTTCATGGTTCGCTCCTTGCGCCGCATCCGCAGGATGCGGGCCATGTCGCCGTCGATGATGGACCGCGCCAAGGTGGTAGCGGTGTAGGTGACGAGCCCAACACCGAACAGGATGAGCCCGAGCGTGAATATCCGCCCAACGTCCGAGAGGGGCCGAACCTCGCCGTAGCCGATGGTGGTCAGGGAGATGACCACCATCCAGAGGGCACGTATCCGAAGGTGCCCACCACCACGATCAGTCCCATGGCGCCCAGCGCGATGCGCAGGTTCAGCAGGGTGGACTGCGCCCGGCGAGCCGCGATGCTGGGTGTCCTGGGTGTCATGCTGGAGGTGCTATCCGGTCCCGAGGCTGCCTCCCATTCCGCGTCCGTGATAGCGTTCCGGCAGGAGTGTCGCCGTGCTCGTCCTGGCCCTGACAACCTCCCTGTTGCTCACATCCACCGCCCGCTCCGAGGCCGTGGTCGATCCCTTCTCCGAGCCTGACGAAGCCGACGCCTTCAGGGTCGAAGAGGACATGGTCACCGTCGCATCGCGCTACGCCCAGACCGCACGGCAGGCTCCGAGCATCGTCACCGTGCTGACAGACCGCGAGATCCGCGAGCGAGGCTACCTCACCCTGGCCGACGTGTTGGGCTCGCTTCCAGGGATCTACCTCTCACAGGCGCCTGAGGGCCGCACCCTCGCCTGGTTCCGCGGTGTGGTGGCGCCGGACAACAACAAGTTCCTCCTCCTGGTCGATGGCGTCCCCTGGTACGACGGGGTCTACACTCACGCCTGGATCGACGAGTATGTCCCCATCGAGAACATCCGCCAGGTCGAAATCATCAAAGGGCCAGGCTCGGCCATCTACGGCACGAACGCGTTCTCCGGGGTCATCAACGTGGTGACCTACGACGCCGAAGACCTGGGGGGCGCCTTCGTGCGAGCCACCGGGGGCAGCTACGCCCGACACTCAGCTGCCTTCGTCATGGGAGACCAGGTCAGCATGGGCCGTGGCCGGCAGCTGGGTGTCTCGGGCGCGGTGCGTTTCCTGGGCACCGACGGAGACGGTCTCGACGTCAACCAAAAGGGCCAGGCCAACATCAGCGGCACGCAACCGCGGCGGTCCGTGAACGCCGCACTGCGACTGCACACCGACGCGCTGTCCGTGTCCCTCACCGCGGTCGACTACCGCCACAGCTACTTCACCCAGCCCCAGGACGACGTCCTGGACGTGTTGTTGCAGTCGGTGGACGAGTTCAATCTCTCCTACCGGGACCAGTTCTTCGACCTGCGGTACCGCTTCGACCTGTCCCGAAACTTCAACATCACCCCCTACCTGTACCTACAGCACTACGACGATCCGGGTTCCTGGGCCTACTTCTCCGATCCCGATCTGGTGCCGGACATCTCGGGTTTCCGGGGGCAATCCATCGAGTGGCGCGCCAGCCTGATGGACACCTTCAAGGAATCGGTCCGCGCTGGCACCGGTGTCGAAACCCACGCGCGCCCCGGAGCCAGCCACGTCCTGGTGGGCGGCCTGGGACTCGAGTACAACAAGACCCTCGCCCTCGAAGACATCATGTACAGCGACTTCGAAGGCGAGCCCGAGAGCGCCGGCTTCTACCTGGACAGCGACAACGACACCATCACCAACTTCTTCGGCTACGCGCAGGAGACCTGGACGGCCCTGTACTGGCTCGAGATCACGGGCGGACTGCGCATCGACATCCACAGCACCACCAGCAGCGTGCACCCCAGCCCGCGCATGGGCGTGCTGCTGGTGCCTTCCTCGAACACCGTCATCAAGCTGTTGTACGGCTCGGCCTTCCGGGCACCCACCGTTCGCGAAGCCTACGTCGCCACCGAGCTCGACGAAGACGGGTTCAACATGTGGACCGCAGGCAACCCTGACCTCGAGCACGAACGCATCAACACCTTCGAGGCCGAGATCCTGGCCAAGCCAGTGCGCCCCCTCGATCTGAGAGCGGCGGTGTTCTACTCGAGCATCGGGCGCGAGATCGACAAGCGCGAGGTCCAGGACGCCAGCGGTTCGCTGGGCGACGCCTACTACTGGAACTTCGATGGCAGCGACGTGTTGGGAGCCGAAGCCGAAGCCGTGCTCGATCTCGACGTGTTCGAGCTAGGAGCGTCCTACGCCCTCACCGTGGCCCAGGACCGAGAGACCGACAACCAACAATACGAATTCCCGCCCCACATGGCCCACTTGCGGGCCACGGTCCGGCCCTGGGGCGCGCTGCGGGGCAGCCTGCTGGTGGACTCCATCGGGCGCAGACCCCGCGAAGAATGGAGCCCCGACGCCGGCCTGCAGGATGGCGACCCCTACACCCTGCTGCACGCCGCCTTGGCCACCGACCTGCTCTCCAGCGGCCGCGTTCGGGCCGACGTGTCGGTGCGCAACCTGCTGAACACCGAGTACTACACGCTCATCTACAAGGACGACGCCAACGAAGTCCGAGACGGCTCAGCGAAATACCCCAACGATCTGGCGGGTGCGGGGCGCACCGTCGTGGTGGGAATCGAGGGGGAGTTCTGACGCCTAGGCGAGCTGCATGAACACCAGCGACATCGGGCCAGACAGACCGCCCAGAACGCCGAGCACGATGGCGACCACGGCCACGGTGCGAGCGCCGGTGAGCCCCATCGTGCGAAGAGCCCGTTCGACACCCGGAGCCTGACCAGCGGGAGCGCGCAGGGCCGTGACGGCCCCGGCCACCGCGCAGCCGCCGATCACGAACGGGATGATCGAGCAGATGCCGTAGACGGCGGCAGGCAGCGGCAGACCCGTCACCGGTACGACACTCAGTGCAGCAGCGGCCGCGCCCATCGCCAGGGCGGCCTTGGCCATGCGCTTGGCGCGGGCGACAACGACCCTCGCGACCATCCTGTCGTCTTCGTCCATGGTGAGCTCCACCGAATGGATCGAGACCGTATCCGTCCCGCCCCCGTGACGCAGCGCCCGGACTCAGCCATACTCTCTGCATGGTCCAGGCATTGCCCCTCGCGCTCCTCCTCGCTTGCACGGACTCCGGCCTCGTGAGCCAGCACACGGGGGACGACTCGGACCCAACGGATACGAGCGGGCCGGACACCCGGGACACCGGTGCAGAGACCGTACCCGACGCCTGGGACCCACCCTCCTACGATGCCTACGGCCTCCCCGACGGCATGCCCGTGGTGAACATCGTGATCGACGCCGCAGCCATGGCCCGGCTGGATGCCGATCCCTTCCACGCGCCGGACGAACGAGGCGAGTTCGTCGACGACGACGGTACATCCCACGAGGTGGACCTGTCCTACCGCGGTGCATACGCTCTGTTGAGCGTGATGTCCTACTACGACCTGCGCAACTGGAAGGTCAAGTTCGACGAGGACGACCGCCATGATGGGCGGCGGGAGTGGAACTTCAACTACGAGCCCCACTTCAACCAGAAGCTGGCCTACGACCTGTTCCGTTTCGCGGGCGTGGCGGTGCCGGGGGCCCAACACGTCGTGCTGCAGGTCAACGGGGTGTACCAGGGCATGTACCTGCAGTACGAAGACCCCGACAACGACCGGTGGCTCTGGGACCAGTTCGGGGACCAGGACGGGGACCTGTACAAAGCCGCCTACGACCTGCCCTACGAGGAGCAACGCTTCGCCGACCTGACCATCCTCGGGGACAGCGACGACGACTACCTGCTCCACTATGACAAGAAGACCAATCGCGATGGGGACATGAGCGTCGTTCGAGGCTTCATCGAGGAGCTGAACGGCCTGTCGGACCAGGAGATCCTCGCCTGGTACGCGGCCAACATGGACCTCGAGCGCCTGCGCTCCTACCTCGCCGTCTCGAACTTCGTCTCCAACTGGGACTCCTACCCCCAGCGCTCCAAGAACTACTGGCTGTACCAGGACCTGCGCGCCCAGCGCATGGTCTACGTCCCCTGGGACCTCGACGCGACCTTCGGCCCCTACGCCGACGGCAGCTACAACCAGATGGGCACCGACGCCTCGGTCCTCTTCAACCTCGAGCACTCGGACTACCCACCGCCCAACTCCCCGCCGGAGACCGAGGACAGACCCCTGGTCCGCCGCCTGATGGCATTCGAGGATCAGCGCGAGGCCTACCTGGCGCGCTATCGCGAGCTGAGCGAGGATCTGCTCACCGCTGAGTATCTGGAGCAGCGCCTGACCGCTCTCACCGCCATCGTCGACGACCAGCTCTCCGCCACGGACCGGGCACGCCTGGAGTCCAACAACGTCACCCTGCGCACGTTCATCCAGCGCCGCACGGCGACCGTTCATGCGGAGCTGGAAGGCACGCGCTCCGAGTGAGCGCCCGTCACGCACGGCGTGTTCTTGATAGGCAAAGGCCGCTTGCGATGCGATAATGGGCTGCACGGAGATTCCGCATGAACGCACTCCCCGGCCGCTACCTGGTAGACCTCGATGCGACGGACCGCGACCGTGCCGCGTCGGTGTGGGCGCTGTCCCACATGGTGGCCAGCCGCTACCACCCTCGCAACGACGAAGCCGCCTGGAACCTGGGCATGCAGTTGGCCTTTACGGCCTGGCACTGCTCCGACCGCGCCACCCAACGTGGGGGCGAGATCGAAGGCCCGTGCGGCCTGTTCGGCCTCGGCTTCGGCGTGGTCAGTCGTTCGCTGCGTGGCCTGCGGCACAGCCACGAGCAGCATGGAGTGCTGCGCTTCCTCGACCTGACGGGCATGGACCACGAAGTCCTTCGCCAAGTGCCCACCGAAGTGCTGCTCACGCTCGCGGTCGCCGACGACCTCCTCGCAGCCAGCCTCGCGGCCGAGGCCTACCGCAGTGGCGGGCCACTGCCCGGCACCACCGAGCCACGCCGCTGCGCCGAGACGTGGGTCTCGCGCCTCCTGACCGTGCGGGGTCCGCGGCGCCGGCAACAACAAGCCAGCTGGATCCGCGGCTTCGCCCACCAAGCCGAAGAGCTGCTCGAGCTGCTCGACTAGCGCAAGGCTGCAG
>CAZVHW010000254.1:0-3738 GCA_964626835.1 uncultured Enterobacterales bacterium
GACTGCGATGGCACCGCGGACGAGGACGACGCGACCGATGCCTCCACCTTCTACGCCGACGCGGATGGAGACGGCTACGGGGACGCGGCCAACACCGCCACCGCTTGTTCGGCCCCCAGCGGCTACGTGTCGGACGCCACGGACTGTGACGATGGCGACTCGTCTGCCAACCCGGGCGCCACCGAGGTCTGCGATGGGGTGGACAACGACTGCGACGGAACGGTGGACGAGGACGACGCGAGCGATGCCGCTACCTGGTACGCGGACGTGGATGGCGATGGTTTTGGTGACGCCTCGAGCAGCAGCGAGGCCTGCAGCCAGCCGAGCGGATCCGTGGCCGATGACAGCGACTGCGACGACGGCGATGCGTCCGTCAGTCCCGCCGCGACAGAGAACTGCGATGCTGTGGACAACGACTGCGATGGCACGGCGGACGAGGACGACGCCTCGGATGCCAGCACCTGGTACGCAGACGCGGACGCAGACGGCTACGGCGATGTCGGCTCGAGCACCAACGCCTGCGTGCAGCCCTCCGGCTACGTCAGCGACAGCAACGACTGCGACGACCACGACGATGACGTGCACCCCTACGCCGCGGAGACCTGCGACGGCGTGGACGAGGACTGTGACAGCGTCGTGGACGAGGAAGCCACGGACATGGACACCTGGTACGCCGACGTCGATGGTGATGGCTACGGTGACGCCGGTAGCAGCACCGAGGACTGCTCGGCGCCGTCGGGCTACGTGGCCGATGACAGCGACTGCGATGACTCCGATGCGGACATCCACCCCTCGGCCAGCGATGACTGTGACGGCGTGGACAACGACTGTGACGGCGTGCTGGACGAGGACGCGGCCGACGCCGATACCTGGTACCTGGATCACGACAGCGACGGCTACGGCGATGCCAGCTACACCACCTCGGCTTGCGCCCAGCCCTCGGGCTACGTGGCCGACAGCTCGGACTGCGACGATCTGGACGACGACGTCTACCCCGGTGCCACCGAGATCTGCGACGGCGTGGATCAGGACTGCGACGGGTTGGTCGACGAAGGGGCGACCGACCTGGGCACCTGGTACGCCGACGCCGACGGCGATGGGTACGGCGATGCCAGCAGCACCACCACCGGCTGCTCTGCACCGAGCGGCTATACGGACGACGACACGGACTGCGACGACACCGACTCGGGTGTCTACCCGGGTGCCGCCGAGATCTGCGACGGTGTGGACAACGACTGTGACGGCGTGGCCGACACCGGCGTGCTCGGCTCGGGAGAACTCTGCGCCGCGGACAGCTGCCTCGACGTCCTCACGGACGACTCTTCGTCGGCGGACGGGACCTACTGGATCTACCTGGACGGTGTCGCCACCGAGGTGGAGTGCGACATGACCACCGACGGAGGCGGCTGGACACTGATCTTCTCGGACGACTTCGAGAGCTCGGTGGACTCCGGTTGGAGCATCTACTCCACCTATGAGTGCGGTTCCTGGGGCGTGCTCCTGGGAGGGTACGGCATCATCGCGGGTGGCGAGATCGACAACGATCTGGACTGCCTGGGCGTGGCGCACGGCGAGGGCTGGGTCGACCTGGACTACGCCGCCCTGGATTCCTGGGACGGCGAGACCGCCTACGTCGAGGTGGACGGCACCACCCTCGACTCTTGGTCACAGAACAACCACAGCTCCTCGTACGGCGAGGTCTGCGGCTGGGACCGCGGCTACTACGGCTCGTACGACAGCCTGCACACCGTCAGCGAGATCTTCACCCACAGCGACGACGAGATGACCCTCATCGTGGGCTCGACCCTGGACCAGGGCGCCTCCGACGAGTCGTTCGGCATCTCGGAGGTGTACGTCTGGGTGCGCTAGAGCAGGGTGGCGACCAGGGAGACGAGGGTGACCTGATCGAGCGGGCGGTAGCCCTCGACCGGGACGTTGTCGAAGGTGAGCTGGTTGGACAGCTTGACGCTGAAGACGTCGGACAGCTTCGCCGAGATGGCGGCCTCGTTCAGGACCCGGAGGTCGGTGGGGTCGAGGATGTTCTCGTAGGCTTCGACGGTGTCGCTGAACGAGACGGACTCGTTGAACTGGTGGGTCAGGGAAGCCATGACCCGGGCGGAGTAGATCATCACCATGTCAGGGTCGATACCGTCCACGTAGTTCTCCTGGGCGATGTCGGCGCCCAGTTCCACGGTGAGGTCCGTGCTGTCGTTGTCCACGAGGATGCGGGAGTAGCCGACCTGTTCGTGAGTACGAAGATCGTAGCCGGCGTAGAAGTCGGAGAGCGCGCCGCCCAGGACGTACAGAGAGCCATTGTCGCCGAGGAAGCGGTCGTAGCGGGCGTCTCCCCAGTACTTGCGGGCGATCTCCACTTTCTCGGCTGTGCGTTCCGCGTCGCTCAGGATGCCGTCACCGTCGGTGTCCGAGATACCCTTGCCCAGGTTGGCGCCCGCACCCAGCGTGAACTGGTTGCGGTCGAATCGATGGGACGCGTCGAGCAGGCCGTTGACGGTGTAGTAGTCCACGTTGCCGGTGGCCCAGGCGCCCCCGAACTCAGCGGAGAGGTTGGTCTCGGGTTCCTCGAACTTCTGACCGGCATCGGCGGTGTCGACGAAGTCGGCTTCTTCGGCGCCGGCGACTGCGGCGAGCATGAGCAGGGCGTACATTGAGGTCTCCGGGAGTGGATTCGGAGGGCCGTCCCCCCGGGGTTCTGGCCAAAGAGAACCCCGCCAGGGCGCCGGGACAAGCCCCCTGAACGGGGTGCGAAAGCTATCATGTTCGTTCTGTGGAACGCCTTACAGGCCGCGCCTTCGGGCGGCGAGGCTGCCGGCCAGCAGCAGTCCGGCGAGCCAAGCCCAGCCCGTCCCGGTACGGCTCCCGCATTGGCAGCCATCGACCGTGCCCGAGCCCGTCTCGGCCGTGTCGCTGGTGTCCTCGGGATCGGGCCAGGCGTCGGGATCCATGAGGTGCGCCACCTTGGCCGCCACGTTCCAGCGGGCGTCCAGCAACACCTGCTGATCGAGGGTCCAGGGTGGGTCGTCCGGACAGTAGGCACCTTCGTCATCGCAGTCTTCGCGGGGTGCCGTGCCGAACTGACGATAGGCCCGCTCCACCTGGGTCCGCGCGTAGTCGCCGGCACCGAGGTCTTCGGCGATCGAGAACAACTCCCAGTCCTCGAGCCCGTCGCGGATCTGAGCCAGGCGATAGCTGGCCACGGGGCCGTCGATGCTCAGGTCCTCGGGCGAACCCAACCCCCCCCGCCGTCCCGTCGTGGTCGCCGGGGTAGAGCAGCACGCCGTCGCCGTTGCGGCCGAACATGTCGCCGAAGTATTCGAAGTTGGCGTAGACGTTCCAGGGGTCGTTGTCGATCCAGTAGTTGACCCGCCAGAACAGAAAGCCCGTGGCGCCCTCGTACCAGGTGCCCCACTTCACCATGCGGGGCTCGTAGCCGACGGTGGTGTCGATGTCGTAGCCGGCGTACGGTGGAAAGTTGGCGTTGCAGACGTAGAACCACAGCTCTTCGCCCATGGTCCTGCGCTCTTCGTAGAACGCCCGGCCTTCGTACAGGGGCCCGAAGAACCACTCGTCGTACATGGGCGTGACCGGGCACCAGATGTCGATGTCGCCGTCCACGATCTCGTCGTAGGGGCTGGTCACCAGGACGTGGCCGTCCCACAGCGGCGCGTATTCGTGCAGGCGCTGGACATCCTCGTGGATCCGCTGGTAGGTGGCGTCCCC
>CAZVHW010000254.1:3748-10249 GCA_964626835.1 uncultured Enterobacterales bacterium
GTTGTAGTAGGGCTCGTCGGTGCTGTAGACATAGGCCTTGTCCCACCAGCCCAGCTCGTCCAGGTGCTCGGAGAAGACCCGGGCCGCTTCGCCCCATTGCTCGGCGGTCCAGTCGCCCGTGCCACCACCGGGCGTGAAGTGGCCCACGTTGAAGCGGGTGATGGGAGCGCCGTCGTCGAAGAGGCTGCCGTCCAGGAAGGGCCCCACGTCGGCTTCGTAGCTGTCCCAATCTGGCTCCTCGAGTTCGCCCTCGTCGTCGAACTCGAACGAGACCGAGCCTGGGAACGAGGTGGGATCGATGCGGTAGTCGTGCATCAGCTGGTGGTAGCGGCGCAGGATCTCGTCGTAGTCCTCGCTGGCTTCTTCGTGGGGGCCCCCGTGGTAGTACCGCGGCAGGTTCGAGGAGAAGCCGAACGCCGTCGCCACGGTCTTGTCCTGGGGCATGGTGAAGGGCCAGACCGTGAGCTGGATGGCGATCTCCACGGCATCCTGGCCTTCGGCCGTGGCCGTCAGCGTGCCCGAGTATTACCCGGGCTCGGCTTCGATGGGCACGTGGACGCCGACCCACACCGCCCAGGTTTCCCCCGCGGGTACGTCGAAGGGAGCACCGACGGGTAACTCGCCTTCGGCCCAGGGGTCGTCGAACGGGATCAACGGATCCGGGTGGCGGCCAGGCTCCCGTGGGTGGTCCGCGATCTCTCCCATGAACATGGCGGAGGCCTGCTCGATCTCGAAGTAGTGCTCTCGAAACAGCTCGAGCCGTGACTCGTCGATGGTGGCTCCGTCCGTCCCCGAGAGATCCGAGATCGTCATGTCCACACCCACGAGCCCGTCTTCGTCCCGCACCAAGACCTGGAATCCCTCCTGCTCGTTCAGACCCGCGCCCAGGGTGATGCCAGTGTCCTCCGGTACGGCAGTGTCGGGCAGTACCTTCTGGGTTGCAGGCACGACACCGACCTCCCAGGACGCGAGGGCGGTCGTTGGACAGGCGAGCAGCGCAAGGATGACGGGTGTGTGCATGGTCGGCTCCGGTGCGGGAGGCATCACGAGTCTACCCGAGCGAACGGACAGCCTAGACCAGCCACCCTTCGAGCCCGGAGACAACCCTGTCCATGTCGCGCTCTCGCAGGTTGCGGTGGCAGGGTAGGGCGATGCACTCACGGGCGGCGGTGGCGGCGTGGGTACAGGCGCCTCCACTGAGGTCTCCCAGCACGCCTACCCCCAGCTGGACACCGGCCTTGGCCGCTGCGCGTGCGCATGCGCGCGGGTCGCGGCAACGAACCAGGAGTTGGGACCAGACCGGCAGGGCACCGTCGGGCACGTCTTGTCGCCACGCGTCCTGGGGGATCGCGAAGCGCAGCTGGGCAGCGCGCTCGCGACAGCTGTCGAGGTGCTCGATGAGGGTGGTGAGGTTGGTGCGTGCGGCCTCGGCCTGGGCAGGGTGCATGCGGCTGGGTCTGGCCTCGGATGGGAGCGCAAGCCTGAGGCTCCATCGCGCGGGCACGAGCCCGATCAGGCCGTAGGCCGTGGGGTGGGCCCTGAGTGCTCGAAGGTGTCCCCTGGCCACGCGGCTGGCCACTCGCAAACCCACCGGCTCGGGCAGGTCGGCAACAAGGCTGCGTAGGCGGGCTACCAAGCTGCGGTCGTCGCTGGCGATCAGCGCTCCACCAAAGGCCGAGAGGGGTCTGCCGCTGTCGAGCCCGGCCACGCCGGCGAGGCCCAAAGCGCCCACCGGATGGGAGCGCCAGCGTGCCCCCGTGGCGGAGCTGAAGTCCTCGAGGAGAGCCAATCCGAGATCGTCACACAGCGAGGCGAGGCGGTCGAGGTCGCAGGGCACGCCGGCGGTGTGGGGAGCCACCAGCGCGACCGTGCCCGGAACGACCGCCTTGCGCAGCGCTTCGGGATCGACGTGGAGGGTGGTGGGGGCGACGTCCACGCAGCGAGGCTGGCAGCCCGCACGTTTCACGGCATCGGCCACCCAGGGCTCGGCGAGCGCGGAGATCAGAACCGGGGAGTCGGGAGCGGGATCGAGGGCCCCCAGGAGCAGCTCGAGAGCCAGGGGGGCCGTGCCTACCGCCACGCAGTGGGCAGCGTGGAGGTGAAAGCCCGCTTCTTGCTCGAGGCCGCGAACCGGCCCAGGGGAGCTAGGATCGGGAGCGACGGCGTGGAGGGCACCGCGGGCGAGAGCCCAGCTGGTGCCGTGGGGGCGGTGGATGCCCGTGCGCGGGATCCTGCGGAGACGTGACCTGGCCAAGTGCGTCCTCGTGGAGTTCTGTGCCCAGGAATCTAACGCTGGCGCTTGTTTGGTGGGGAGGAGGACTGCCGGCCGCGCTGGTGAGGTGGTCCCGGCGCATGAGCGCCGCCGCGGTGGGGCGGTGGACCTGGGTGTGGCTCGCCTTGCTTGGCGGCTGGGGGGCCGTCGACCGGACCCGGGTTTTCGGCCATGACCGGCTCGATCTCCGCCAGGAAAGTTGGGACTTCGAGGTGCACTGCTTGGTAGGCGGCCACCAGGTTGCCAGCCACCTCCAGGGCCTCGGGGCTGTCGAGGCTGCCCGTGCGGGCCGCGGAGAGGATCTTCGCTTCGGTGGGCAGAGGGAAGTTGTGGTTGCTGGTGCGCACCTCGGCGGCCATGAACTCGAACAGCACCCTCATGACGCGGATGGGCTTGGGATCGGAGAAGTACTGGTTGCTGTCCACCGGGCTGGGTTGGCGCTGGTCCGGCTCGCCATCGAAGCGAGACGGGTCTTCGCCAAGCAGGTGGACGACGAGCTCGGGCTCGCTGATCGCGCCGTCCTCGTCTCGGTCGACCTTGTGGAAGTTGATGGGCATGGGTGACCCGCGAGCGGCCTCGGTGGGGGACACAAGGTCGTCGTCGTCTTCGTCCAGCAGCGTGAGGATGGGGCGGAGTGCGCCCACGTAGCTGTAGCGGGGCAGCAGCCAACCCCCGGCGCCCAGCAGGAGCAGCGCTAGGCCCACGAGCAGCCGTTGGCGGTTCACTGGGCGCTCCAGTAGCCCTTGTCCTGGATGACCTGGAGCTGTTCCTCGGACAGCTCGACTCGGCTCGCGGCTGCGGGTTGGTGCAGGTCGGCCACCCAGGCGGCCAGCTTGTCTCGCATGGTGAGGCGTTGGTCCTTGGACAGATTTGGGCTGGTCTCGAAGGCCCTGCTCCCGATGTGCGTGGAGCGGATCATGTCCTCCAGGTAGGGTGAGTCGGCCCCGATGCCCGAGAACGTGAGCCGACCTTCAGGGCGGCGGATGCTCACACCTCGAAACATGGTCTGGGCGTAGACTGCCGGCCTCGGAAGGTGCTCCGTGCCTTGGAGGACGGGCCAGAGGGAGCGACCGCGTATGCCCGAGGGTGCCGTGGCACCTGTGGCTTCGAGCAGTGTTGGCATGACGTCCGTGAGGTCCGTCTGGCCCTCGACTACCCTGCCGCCGCCCTGGCCCCCGGGGAGGCGAACGATCAACGGGACCTGGAGGGCGATGTCAGACAGGGTGTAGCGGTGGTGGTAGATGCCGTCCTCGCCCAGCTCCTCGCCGTGGTCGGACAGCAGCACCACGATGCTGTCGTCCAGCGCACCCCGCCGGTCGAGGCCGGCCATGAACAGCCCGAACCAGGCGTCTCCGTAGGAAACGGCGCCGTCGTAGATGCCGCGAACGTAGTCTTCGTCCTGGTCGTTGAAGGGCCGAGCGCCCTTGGTGGGATCGTGGGCCATCCGGGAGATGCGCCGGCGCTCGAGGGTGCCCCGGATGCGCAGCGCCTTGAAGTTCAGCAGGTCGTGGGCGGCCATATGGGCAAAGTAGAAGCCATCGGCCACCAGGATCGTACCCCGTCGGCTGCGGGCGGCCTGGGCGCCCAGGCCCTGGTAGGAAGAGTCCACCCTGGACAGCCCGTAGGGCCCTGGCTTGATGTAGCGGTGGTGGGTGTCGTAGCCGTGCACGAACAGGAAGGTGGGCTGGTCTCCGGTGCGCGCGTCGAGCCACGCGAGGGCATCGGGTACGGAGTGGTACAGGCTGCCCCAGTTGCCGCTGCTGTGGTAGCGGTCGAAGCCGCGGCCCAGCTCGAAGGACGCGCTCAGGTGTCCGCCACCCACGAAAGCGGCGCTCTCGTAACCGTAGACACCGAGCACGCTCGCGAGGGTGGGGAAGGTGTCCGCCAGCTTGAAGGTGTCGAAGATGGGCCCCGTCTCGGTGGCGTAGCGCGAGGTGAACAGGGCGGCGTGGGAGTAGAGCGTCTCGTTGGACACCGCCCAGGCATCCTCGAACACGACCGACTCCGCCGCGAGCTTGTCGATGTTGGGCGTGAGCCCGTCTTCGTTGCCGTACACCCCCAAACGGTCCTGGCGCAGGGTGTCCATGCTGACCAGGATGATGTTCGGCGGCCCTTCCCGTGCCGGCTGGGAGCAGCCGGTCATCGCGAGCACGAGGAAGAGGGGAGGCAGGAGGGGCATCGGGGAGCCTCTATCCTGTGGCCCTGTCGGAGAGGAGACGATCCTCGATCGCGCGTAGCTCGTGAGTAACCCGAGGAATAGACGGGGCACGCCCGCCCTATGCCGAAGTGCGCCTCGAACTTCCCAGAATCGGTGGCGCTGCTGTACACTGGCGTCGCATCCTGGAGGTGGCGCAGCCGTGGCTCTTTCGTCGCACACGCTCACCGGCGTCCTCAGTCGCATCCAAGGGGGAGAGCGGGGCACGGATCCCGACCTCGCGCGAGGGCTGGACCGCGCCTTTGGGAAGCACGAGCGCATGCTCCGGATCCACTGCCGCAGAGAGCTCCGCGGATTTTCGGAAGCGGCGATCGAGGAGATCGTTCAGGAGGTGCTCCTCGAGGCGTGGATCAAGCTCCCCAGGTACGAGCCAAGGAAGCCGTTCAAGGTGTTCCTCTGGCGGATCGCATCGCTCAAGTGCTCGAACGCACGCCGCAAGCGTCGCGACTTCCTGACCGAGGACGGTTTTCTCGAAGCCGGATCCGAGGAACGATCCGAGATCGCGCGCCTCGCCGATGAGGAACGGAACGAGCTCATCGACCTGGCGGCGAGCAACGTCCTCGAGGACAAGGAGCAGGAGCTGATCCACCTGCGTTGGGTCCTGGATCATTCCCTCGACGTCGTGGCGCAGCAGCTCGGGATGTGCAACGCCAACGCGGTGAGGGTGCGACTCCAGCGCTGCAAGCGACGCATGAGGACCGAGATCCGCCGCCTCCTCGCCGAACGAAAGCTGGGCGAGTCCTTGCCGCCTCGCCGCGCGGCAGCTCGAGGCGTTCATCGCGGCGGGATCGGAAACCTGGGCGGGGGATCTGGAAGGGCAGGAGACCGCGCCTACCCCACCCGGAACGCTGGAAGGCGCCACCGAGCCACGGTTCAGCGCGCTTCGTACGCTCGGCGTGGGCGGGATGTCGTTGGTCACGTTGGCCCGCGACAGAGTGCTGCGTCGGGACATCGCCAGGAAGATGCTGCGGCCGGGGCTCGACCAAAAGCTGCTCGATCGTTTCCTTCGCGAGGCCCGCATCACCGCCCAGCTCGAGCACCCGAACATCGTGCCGGTCTACGATCTCACGGTCCAGGCGGACGGAACTCCGACGCTGATCATGCGCGAGGTCCGCGGCATCTCGCTCGGCAAGGCGATCCGGGCTGGGCTGCTGCCGAGCATCCGGGAGCGCCTCGACGTGCTCGTCAAGGTGTGCGACGCCATCGCCTTCGTACACAGCAAGGGTGTGGTCCATCGGGACCTGAAGCCGGACAACGTGATGGTTGGAGAGGCCGGCTGCCGGCAGGAAGCCAGTATACCCGCGGTGCGCCCCATCAACGTCAGCCCAGCTGCCCGACCACGAAGCCAGCCATCCGTGCCGCCCACGCGGGATTCCGCTCGCTCAGGAGCGGGCCTGGGTGGGAGAACACCAGCAGCCGCTCCGCTTGCACACTGAACACCAGACCACCATCGGGCTTCATGCGAACGCGCACGCTCCGCTCACCCTTCACCACCTTGAGCTCCATCGATCGTCTCTTCCGTTGGAGCCTTGCACCCGAGCCAGGCAACAAGCCCCGGATAGCCTCCAGCAGGAGATCGTAGGCCTCGAGGTGGCCGTTGGAATGCTGGGAGGGCAAATGGATCCCTGGATCTCGGCTATTCGGTCGACACTATACATCAGTTTATAGGTACGGTTTCCGACCACGTTCGTTATCAGCCGGGCGAGCAGACCGCGCAAGGAACCCGGGGAAAGACAGCACAACAGATCCGCATCAACTCCAGGAAGGCGGACCACCGCTACCGCTCCAAGGAGTCGACCTCGAGCCTGGCTGCGGTCCATTCGTGGCTGGCGGAGCCGGGCCGACTCGCGGAGGAAACCACCAGCCTCGATCCCGCCTGGACCTACCAGGTCGAAGGCAACGGCAGGGGCAACCCGGCAGGCTGGCCTCGCCACGCCCAGGAGCGGGCAGACCTGCGGGTGACCATCGGGTACCGAACGCTCCGACCGAGTCACACCGCCACCACCACCCGCCC
>CAZVHW010000255.1:0-10247 GCA_964626835.1 uncultured Enterobacterales bacterium
ACGCCCTCGAGGACGAGGTGCGAGCCGTAGTGCGTGTTCGGACGCCCGGCTTCCAACCCCAGGCGGGGGTGACCGTGCGAGGCAGGGTGGTGGCGCCCGAGCTTGCCGCCCTCGAGGGGTTGGACCACGAGCTGCTCGACGACGAGGGGCGATTCGAGCTGGTGACGGGCCCCAGTGGCGAGGCCGAGTTGCTCTTCGAGGCCGGCAGCCCTGGGGCTTGGCACCTGCAGATCGTGGCGCTGGACGCCCAGGACAACCCCTTCTTTCGGGGCAGCACCGTCTTCGCGGTCACCGAACGGGAGCCCGAGCTCGAGGAGGTTGCCCCGGACATGGCCTTCCTCGCGGCGTTGGCCGAACAGGTGGGGGGCAGGTTCCACGCGCCCGGTGAACACGGCGCGCCTCTCGAGGACCCCGCTAGCGGCCGCCGAGTGGAGGAGATCGTCGAGACGTCCCTGTGGGACGTGCCCCTGGTGGCCTTGCTCGTGGGATTGTTCGCGCCCCTGTCCTGGTGGATCAGGAGGGTGGGGGGAGGCCGATAGTACCCCGACGGATTCTCGGCACCAGTGACGGAATTTCGCGGAAAACGTTACACGGTGTTTCGTTGTCATATGGGTGAGCAGGGCATTTCGGTATGTACCATCTGGCGCGATTCTTGCGTCCCGGTGCACCGCACCCTCCCCGCAACCTCAACCGTGAGGATCTTCATGAATCGGTTCGCGATCTTCCTTCTCGCTCTCGGCTCCGCCCTCGTGGTGGCGTGTGAGGGTCCCCCAGGCACCGATGGTGTCGATGGTGTCGCCGGTGCTGATGGCTCCGACGGCTCCGATGGTGGCGACGGCTCCGACGGCTCCGACGGTGACGACGGCGCAGACGGTGACGATGGCGAAGACGGCCAAGATTGGGTGACCGAGCCCACGGACATGACCGTCACCATCAGCGGTGTCGAGACCTCCGGCAACCCCGTGGTCACCTTCAACGTCGTCGATCAGGACGGCGAGGTCTTCGAGGGCGATCTCCAGGGCATGCTCGAAGACCACGCCATGCGATTCACCCTCGCCAAGCTCATCCCGGCTGACGACGGCAGCGGCGACCCGAACGTCTGGCAGAGCTACATCAACACCACGGCCGACACGACCGACTCCGAAGCCGGCCCCGACGGCGTTCCGGTCATGGAAGAAGCCACCCAGGCCACCTACGAGTACAGCGGCACCCTCGAGGAACTCGGCGCAGGTGAGTGGGCGTACACCTACTCGTTCGACATCGACGCCGTCACCGATCCCATCGAGGTGTCCTTCGACGAGGACTACCTGCACCGTGTGGCAGTCCAGTGGGAGTACGAGCTCACCTCCGGTGAAGAGCTCATCTCCAACCCCTACTTCGACTGGGTCCCCAGCGGCGGTGACGCCCCTGCCACCCGCGACATGGCGGCGGTGGATTCCTGCAACGAATGCCACAACCCGCTGGCCATCCACGGCGGCGGCCGCATCGAGATCGAGTACTGCGTGGTCTGCCACAACCCCGGCTCCGTCGATCCCAACAGCGGCAACACCGTAGACCTGCCCGTCATGGTCCACAAGATCCACATGGGCCACAACCTGCCCAGCGTCGCCGACAATGGCGGCAGCTACGTCATCTGGGGCTACCGCGACGGCGAGCACGACTACAGCCACGTGGGCTACCCGCAGGACGTCAACAACTGCATCAAGTGCCACGACGCCGGCGACAAGGAAACCGCCGACGCCGACAACTGGAACACCAAGCCCAGCATGGAGGCCTGCGGCGCCTGCCACGACGACGTGGACTACGCCACGGGTGAGGGCCACGACGGCGACGTGATCGAGAACAACACGGAATGCGCCGTCTGCCACGACTCCGACGACATCATCGAGGCGCATGTCACCGAGATGTCCACTCCCCACAACCCGGAACTCCCCGAAGACGTGTGGGAGATCGAGTACGAGCTGATCGACGCCTCCGTCGATAGCGACAACCTCCTGACGGTCGAGTTCGCCATCTACGCCGACGGTGCCATCCAGGACTGGAGCGAAGATCCCACGGGCAACGGTCAGGATCCCGGCTTCGAGTTCGCCTACGCCATGGAGCAGGACGGCATCGAGGCCCCCGCCGACTGGAACAACCTCGGCATGGAATCCGCCCAGCCCGACGGCGTGGACCTGCTCGACATCGTCGATGAAGGTGGCACCATCGCGTGCGACAGCACCTCCTGCATCGCCACCATCGCGGACGCTTTCCCCGAGGGCGCGACGATGCGAACCGTGGCCATCCAGGGCTACCAGCAGCAGAGTGTCGATGGGGTGGAGGACGTCTACTCCCTGCACACCCCGTCCGTGTACCTCACCGTGACGGGCGACGATGAGCGCCGCACGGTGGTCGACAAGGACAGCTGCGCCAACTGCCACGAGTACTTCGAGGGCCACGGAGGCAACCGGGTGTACGAGACCCAGGTCTGCATCATGTGCCACAGCGCCAACCTGGCCACCTCCGGTCGCACCGAAGACCTCGAGAACCCGGTGGACTCGAACAACTTCAAGGACATGATCCACGGCATCCACTCTGCCAGCGTCCGCGACACCCCCATGACCTTCTACCGCAGCGGTGACTACGGCGGATACTACGCCTGGATCACCCACGATCAGCTCGAGGACTACCCCGACGGCACCGTCGTGGCCTTCCCCGGCGAGATCGGCGACTGCGAGACCTGCCACCTGGAAGACACCTACTGGCCTTCGGAGATCCCGGCGGACGCGCTGGTGTCCATCAACGAGTGCCTGCTCGAGGGCGAGGAGACCATCGAGTTGCTGGAGTCCGCCCTCGTGAGCGTGCCCAACGACACCGACCTCATCTACTCCCCCGCTGTCGGCGCTTGCGCCGGCTGCCACTACAACGAAGCAGCCATCGCTCACATGGAGCAGAACGGCGGCGCGTTCACGTGGGCCCGGTCGGAGTACAACGCAGAGCTGCCGTACGAGTCTTGCACGGTCTGTCACGGCGAGGATTCCATTGCGGACATCGCCGTGATGCACGACCTGTAGTCACGGTTTTCATAGCCGGCGCCCCTGTCAGAACAGGCTGCCCTGACGCTCCGGGGACGCTGGCGTCCAACACCCGGGCCCTTGGTTGCGCATGTTGTTGACGAAGCCGTCCAGGGCGGTGGCCTGGAGCTGATCGTCCGGCGCGGGCGCCAGCAGAAGGGTCAGCGCGTTGCGGTCTGTTTCCTTTGGGTCGAGCCAGCCGTCGACCTGGCTGGGAGCCAGGATGACGGGCATGCGGTGGTGTACCGGTCGCAGGGTGGCGTTGGCGGCGGTGGTGACGATCGCCGCACTGTCCGGGACGTCGCGTGCGGGGTCGCCCGGCTGCCAGATACCGGCGAAGGCCAGGAGGCCCCGGTCGACCTGTCGAAAGAGCCAGGGGGTTCGGCTCGTTTTTTCCCACTCGTAGAAGCCGCTGGCCGGGATGACGCAGCGGTGTTTCCTCGCCGGGCCCCGAAACGAGGGCTTGTCGAACAGGGTCTCGGCGCGGGCGTTGATCAGCGGTCGGCCAGGCTTCTTGTCGCGAAGGAAGGGCGGCACGAGACCCCAGCGCATCTCGCGGACCTCGCGACCCCCCGACGTCTCGAACGCCACCAGCACGGGCTGGGTGGGTGCGATGTTGTAGCGGGGCTCGAGTGCCGGGGGCACCAGCAGGCGGATGAAGCGCATCAGCGCGTCGGGATCGATGCTCAGGGCGAAGCGGCCACACATCAGCTGGAGCCGGTCAAGCGCTTGACGAGACCGTGCAGCGTGGAGAGCAGGCGCCACGTTGGCGTGGCGTACACTGCCTCCAGCTCGGCCCGGGTCGCCTCGAGTTGGCGGAGGACTTCCTGGGATGCTCCCGAGCCGGTGGGAGCTCGACCGGGGTTTTCTACCCAGCGCTGAAGCGGTGCCGCGACGACGTCTGGGTGGAGCCGTTCTGCCAGGCTGGCTTGAGCCTGGGCTACGACCTGTCCATCCGTGCCCGCGGCCACGGCGTCCGCGAGAAGGTCTGCCACCGCGCTGGGTTGGGCAGCTTGGATGGGACGAAGGAAGCCACGCTCGCACAGGTCGCGGGCCAGGTCGCAGCCCGTCGTGGCCGCCACCTCCAGGCCTTGGTGCAGGCCGAAGAGCAGGCGCGTTCGGCTGCCCAGGAGGGGCTCGGCGCCGGGTCGGTCCACCAGCAGCAGCAGGTCGGCGCGAGCCGTCAGCTCGGCCAGCTGGGCCTGGGGCACCCACCCGAGCAGATCGAAACGATCGGAGTGAACGCTGGCACGAGCGCCACTGGCGAAGCCCGCCCAGCCGCCCTCGAAGTGACCCGGGATGCCGCCCCCGGTGACGATCACCCGCAGCGGGAGACCGCGGTCCATGGCCAGCGTCAGCCCTTGCAGGATGCAGGTTTCGTCGAGCCAGGTGTTGAAGCCGCCGGCGAGGAGCACCGTGAGCGGGCTATCGGGCGGGCGAGGACGAGGTGCGCGAGATGGAATCCCGAAGTCGAAGGCGGGGGGGATGACCTCACCCCAGCGCCGGCTGGGGTCGGACACCGCCAGCCTGCCCACCACACCGAGCTGTCCGTGCAGTGCCATGAGCTGGCTCGCCGAGCACACCGAGAAGGCGTCGCCGCGTTCGAGGGCGGCTGAGTACGCCACGGCCTGGGCCCCCCCAGGATCGGCGGGCAGCGGCTCGGCGCTCTTGCCCGGTGCAAGCCGCGCCGCCCTGGCTTGGGCCTCGGCGAAGGGATCTCCCGGTACGTCCACCCACAGGGGCTCGTCGCCTACCGCGGCTGCCGCGGCCCGCATGGGTAGGTAGGGACCAGCGGTGACCCAGACATCGGGCTTCCACTGCCGGGCGATGGCCCGCACGCGCTCGATCCAGTCGCCGCGCTCCGCTGCAACGTCCCAGACCCGCTTGGCGGGGCCTCCCGTTTCGCTGGGCGGTTCGCCGTCACCCGCGCCGCGCAGGCAGACCAGGCCCAGGTCGTTCGCCCCCAGAGCGTGGGCGAAGTGGGCCGTGCGGAGCTGCGGGAAGGCGACGTGTCGCATCCCCGGGTGGGGGAGGGGACCTGCTCCCAGCAGCAGCACCCTGCTCATTCGTGGCCCTCGTCGGCCCCTCCGGCGTGGTGGGTGATCAAGCCCCAGCCGTGGTGCATCTGAACCAGGCCGTGGTCCTCGCATTCCTGCACGACCTCGAGGTCGTACAGCTGGTTGTGCCAGACATGGGGCTTGAGGTGGGACTTGTCGAAGGCGGCGATGGAGATGCGGTACTTCCCTGCCAGCAGGTCGAGGGCAGGGTAGACGATGAAGAAGGTGTAGACGCCGTCGTAGGTGCCGTCGAGGACGCGGTCGAAGCGGGTGTTGGGGCCGAAGACATAGACCCCGTCGTCCCTGAAGATGGCCACCCCGAAGATGGGGCGCTCCACGGGCTCGGTGGTGCGGAAGGTGACGGCGATGACGAGCTTTTCACCGGTGCGGATCTGCCGCCTGGGGCGCCCCAGCCCGTCGAGGATCCGCACCTCACGGACACGGATCTCGCCGGATCCTACGACGATGGGTTTCTCCCCATCGTAGTGCTCGTAGGGTTGGGTCTCGGCGCCCTCGCGCCAGAGCTGCTGGGCGTCGGGCAGGTCACAGACCTCGAGCAACACGCGCTGGAGATCGGGGTCGTCGACCGTGGCCCGGTAGGCCGTGGGCAGCTGGCGTGGGGGCGGCACGTCTTGGTTGCCCAACATCACCCGCCCGTCCGGGGAGCCGTCGAGCTTGGCGATTCGCACACGCTCGAGGCCCATGTAGCGGTCTACGATCTCCCGAGAGGTGCCCACGCCCTGGACGCGTCCGCCATCGAGCCAGATGGCGTGGTGACAGAGGCTGCGCACGGCATGCAGGTCGTGGCTGACCAAGACGATGGTGCGTCCCTGCTCGACGAACTCTTCGATCTTGCGGATGCACTTGCGCTGGAAGTACTGATCACCAACGGCCAGCACCTCGTCCACCAGGAAGATGTCGGCCTCCGTGTGGGCGGCGATCGCGAACCCCAGGCGGAGCATCATGCCGGTGGAGTAGGTGCGCACCGGGTAGTCGATAAAGGCGTCCAGTTCGGCGAAACCGATGATCTCGGGGATGCGCTCGTCGGCTTCGTCGCGAGTGAGCCCCAGGAGCGAGCAGTTGAGGGCGATGTTCTCTCGGCCGGTGAAGTTCGGGTGGAAGCCCAGGCCGAGGTCCAGCAGCGTGGACATGGAGGCGCGGATGTGCATCTCGCCCTTCGTGGGTGCCGAGATGCCGGCGATGATCTTGAGCAGGGTGGACTTACCCGCCCCGTTGGGCCCCACGACCCCGAAGCTGCGCCCGCGTTCCACTTCGAAGGAGACGTCCCGCAGGGCCCAGTGTTCCTCGTGGTGGCGCCGACGACCGAAGAACTCGAAGAAGCGGCTTCGGTCGTTCAGATAGATGTCGAAGCACTTCGACAGGTCGCGGGCCTCGATCACGGGGGAGGTGGGATCGAGGAGCCTGCTGGGCGTTGCCTGGGGCCTGGGTTCGGTCACGCGGTTGTCGGGGAGGCGGGTAGTAGGATCTGGAAGATAGCATCCTGGTGGGCTGCGGTCGGCCCGCCTCTGTACGCAGCTGACGGGCCTGGCCGTATTGGGGGGCGGAGACTACCCATTCGGGGCAGAAACCGCTACGATGGTCAACCTGAGCCCCGCGTTTCTCCGGCGGGTCTCATGCGTTTATCTCGAACACATCGACACGGACTTCGAACATGGCCCAACGGGAGGGCAGATGACCGATTCCGAAGGCAGGCCGATGCTCACCGCCGAGCTGGCGAACATCGAGCAGTGGCGACACGAGCAAGCCGAAACCTACGATCAGAACTTGGTGGCCCTCGCCGCCGAGGAGCAGCGGCTCCGCGAAGAGATCGCCAAGCTCCAGCAGGCTCTCGAGGACAACGGTGGCCAACAGGCCCAGGTGCAAGGTGAATCCCAGCGGCTTCCCACCGAAGTCGTCAGGCGATCCCACCAAGCGCTCCTCGACTCACTCCAGGCCGACCGCGAGCTCGTGGATGCCCGATCGGCGGCGCTGCAAGAGGTGCGCGAGCTGGCCCTGGTCGAGCTGCAGGACCGGCTCGAAGAACCAGAGACGGCCGCGGCCATCGAAGAGTACGAGAAGTTCCGCGAAGTCGAGCCGGTGCTCGGCTCCCTGCCGCCCTCGTACCGACAAGTGGTCATGGAGCACCACGAAGCCCTCAAGACCAAGTTGGCTCCTCTGTTCGAGCTCGCCGCGGGGCCCATCGAGCCCCTCGATCTCGACGAGGCGCCGTCGGTCATGGTGGCCTCCATCGACATCGTCGAGGGCAAGCCTGCCACCTTT
Source organism: uncultured Enterobacterales bacterium (assembly GCA_964626835.1). GTDB lineage: Bacteria > Myxococcota_A > UBA796 > UBA796 > JAFGLY01 > CALDOK01. The sequence goes on from CAZVHW010000255.1 coordinate 7,391, forward strand.
GCGCTCTTCCTGCCCGTGGACTTCCAGGTCTACCGCGGTTGGGCCGACCGACCCGAAGACCTCTCCGCCCAGGTGGCCTACCGCGTGGTCTCGGGTGTGAGCGCGGCGTTGGACAAGCTCGGTGCTCCCGACGCCCCGGTGGTCTACCAGGACTTCCACGGAGGTATCTCCATCCAGGTCTGGTTGGACGACCACGACCTCGAAGCAGACGTGGCCGGCACCATCGCCGAGCAGCTGCGAGCGGTGCTCGCCAACGCGCCTGAGTGCGCCCAAGCGCGCGTCGCTTTCGAGGTCGTCTGGGTCGAACCACGGATCATCGGCCCTGATGACGACGACGACGACGACGACGACGACGTGGAAGTGCTCGAGTCCGACCAGGCGCCCGGCGAGGACGCCGCCGCCGGCTCGGATCCCGACGATGACGACAAGAAGTTCAAGCCGGTCCAGATCGTGCTGCGGCGCGGTGGCTCGGACCACTGGTAGGAGTCGAACCCATGGCTACCGTCGATCAGTTCAAGAAGCTCGGAGTCAAAGACCTCGCCGCGCGCTTGGGCATCCATCCCTTCAACGCCGTGCGCATCCTCACCGCCAAGAACCAGCTCGAGCCTAGCCTGCGGTTCGACGAAGACGACGTCGAGAAGGTGCGCCGCTTCGGTGGCGTGGAGTATTGGTGGACGGGCTCTTGCACCCTCGAAGATGACAGCATCCGCGCCCGCGGCGTGTTGCGATCCATCGCCCGCGAGCTCGTGAAGCGAGGCGTGGTTGGTGAGAGCACCACCCGGGCAGACAACGTCTATCGAGGCCTCGAGCCAGACGACGAGCGCACGGCCAGGCGCGCGTTGAACGTGCTCATCCAGGAGCAGTATCTTCGCACGGTTCCCACCCCACTCGGCATCCACGTCGCTATCATCAGCGATCAGGTCACGGCCGTCGAGCGGCTGGCAGCCGGTCGGGAGATTCCGCCCGCGCTCGCCGTGCTCTGGCTGGGCTAGCGCTCTCAGACGCTACCAGCCCCGCGGCCTTCCGGCACCATCCGACGTAGGAGCAGGATGACCACCCCCCCCGACTCGCCCAGCGACCGGCCACGCAAGCGCTCGCGGTTGTTCAAAGCGGCGCCCAATGCGCTGCAGGTGGACGAGTGGATCCCAAACATCACGCTGCCGCCGCCTCCTCGAACACCCCTCGAAGAGGACGACACCGACAACCTGCTGGACGAGCACGGCCTGCCCCAGCTCCCCGACGGGGAAGAACCCGAAGAGGTGCGCCGCGGGCCCGCCCGTGTCTACGTCGGAGAGGGCGCCAAGGACGCGGGCACCTCCCAGGTGCTCCGCGACGAGCTCCCCGTCGCTGCGCCCGAGCTCACCGACCTGCGGCTGCCTTCGGTCGACCGACCTCTCGATTCCGAGGAGGACAGCCTCGAGGGCATGCCCGATCTGTCCATCGACGGTTCCGGTCAAGACTGGGGCGACATGCACGCGGCCTTCGAGGCCGGCGATGTCGACGACGACGAGGAGCCCACCGACTCCGAGCTCATCGCGGCCGCCGCCAGCTCCGATCTCGCGGAGCCCGTGCCGCAGCTTTCCTTGCCCATCTCGGCCGTGGCGCCGCCCGAAGCCGAACCTGCCGCTCCCGCTCCCGCTCCCGCTCCCGAGCCTCCCGCGCCGTCTACGCCCACGGCCGAGCCCAAGCCACCGGCAGCTCCCTCCTGGGCACGGCCAGCCAAGGCCTCCGAGCCCAACTACCGCGCCCCGGCGGGCAAGGTCGAACCTCCCCGCATCCGGGCCAGCAAGCCCAAGGCCCCCGAGCCTACGCTGGGTACCTTGGTGCCGAGAAGCCTCATCATCGCCGTGGTCGTGCTGGTGATCGTCGTGGTGGTCGTGCTGGTGTTTCAGCGTCCGGGTCCGGTGCTCCCGGACACTCAGCCGGTGGGTGCCCAGCCCCATGAAGTCACGATCAATCCGGGTACGCTGGACCTCGGGGCGGCCTCCCCACCCGCCGCGTCCGATGCCCCGGTCAAAGAGCTCGAGCTCGAGCCCGAAGCCGAGCTCGAGGCCGAGGTTGAGGCCGAGGCCGAGCTTGGAACCCCCGAGCCGCTCGTCACCCAGCCCGAACCGGCGCCCGAGCCACGGCGCCAGACCACCCCCAGTCAGACCACTCCCAGTACCGGCAGCTCGACCGCCGACAGCTCATCCACCCGCTCGTCACCCATCGCTACCAGCACCACCCCCAGCCGCCCCCAGCCGGTGTCGGCACTCACACCCGAACCCGAAGCCACCGGCCCCGGCTTCCTCGTGGTGCAGAGCGACCGCTACGCCATGGTGTACATGGGCGGCCGCCGCCTGGGCGGCACACCCATCGCGCGCATGGAGCTCGAACTGGGAGCCTACGCCGTGCGCGCGGTCTGTCGCGACACCGGCTCCACCAAGACCCTACAGGTCGAGATCGAGCCCGGCGAGCTGACCACGGCCAGCTTCAAGTTCATGCCCTGACGCGGCGGACTACCGCGCTCCGAAGATCGCCGTCCCCACCCGCACGTGGGTGGCTCCGTGGGCGATTGCGAGCGCGTAGTCGTCGCTCACGCCCATGGAGAGAAAGTCCAGCGGCCGCCTCGGCCCGACCGTGCTGGGGTTTGCCGGTATCAAGTGGTCCCAACATGGCCTCGGTGTGTGCGTGGAATCGCTGGGCGGGGGTATGATGCCTGGAATCTCCCGCCGATGGAGGCAACATGAACCGTTCCACCCTGACTGCTCTCGCTTTCGCCCTGGCGCTCTTCGCCTGCGGTGACAAGGACGATACGGCCCCACCCGAAGGGGACACCGACACCGACACCGACACCGACACCGACACCGACACCGAC
>CAZVHW010000256.1:0-10236 GCA_964626835.1 uncultured Enterobacterales bacterium
TTCGCGACCCCCGGGTCGACGTCCGTACCGGAGCCTTGGTTGGGCTCGAGCGGCTGTGCGTTTCCGGCGAGATCAACGGCAACGACAACATCGCCAAGGCCATCGCCCAGCTGCTGGCGCAGCGACGCCTCCGCCCCGACGTATCCATCGAGCTGGCACGCTTGGTGTACCGAACCGGTCTCTGGCAGCTCCGTCCCGACGTGCTGGCCATGGCCCAACGTCTCGAAGCGCGCTGGCAGGACGAGGTCCAGGAAGTACTGGACAAGCTGCCGTCCGATCTCGAGCCCTCGATGCTCCACGGGTTCTGGGCCGAGCATGGCGTGGACTGCGGAGAGCACCGGGCAAAACCCGATCCTCGTGTCTGGCTGGTGATCGCGCAGGATCGCCTGTTGCACGGCAGGAACAGGCTGTCGGTGCATTCATGGTCGTGTTCGGGGCGCGAGTTCTCCAGCGGCGTGCTGAGCGACGCTCAGCCTCGTCCCGCCCGCCTGCTCCGGACCCGGTATCTCGGCGTCGAAGGGGTGGACGTTCTCCAGTTCGGCGAACGTTCCTTCGGCAGCGTGCCCGAGGAGGACCTCCCCAGCGTCGTCGATCGGCTCGCCCTCCGACCGAAAGACCTGTCCTCCATGGCCGGTTGTTTGCTGGACCGGCTCGAAGAAGAGTCGTTCGAGCGCCCTGCGGGTGCCTACGTGCAGGCCGTGCTCTCGTTCTGGGCTGGCGCTACCGAGCTTGCCACCGAGCGGCTCGAGGCGATCACCCAGACCGCGGAAGCCCGTCCCGAGGCATGGTGGCACTTCTCCACGCTGTTGGATGCCACGGACCGGCCCCAACAGGCGGAAGCCGCGGCTCGCACCTACCTCGAGCGAGCCAAGAAGCGCAGCATCTTCTCGGCCCTTGCCCGGACCCGCCTGGGCGAGTAGTCCGCCATGTCGCTCAGGGATCAGCTCGTCAAGGCCGGCCTCGCCTCCAAGAAGGCCAAGCGGCAGGCCGAGCGGGATCTCAAGCTCGTGCGCAAGCGGGGTCAGGCCAAGCGAGTCTCCAAGAAAGAGGCGCGTCGGCAGCGCCGCGAGGAAGCCGAGCGCGTCGAGAAGCGAGCGCTCGAAGCCAAGCTGGCGCAGCGTCTTGAACGCAGGGATGCCGAAGAAGCCGCCGCGCGTCGTCTGCGAGCCAATCAGCTCGCCGAACACCACGGGTTGCGCTACCAGCGCGGCCCACAGCCCTTCTGGCACCACGAGCCGAGTGGGGTGATCCTCCATCGCTTGGACCTGCCCCTGTCGCTCGCGCGCGATCTACGTGCGGGGCGGCTCGCGGTGGCGTGGTCCGAGCAGCTGGGAGAGCAGGCTTTCCACGTGGTCTCCCGTCAGGTCGCGCTGCGGTTGCGTGGCATCCTCCCCGAGCGGGTCCTGTTCCTCAACGAGCAGCCGCCCGACCCGGAAGACCCGGCCGAGCGGCTGGCGAAACCCAGAGACCTGGGCTGATTCAGGCGGTGCTGGCGGCCGCGGAGCGCTGGGTGACCCGCTTGACGGGTACGGAGCTGACCAGAGCCACTTTGTCCTGCAGGCGCTCCAGACGGAACACCGTGTCGTTCGAGTCCACGTCCATGTAGCGGCAGATGACCTCCATGATCTCGGCCTTCATGGCCTCGAGCTGGGCCGGGGTCATGTCCACCTGGTCGTGGATGAGCAGGAACTTGAGCCGCTGCTTGGCGTCTTCTTTCGAGCCGCCGCGGCCGAAGAGCCGGTTGATGAGCTGCATCATCCTGCCACCTCCCGAGCCGGGGCGAGGCCCATCCAACGCTTGAAGGACAACCAGAACCCTTCGTCCTGCTCGAGTGCCGAAAAGGGGACGTCCTTCTCGCCGTGGACGCGGCGTGCGATGCGGCGCATGGCCTCGCCCACCATCGATTCGGCGTCCAAGGCCGCAGGCTGTCCCCGGTTGGTGCTGATGATGACCTCCTCGCTCTCGGGGATGAGCCCGATGAGGGGGATGGCCAGGATCTCGAGGATGTCGTCCTTGTCCACCATGTCACCGGCCCGCACCATGTTGCGGCGGTAACGATTGACGATCAGCTCGGGTTCGGGCATCTCGGCGGCCTCGACCAGACCGATGATGCGGTCCGCGTCGCGGATTGCGCTGACCTCGGGGGTGGTGACGATGAGCGCTCGGTCGGCGCCGGCGATGCTGGTCCTGAAACCCTGTTCGATTCCGGCAGGGCAGTCCACCAGCACGTAGTCGAAGCTCTCTTTGAGCTGGGCGACCAACCGACGCATGTTGTCTGGAGACACGGCGGTCTTGTCCCGGGTCTGAGCGGCGGGCAGCAGGGAGAGGCCGTTCACCCGCTTGTCCTTGATGAGTGCCTGTTTCAGCCGGCACTCCCCCTCGATGACATGCACCAGGTCGTAGACGATGCGATTCTCGAGGCCTAGGACCACGTCGAGGTTGCGGAGGCCGATGTCGGCATCCACCACGGCGACGCGGTTGCCCAGTTGGGCCAGTGCCACCCCGAGATTGGCCGTTGTCGTGGTCTTGCCCACGCCACCTTTTCCAGACGTAATGACGATGCATTCGCTCATGCGTCGCTCCTTCTTGGTTCGTTGTGGGGCAGGTGCCCCCGATATGGCTCGATGACGATGGCACCGTCCTGGACCCGCGCCAGTCTGGGCGTGTGGGCTCCTCGGGGAGTGCCGCCCCCCAACTCGGAGGGAATTCCGATGCGTTGTCCGATGCGTAGCTGCGTTGGTTTCATGTCGAAGCCGAGGATCCAGGCACGATCTCCCGTGCGTGTCCCGGCGTGGGCCAGACCCTTGATGCTGCCCAGAACCGTGACGCTGCCACCTGCGATGATCTCTGCGCCGGGGTTGACGTCGCCGTACAGCACCAGGTCGCCTCCGTGGCGGAGCACCGTGCCTCCGCGCAGCGTGCGGTGGACCACCCGTAGAGGATCTCCCGTCAGTCCGGTGACGGGCTCGGAGATGGTGATCTCGCCCGTGTCGATGGTCGGCTCGTCGGGAGCTTCTTCGCTGGGTTCAGCGGGAAGGGCCGTGTCTTCCGAGTCGATCCCATCCGCGGCTTCTGGGGGAGCTTGTTCAGCGCTGCCCAGGTGGATGCGTACCTTCAGCTCCCGCTCGGCGAAGCGCAGCAGGGCGCGGTCCTGGCAGCGCAGGCCGACCACGTTGATGTCGAAGTGGTCCTTGAGCAGGTGCACGAGACGGCGGAGGTCGAACAACTCCGGCTCGCGTTCCCCGAGGTCCAGATGTGCTTCGGCCCCCCGCCAGAGCTCGGACTGAGACTCGAGCAGGGCGCGTGCGTCTTCGCGAACCTGATCCCAGCTCGCGTCCCGTTCCAGCAGGATGACGGGAGGTCGCGTGGTCGGATCCAGCGAAACCGAAGGGCTCCGGTCGGGAGCGGCGGTGGGGTCGGCGTTCATGGGGAGGGGAGAGCGGGGAGGGGAGGGGGGAGCGGGGGAGGGGAGCGGGAGCGGGGAGTCGGAGGGGGGAACCCATGGGTACCATGGGCGCCGGGTCCAAATCAACTTGATCTTGTCAAGTCAAGAGGAAATTTTCAAGTAAATTTTGAAGGTTGGCTGTGAGCCGCCGTGGCACGAGTAGATGGGGGCCTGCCGCCACCCACTGAAGCGGCCACCCCTCCGCCGGGGCGGAGGGGGGATGCGAGGAGGGCGCGGCGCGTGGAGCGGGTATCTACGGGGGGCTACCAGCCCAGGTACGGGTAGACCGCGTAGGTGTCCACCGCGTCGTTGTAGTCGTACGCGACGAAGTCCACGACGTATCCGCCATAGGCGCAGTCCAGGTAGGTCTGGTACTGCAGCCACTCCGTGGACCAGAAGCCGCTGCCGTAGTCGGAGAGCAGGAAGCTGTCTACGAGCTGACCGTTGTACTTGTCGAACACGTCGGCGTAGACCTCCCAGACGTCGGAGATGCCGTCGGGGTCCGTGACGTCGGCGTCGAAATACCAGACCCAGTCGTAGGCTGCGTTGTCCCAGAAACAACCGGCCTCGGCCCAGGTGATGGCGGGCGCGTAGTTGATGGGCGCGGGTCTTGTGTCCGCTTCGTAGACGTAGCAGGCGGGGAGGGCGAGGAGGGCTGCGGCGACGAGGGGGCGAGACATCTCTTGCTCCTGGGGGTGGGTTCGAAAGTTCCGTTTCGGTTCACAGCGCCAGGACGCCCTCGTTCCGATATTATTCGAGCGCAGTAAACTTCCTACTCGGTCCTCCGGGACTTCGGAGCGCAACCTGCAGGAACTCCTTCTTCGGCCCGATGCAGTTGGCCCCGTGGCTCGTGGGCATCCTTGGGTCTACCGGGACGGTGTGGGCGATCATGCCCCCGCTGGCGAGCTGGTTCGGCTGGTCGACCGCCGCGGCAAGGCGGTCGCGTTCGGGTTGGCGGACCGTGGTGAGATAGCGGTGCGCGTGCTGGGGAGACACCCGCTACCCTTGAGCGAGCTGCTCGAGCGCCGAATCCTGTCAGCGCAGCGATGGCGCGATGTCGCGGTGTCATCGGATACCGACGCATACCGGCTGGTCAACGGTCCGGGCGACTTGCTGCCAGGCCTCGTGATCGACCGCTATGCCGAGCTGGCGGTGGTCCGCCTGTACAGCGTCGCCTGGGAGCCTTGGCTCGATCTGGTGGTCGCCCAGCTGCGGCGGCTGCCCTGGGTGGAGTCGGTCGTGCGGCGATTGGGCGTGCAGCGGGTGGATGGCTCCCGTGGGCTCGAGCTGTTGCACGGTCCGCCCGTCGCCGATTCGATCGTCGTGCGCGAACACGGGCTGCTGTTCCTGGCGCGGCCTGCGCGCGGCCAGAAGACCGGTTTGTTCCTGGATCAGCGGGAGAACCGTCGCCAGGTCGCCGGCTGGGCGCGCGGCCGCTCGGTGGTCAACCTCTTCGGCTACACCGGTGGTTTCTCCGTTCACGCAGCCGTTGCGGGTGCGACGCACACGGTGACGGTCGATCAGTCCCCCGATGCCCTGCTCGACGCTCGAGAGAACTTCCGCCTCAACGGACTCGACCCCGACACCCATGGGTTCGAACAAGCGGATGCCTTCCAATGGCGTCCGCCTCGACAGGTGGGCTTGGTGATCTGTGACCCCCCCTCCCTCTCCCGTGGTGCACGCTCCGATGGTGCAGCCAAGCGGGCGTATCGTGACCTCAACGCCCATGTCGCCGGCATGGTGGAGCGGGGTGGGCTGCTGGTCACCGCGTCCTGTACGGCGCGCCTGCGCGAAGACCGCTGGCTCGAGGCGGTGCGTCGGGGGGTGGCCAGGGTCAGCGGACCGTGGACTCAGGTTCATCAGGCTCGCGAACCCGCAGACCACCCCGTGGCTGCTGGCCACCCAGAAGGCCACTACCTCAAGCTGGTCGCCCTCATGCGCGGAGGTGCGCGCCCTTCCGAGCTTCACGCACCGGGGGCCAACCGGTGTACACTGCCCCCCGGGAGCGTACGTTGATCGGCTACCCCCGCCACTACGGCAAGTATGTCCTCCTCGAGCCCATCGGGGCCGGGGGCATGTCCGAGGTGGACTTGGCCCACAGCGCCATGGAGGACACCAGCTTCGTACGTTTTGTCGCCATCAAGCGTGTGGCCAAGAGCAACGTCGAGGAAGAGACCTTCGTGCGCATGTTCATGGACGAGGCGCGCATCAACCAGGAACTGCACCACGGCAACATCGTGGGCGTCTATGACTTTGGCAAGCAGGTGGACCGGGGCACCGGGCGGGAGGAGTACTTCATGGTCATGGAGTACGTCCCGGGGCTCGACCTACGGGCAATTCAGCGCGCCGCACATCGGCGCGGCCACCGCCTGCCGTTGCGCTTTTGCTTCTCGGTGCTCTGTGAGGTGCTCCGAGGCCTGCAGTACGCCCACCACAAGGCGGACACCATCGGCCGTCCCATGAACCTGGTCCACCGTGACATCAACCCACGCAACGTGATGATCTCCGTTCGTGGCGAGGTCAAGGTGATCGACTTCGGGGTCGCCCTGGCCGAGGACCGAATGGAGAAGACCCAGGGGCGCAGCCTCAAGGGGAAGTTCGCCTACATGTCTCCGGAACAGATCGAAGGCAGCGTCACGCTGGACGGACGGACCGACCTGTACGCAGTGGGGTTGATGTTGCACGAGCTCGTGGGCGGCGTCGGGCCGTTCCACGGGCTCACCGAGCTGCAGATCATGCACCGCATCGTCATGGGGCAGCTCCCACCCTTGCAGATACCGCCGGAGTTTCCCGACTCCGACTTCTTGTTGCAGATCCACGGCCGCGCACTGGCTCGGGAACGCGAGCGTCGCTATCCCAACGCTCGGGCGTTTCGGAAGGCGCTCGAGCGTGCGGCCGAGATGGTGGGGGGAGTGTCCGATCAGCAGGAACGTGCGGCGCTGATCCGTAGCCTCGATCCGCAGCAGGTCGACGGCATCTCTGCCCGGTTGCGTGGCTACCACGAATCGAGCGCTTCGGTCTCCCGCTCCGTGTCCCGAGCCATCATGGTCCCCACGCGCGAAGCGAGCTCGAGCGACGTGACCCTGGCGACAGCCGAATCCACCGCCGACTTCGAGGCCCGCACACAGGAAGTGTCCGGTGACCCGGCCGCACCACCCGCCAAACGCAGGCGTTCCCTCTGGCTGCTGCTGCTGGCTGGGGCCGCCGTGGCTGGGCTTGCCATGACGGTGCTCGGTGGTGGTGGGCTCCTTTGGTGGAGCAGCCGCGAATCCACGTCGGAAGTCCCGCCAACCACGCTGGATGACCTCGTACAAATCGAGCTCGATAGACCCGTTGATGGCGAAGGCGCCAGAGACGACGACCCGGGGTCTGCCGTGCCTGCGGAAGAGGAGCTGCCGGTCGAAGAGGCCGCCACGCAATCCAGCAGCTCGGGGGGCGCCGGAGGTACGGGCCACTCGAGCTCACCTACGGGATCGTCCCAGGCGGCTGCCAGTTCGCGGCAACCCGTTGCAACCCACGACCAGGGCTCCGCGCAGGCCCCCGAGCAGGGCGACGCAGGCGAGGACCGTGGCGCCGAAAGCGGTACCGCGACGGAGGATCCCGTCACCCAGGATCCGCAGGCCGATCAGGCGCCGGGAACCGCCGAGCTGGAGCCCGAATCCACGCCGTCCGAGCCGGTTCCGGACGTGGTGACCGAACCCGAGCAGGCCACCACGGCTGCCGATGGCCCAAAGGGGCAGCTGTTGGTCAACAGCGAGCCCAAGGGCCAGCCAGTGTCCGTGGATGGCCAGCACGTAGGTGTGACTCCATACAAGGCCATGCACACCGAGGGCTCCCACCAGGTTCTGGTTATCGGACCCGGTGGCCAGCAGTGCAACGAGCAGGCTTCCGTAAGCACCAGCCGACCCGTGCTGGTACGCTGCCCGTTCACGACCCAGCAAGGAGGGACGCAGAATGACGACAACCGGCGCCAGCGCTAGGTGCGCGACCCGCTCGGCTCTGCTGCCACGCGCGCTCTGTTGTTTGGGCTTGTTGGCAGCACCCTCGGCTCTCGCGATCGACTCCGTGGTCGTGCTCAAGAGCGACGACCTCGCTGTCTACGACGCCCCCATTCGAGCCTTCGAGGACGCGCTCGGACGCCCTGTCGCGGTGCTCGACATCGAAGGCCAACGCGTGGTGGCCAAGGAAGTCGTCACGCGGCTTCGTTTCGACCCCCCACCACTGGTCTTCGCGTTGGGGGCCAAGGCTGCCTGGATGGTGCACCAGCAGATGCCCCACGTGCCGCTCATCTTCGGCATGATTCGAGATCCCGCGCGCTACGGCCTCGAGGGGGAGACGGTCACCGGGGTGGGGTACGAGATCCCTTACGAGACGCTCATGGCCCAGGTGCGGCTCTTCCTGCCTGACGTGCGCAAGCTGGGGATCATCCTCACCAACCAGAACCCGGCGGTGCTAGAGCTGCGCTCGGCCGCTCGTGCAGCCGAGCTGGAGATCGACGTGACCTCGGTGCAGGACCATGGCGACGTGCGTGGCGCCTGCGTGCGCATCTCGAAGCGTGTCGATGCCTTGCTGGTCATTCACGATCCCGAAGTCCTCACCCCCGAGAACTTCCGCTTCATCCGGGAACAGGCGGGTCGCGTGGGTGTGCCCATCGTGGCCACCTCGGAAGCCCTCGCTCGCTCGGGCGCCCTGTTGGCGGTGGTGCCGGACTATGGCCTCACCGGTTCGCAGGCTGCGGAGTTGGCCCGGCGCATCCTCGATGAACAGGAGAGCGCAGGCGATCTCCCGGTGCCACGGCCACAGGGGGCGCGCGTGGTGCTCAACCAAGCCGTGCTCGAGGACCTCGACATCGATCTCGATCCCATGCTGCTGGACTTCACCGATCTGGTCATCGACGAAGGTGAAGGTCGCTAGCGCCTCGGAGCGCGAAGCCCACCGACGGTCCCACCACGGACAGGCCAACCAGCCGTCCAGGTCCAGGTCCACGATGGCGATGCCGCTGGCGCCCTGGGTGGGCAACGGCGTCGTGTCTTCGTCGCTGGGGCCCTCCTTCGAGGCCCAGTAGATGACGCTGTCCACTTCGGTGCTCTCGTCCGAAGCGTAGTGAGCCACCGCTCGGACGGGGGCCGCAGCCTTGCCACCTTGCTACGGGGGGGCTGTTCGGCAGACCAGGAGAACGCCATGGAATGGGTGTTGGTGAACAACGGCGCGCGAGAGGGCTTCGAGACACGTGATGCGGTGCTGGAGCGGCTGCGAGAGCTGCTCGAGGACTACCTGGCCGCCAGCCCGTTGGCGGACGCAGAGGTCTACGATCCCTTCGAGCGCGAGCACGAGATCGAGGTGGGCTTGCGCCTGCACGTCACCGAGGAGTGAGCGTCAGGAACCGGTGCAGGACATGAGGTCCGAGTCGCACTCCGCCCACGACGTGAAGCTGTAGTTGCGTCCGGACATGCCGATGTCATCAGGGCTGTTGTCCGTGGTGCCGGTGCCCCAGGAGCTGCCCGAGGCGGACAGGTCGACACCGGAGTCCAGGTAGAATCCGCCCCCGTTGAGGCCCGCGCCGCTGTTCAGCTCGAGGGTCATGGAGCTGAAGCTAGCGGCGGTGACACTGGACAGGTAGAACCCTCCCCCGAGGGAGCCCGCTTGGTTGCCGGTGATCACGACCGAGTCCACGTCCATGGAGTCCGCGCAGTTGGACACGTAGCCTCCGCCACCCGATGAACCGGCCGTGTTGTCGGTCAGGGTCAGATCCTGGACCGAGATCTCGTCCGTGCTGGTCAGGTAGAGGCCGCCGCCGGTGTTGCTGACGCTGTTGTCCGAGACGATCAACCCTTCGGACACCAACAGGTCGCAGTTCTGAACGTAGATGCCACCGCCATAGTAGGCTGTGTTGTTGCCGATCTCGGCGTTGGAGAGGGTCACCGCGTTGGCGCCGATCCCCGAGATGCCACCGCCGTAGACCGTGGCTTCGTTTTCGGAGATGGTGGTCGCGATGCCGGTGGTGGGGTGCTCGTCGACGCTGGCACCATCGCCGTGGATGGACACGCCACCCCCGCGCTGCGCGAGGTTCTGGGTGACCGTGCTGCCCAGCAGGGAGGCGTCGTCGTCCAGCACGGCACCGCCCCCGGAGCTGGTGGCGATGTTCGCGGTGATGTCGGCCCCCTGAAGGGTCCCGCCGTCCACGTACACCGCGCCCCCGGAGGTGGCGTTGTTCGTGTAGTAGCTGCCTCCCTCGACGGTGATGTCACCGATCCAGGCGCCGCCCCCCGAGCTGGCCTCGTTGCCGTAGACATCGACGTCTTCGAGGTCGGCGGAGGTGCCGTCATCCAGGTAGAGGGCGCCGCCCTTGTCGGTGGCGAGGTTGTCGTGGAAGCTGGTGTCGGAGATCTCGCTGTCGGAGGCCCAGAGCGCGCCCCCCTGATCCGCCAGGTTGTTCGACAGCTCGCTGCCGCTGATGGAGAGTAGCAGGCCGCCTGCGTAGATGGCGCCACCGTTGGTAGCCTCGTTGGACTCGAAGGCGCAGTCCACGACCTCGAGGAGCGCTCCCGCCGCGCCAGATCCGTCGATGGCGCCCCCGTTGGTCGCGACGCTGTCTGCGAAGGCGAGGCCAATGACGGCGAGATCGTCGCCCATGGTCACGATGGGGCCCTCGCCGCCGCCGTTCAGCTCGGTGCTGGACTCACCGTTGAGGGACTGCAGCGTGAGGGACACGGTGGTGGTGACGGTGGCGACGTGGGTGCCGTCGCAGAGCATGACGGTGTCGCCGGCGGAAGCGGCTGCGACAGCCGAGG
>CAZVHW010000257.1:0-10215 GCA_964626835.1 uncultured Enterobacterales bacterium
CTTCTACCTCCAACGCCGCGCGGCACCGCGCACGGTGGAGATCGATCCCGAGGGCTCGGGCTCCTTCGATCCAGAAGGTGACACCATCACCTACAGCTGGGAGCTCACCGCGGTGCCCTCCGGCTCTGCCCGCACCACCTCGGATATCCAGGCGAGCACCGACGCAGATCCGCTCTTCTACCCCGACATCGCGGGTGACTACACCTTCGAGCTCACGGTCGACGACGGTGGAACCGTGTCCGAGACCGCGTCCCTCACCATCACGATCGCGGACCGCGGCAGCAACTCGGCGCCCACCGCCAGCGCGGGCAGCGACCAGAGCTACAGCTACACGCAGACCTGCGGGCTGACGGGCTATTCCTACACCTGCGACGACTGCCCCGACTACGACTTCACCCTCGACGGCAGCGGCACGGTCGACCTGGACGACTCTGACTTCACCTACTCGTGGTCCATCACCAGCGGTTCGAGCTACGGCTCGCTCGACGACTCCACGGCCGAGTCGCCCACGCTCACCATGACCAGCCTCACCTGCATCTACGGCTCCACCACTACCTACACCGTCGAGATGTCGGTGTCGGTCACGGACTGCCCAGGTGACTCGAGCACCGACTCGGTCACGGTCACCTACGACTGTACGGGGTCGTAGCCTAGAGCGGGTGAACCCGCTCTGCCCAGCCGTTACCCAATAGCCATTCGCTGTTAGCTAGTGGATGTTGGAGGAACGATTGAGCGTGGTGAGGCTGGCCCTGATGTTCTGCTTGCTGCTCTGCGGCTGTGGGCAGATGACGCCCGCGGGACCCTTCGAGGGATTGACGGCGCCGAGCTTCGTGGCACCGTTGGCCGGTGGCGGCAGCCTGAGCCTGACCGACTTGCGCGGCAAGCCGGTGGTGTTGGTGTTCTGGGCATCGTGGTGTGGGCCGTGCCGCTACGAGGTACCCCACGTCAACAAGCTGTTTCGGGAGGTCGGTGACACCGCACACGTCCTGAGCGTCAACGCGGGTGAGGGCCAAGCCCAGGTGTTCGAGGGCATCCAAACGCTGGACATTCGCTACCCCGTGGTCATGGACGCCAATGGCAGCATCGTACGGACCTACCAGGCCCAGACCCTGCCACTCGTGCTGGTGCTCGATCCTAATGGGCGGGTGCGCTACCGCGGCCACGACTGGCCTGCGCGCATCAACGCTCTCGTCGACTCTCTGGAAAACAAGGGGCCCCCATGAGCGCTCGACACGTCTTGGTTACCGGCGGCGCAGGATTCATCGGTTCGCATCTCGTCGAGGCGCTCGTGGCCCGTGGGGACAGGGTGCGTGTGCTCGACAGCTTCGATCCCTACTACGACCCCGCCGTGAAGCGTCGCAACCTGGCCTCGGTGGTCGAGAGCATCGAGCTTGTCGAAGGCGACCTGCGCGATCGCGACTTGGTTGGCCGGGTAGTTCAGGGAACGGACTGCGTGGTGCACCTGGCTGCCCGGGCCGGAGTGCGCTCGTCCCTCGAGCGCCCGGTGGTGTACATGCAGGTCAACGTGGCCGGCACCCAGAGGCTGCTCGAAGCCATGCGCGATGCCGGGGTAAACCACCTCGTGGCCGCCAGCTCTTCCTCCGTCTACGGCGCGAGGACCAAGGGTCCTTTCCGCGAGAGCGATGCCCTCGGAGTACCCGCCAGCCCCTACGCAGCCAGCAAACAAGCGATGGAGATCATCTGCCAGACCTGGCAGCAGCTCTTCGATCTGCAGCTCACCATGCTGCGCTTCTTCACCGTCTACGGCCCCCGCCAGCGGCCCGACATGGCCATCCACGGCTTCGCTCGGAAGATCATGGCCGGGCAACCCATCGCCATGTTCGGCGACGGCAGCACCCTGCGCGACTACACCTACATCGGCGATATCGTCAGCGGTTTGCTGGCGGCCGTCGACCGCCCGCTGCCTTGTGCGCTGCTCAACCTGGGCAACACGAACCCCATCCGGCTCGATGCGCTGATCCGAAAGCTGAGCCGGGCCGTGGGGCGCGAGGTGCAGGTCGACCGGGTAGGCCATCAGCCGGGCGACGTGCCGCTCACCTGGGCCGATGTTTCCCTGGCGCAGCAGCTGCTGGGCTACCGCCCCGTCACCACCCTCGAGCAGGGGCTCGAGCACTTCGTGACCTGGTTGGATCGTACGTGAGAGCACGCCAGGTGGCCGCGCTCGCGGTCGCCATCGGGTGCTCACCCGGCGCAACGGACAGCGTGGGACCAGAGACGGGTTTGGGCGGAAGCGGCGAGACCGGTGAGACGGACGCCCCGAGTTCAGTCGGAATCCTGAGCCTCAACCTGCACTGCCTGAAGACCGACGCCACCGACTATTCGAGCAACGCGGAGCGATTCGAGGCGATCGCACGAGCGGTTCGAGCCGAAGGTGTCCAGGCCATCGCACTGCAAGAGCTCTGCGAGCGCCCGGACGAGTCCGCCGGTGAGCTGTTGTTGGCCGCCCTCGAGGCGTTCACCGTTCAGGACTGGAGCCTGGCCGTGGCCTTCGCTCACACGGGTTGGGAGGGGACGGAGGACGAGGCTGACGAGTACGTGGGCCTGGCCGTGCAGGGGTCGTTTTCCGAGACCAGAGAGGTCGTGTACCACGTCCAGGATGGGCTACAGCGCGTGGCCGTGGCGGGGACCTGGACCTCTCCCTTCGGGGCGCTGACCCTCCTGTCGGTCCACCTGGACCACCAGCACGACGGCGCGCGCCTCTCCCAGGCGCGTCAGTCCGCTGTCGAGGCGCTGGTGAGCGAGTCGGGAGCCGCTGCCATGGTGCTGGGGGACTTCAACGACACGCCTGACAGCGACGCCATCCGTTCCATGTTGGCCATGGGCTTCGAAGACCTCGGTAGGGGAATGGACGACGACCGCATCGACTACGTGTTCGCGCATCGGGGTGCTCCGGTCAGGAGCGATGGGGTGGAGCGCATCTTCACCGGCGAGGTCTGGCCCGAGGTCTCGGACCACCCCGGCGTGGTCGCCATGCTCGGGTTCGATTCTGGGTCCGAGCTTGCCCTCACCACCGTCAGCACGGAGTACGGGGCGGATTCCCACTACCTGGCGGTTCGCGGTGACGTCTCGCCTCTGGACTGGGAGCAGGGCTGGCCCGCTAGCCGCTCCGGCGACACGTGGACTGCAGCCTTCTCCGAGGTCGTGGGGAGCTTCGACTACAAGTGGCTGTTGGACGACACAACCTGGCAGCAGGGTGACAACCTCGAGGGCCAGGCCAGGGGGGCGAACGGTGGGTCCGTTACGTTCTAGTCGGTGTCGGAAAACGACAGTGGTGCCGTAACGGTTGCTGCGCGGGTCATGCCTGGGAAGTGGAGGGAGAGGGCCACACGCTCGATGCAGGGGCCCAGGCCTGGGACTTGCCGGCGACCCTTCCGGGTGCGCGCGCGGGCGCCTAGCACGCCGCCGTCGGCGAGGATGCGCAGATCACGTGTGTTATGCAGCTCTCCCCGCGGTGTCCCGTGAACCAGCTGCGAAAGTGCCTCGACCGTTTTATCCACCACCCCGGTGTGGAAGTGGGCTTGGTCGTGTTGATCCTGGCCTCGGTGGTGATGCTCCTGGCGGAGTATCTGGTGGTGAGGGATGGGTCTGCCCACCTGGCACTCACCGCTGCCGGCGACCTGCTCACGGGCGGGTTCGTGGTGGAGCTGCTGATCCGGTTTCTCGTCGCCCGCAAGAAGCGCCGCTTCTTCGAGCGCTACTGGTTGGACATCCTCGCCGTCGTGCCGCTGGTCCGGGCCTTGCGCGTGTATCGGGTGCTGCGCATGCTCCGCATGTTTCGGGCGGGGTCGTTGCTCAACCGGCGCTTGAGCATCTTCAGGAGCGCGGTTCACAGCACGATGCACGAGCTGGTGACCCTCGTGTCGGTCACGACGACCGTCGTGCTGATCGGCGGACTGTTTCTCCACTTGGCGGAGCGGGGTAGCAACGAGGCGATGAAAGAACTGCCGCGCGCGCTGTGGTTCTCCATCATGAGCCTGGCGGCGGGTGAGCCGGTGGGTGCAGACGTCGTCACACCGCTTGGTCAGCTGACCACCCTGGGGCTGATGCTGGCAGGAATGACCGTCTTCGCCATGTTCGTGGGCACGGTCTCCGCAACCATGGCTGCCCGACTGGTCGGGCGAAGAGGGATCAACGAGATGGACCTGGACGAACTCTCGGAACACGTCATCATCTGCGGCTGGAACCGCTCGGGGCCTACGGTGCTCCGGGAGCTGTTCCACGGCTCCAACGACGCCGATCAGGCTGTGGTCATCGTGACAGAGGGCGAGCACCTGCCCGCCGATGCCCCCATGGACCGGGTGCGACCGGAGCTGCTGTACCACCTGCGAGGAGACTACACCCGTGTGAAGGTTCTAGAGGAGGCCAACGTGCGGGAAGCCGCGGTGGCCATCTTGCTCACCGACCGCACGGAGCGCCGCTCCGACCAGGATCAGGACGCCCGCACGGTCCTGGCGGGGTTGACCATCGAGCAGCTGGCACCCCGCATCTTCACCTGCGCCCAGCTTCACGATCGTGCCAACGGCGCACTGCTCGAGATGCATCACGTCGAAGAGATCGTGGTGGGCGACTGGTACTCTGGGGTGGTGCTGGGCAACGTCAGCCGCAATCGGGGTCTGGTCAAGGTGTTGAACGACATCCTCACCGTGGGAAAGGGCAACGCCTTCCACAAGGTCCGGGTGCCGGATGAGCACCACGGCAAGTTGGTCGCCGCGCTGCACGACCTGCTCAAGCGCGACTATCGAGCCATCCTCATGTCCCTCGAGCCTTGCCACGGCGACGAGGTCGGCGAGGTGCTGGTCAACCCACCCAACGACCGGGTGGTCCAGTCCGGAGACGTGCTCGTGGTGGTGCGCGCCGAGCCGATGGAGTGGTAGGCGGTGGGCCCCCTACCTGATGCCGTCGAGGTGGGACCACTCGCCCAGGGCCAGAGGCTCGTCCGTTCCGATGGGAGCGAGGGTGGGGAGGTGCCGTAGCTCGAGGGTGGCGCGGAAGGTGTTGCCGATGACCAGCAGCTCGGGCTCTACCACGAGGTAGCGCATGGGACCGGGCTCGCCGGAGGTGGTGTGTACGAAGGGCGGGGCGCGGAGCGACGACATGGAGAGCAGCGTGAGCCGCTCGAGGGTGCCGGCGTCGTAGACCTCGACGTCCCAGCCGTGCTCAGCCACGATCCATCTCTCGGAGACGCCCACCACCGAGATGTTCTGTCCCAGGTCGATCTGGCTGACGTGGCTGGTGTCCACGGACTTTGCGCCGAGCCAGACCAGCTCCCCCCCCCCTACAACCGGGAAAGTGGTGCGTGTGCTGCCCCAGTCGGGCGCTTGGGTTGCCCCTTGGTTGGTGACCAGCCAGCTGGAACGGGTCCAGGGCTCGTGCACCACGATTTCCCAGCCGAGCTGGCGGAGTCCCATTCGCTGCGCGCTCTCGGTTGCGACGTGCTCCAGCCCGAGCACCACTGGGTCGCGTCCGTCCAACCAGCGCACACCGGGGAGAGCTGGATCGGAGTAGACCATGTCGCCAAAGGCGACCGTGACGTCCATGCCTATGTGGGCGTCCTCGCAGAACGGAGTGTCGCAAGGCGCGTGGAAGGTCTCGGCGACTTCACGCTGCTCCAGGAGGTCCACGTTGCCTGGTTCGAAGCGCCAGAGCTCGCCCTGGTCCTGGCAGAGAAGCCAGAGATCACCCTCGTGCTTGCGCACGTAGGAGGGCCAGCCACAGACCTCGGCGGACTCAGCCGTGTTGGCGGAGAGGTCCACCCACCAGAGCTCGTCGGTGAGGTGGCTTGGAAAGAACACGCGGTCGCCACTGCGTTCGAGGTGGTCGATCGACATGCCCAGGCGTGGACCCTCGAGCACCACGGCTGGTTTCTCGGGATCGATGGTCAGCAGCCTCTGCGCGCCTTCCGACGCGGTCCAGAGCATGTCGCCATCGAAGTCGAGGTAGCGGGTGCGTTTGTCTGTTTCGACGGACCATTGTTCTTCCAGGGAGTGGTTCAAGGCCACCACCCTGGCGGCGGCACCTTGGTAGGCGCCGGAGGCTGGAAGCTCGGCTCCCAGGCGCGCCACGGCGACCACGTAGTCTTCGTACCGGACCAGCGAGTAGGCGTCGGCCCCAACCTCGGCTTCGGCGATTCGTTCGCCTTTCTCGAAGGCCACGACGCGCCCGTTGGTGCGGTCGGTGACGAAGATGCGTCCGTCGATAGCCAACACTCCTTCGTAGGAGTCTCCGTCGAGATCCATTTCCCAGAGCAGCGTGCCCTCCTTGGTCAGCAGGTGGAGCTCGCCCGTTCCTTTGTGGAGGAAGGCGATGGTGTTCTCATCCACGGACATGGCGTCAGCGTGAAAGTCGATGGTGAAGCTGCTGTTCAGCGCGGCGTTGTCGAAGCACTTGACCTCTTCGGGGATGGTCACCCAGAGCTGATCGCCCCATTGGTCGTGGGCTGTCATGGGAGCGCGAGGGATGATGCTGTCCAGAACTTCGAGGGTGCTCGCGTCGAAACGGAGCATGGCATCTCTGTTTTCGTTGGTGGCATGGAGCGCACCGTCGATGACGTAGAGCCGCTGGTCTGGGAAACGTTGCTCCCCTGTCTGCTGCAGGTCGATGGCGTCCAGCCACTCGCCCGTGGTGGCGTCGGCCACGGTGATGAAGGGTACCCGCTGATTGGACACGAAGACCGTGTTGCCCTCGGGGTAGACCACCAGATCATAGATGCCGCCGGTAGGGGCGGGCGGACCCACGCGGATCACGCCAGCACCGCCCGTACCGAACAGCCCAGTGTCGCGCGGCTCCGGTGGTCCGTACCGGCAGCACGTCACGAGCAGGAACCAGGGAATCATCCTCATGGGCGCCGAGTTACCACGGGCTGCTCGACGTTGGAAGATTCACGAGACAAGATGCCCGTCAGGCATCCCAGGGCACCGGCGGCCTTGACGTATTCGTCTACGTCCAGTTCGTGGCAGTGAACGCCTCTGGATTTCAGCCTGGCCCGGGTGTCCGGGCAGTCGGAGGGCATGACGATCCGCCGTGGCGCCAGCGTCACGAAGTTGTTGCTTCGTCGGTGCAGCAACTCTTCGCCTGGGTCGAGGATCAAGGGCTCGATGCCCAGCCTTTCCAGGTGGGCCAGGATGGCGTCGGTGGCGTGACCGCCGTGGATCGCCGCGAGGTCTTCGTCCAGCAGGGTGATGACCCCCAAGAGGTGCTGGATCCCTGTGGGTGGGAGCGGGACTTCCTGAACCCGCACGCCCTGCTCGGCGAGCACCGCGGCAACTTGCCTGGTGCCTTCGTCGTTGGTGCGGACGCCGGTTCCGACTAGCACCAGATCGGGTCGCAGCCAGAGGGCGTCGGCTCCCTCGAAGGTGGCGGTGCCGGTCAGTGTGCGGAGGATGGGGACGCCCGCCAAGGCGAGGGCCTCTGCCGCCCAGCGCTCTTCGCCCGCACGCTGAACGCCTGCTGGGCGGCCGAGGATGGCTCCCTCGGGGGTCATCATGAACAGATCGCGCATGAAGACGTAGTTGGGAGACGCGTGTTGGGCTGGTCGGTGTAGGTGTACCCGCACCCCGTGCTGGCGGTAGAAGTCGGCGATACCGCGGGCCTGGAGCTGGACTCGGGCCACGTTCACACGGTCCAGCATGAGGTGCTCGTCAGGGTCGGTACCGACATCGAGCTCTGCGCCGGGCCAAGCGAGCAGGACGGCCTGGAGGGGGGATATCTCGGAGTCGACACGGTATGCGGTCCAGCGTTCACCCGCCGCGACTTCGTCGCGATGGGCGGCCTGGCGAGTGCGCCAGCCGGGTCCTCCGAACGAAGCGGCCCGCTCGAGCGGAACGCGATCGGGGGTGCTTTCGCTCATGGAGAACTCCCGTCGACTTTCACAGCCAGGTTTTCGAATCGGCGGCATAGCCGAGATCGCGCATGACCGCGCGGGTGTCGCCACGGGAGAGGACCGGCTCCAAGAGCTCCGCGCGGTCGAACCAGCGTCGATGGCGAGGCCTGCTGGTGGCCATGATGGGGGGTAGGCCCGTCTCGACCAGGCGCCGCAGCGTGGGATCCGGGGGGATGCCCAACCAGTCGCTCAGGCCCTGGAAGACCGCCAGCCGATGGTCGTGACTACCCACCACGTGCTCGAAGGCGATGCGATGGGAGGCTGCGACTGGGTGCTCCCGAAGCCAGTCAAGGATGGCTTGGTGGGATGAACGCCACTGGAAGCCGCAGACCTCGACCAGTGGACTTTGGCTCCAGGCTCGCCAGCCGGGAGGTAGGTCGAACTTCCACCAGTCTCGAGACCAGGCCGGGAAGCGGTCGGTGTAGCCGGTCATGGACAGCTTCGTGGGGACCTGGTGGGCGAAGAAGGCCCTGAAGCGCCAGCCGTCCACCAGGCCGTTCACCGAGGCGGCAGCGTTGCGCGTGAGGTGAAGCACGTCGATGCGTGCGTTGGGGAACAACGCGCAGAGGAAGGGGAGCCGGTGGGCGTTGCTGGGAGTCTTGATGACCAAGGGAAGGTGCTGGACCTCTTCGAGGGTCGGCGCCTGCCAAGGAGCCACGGTGACAAAGGGAGGCTCTTCGAGGATCGCGGGGGAAGGCGGGGTGTCGCTGGGTTGTGCATCGGGGCAGTGCTGCCGGATGAGGGTCGGTGGCAGGTCGTAGTACCAGGGATTGACCACGTCGTGGTGTTTCCGCACTGCCGCGAGGAAGAGGGCGTGGAAGCGTGGCGTTTCCGGGAAGGTGCCTGGCGCCCACCCGTGATGGCGCTCGAGGAGGGTCAGGGTTGTCCGAAGCCATCGTTGCACCCGGTCGAGGTCGAAGCGCTCTCGGGGCCACTGGAGGGAGAGGCGCCAGTGCAGCTCTTGGCCGAAACGTTCGAGGGCGGCTTCGTCGCGCAGGGTCCCCGCCGGACGCCCGACGTCCATGGCCAAGAGGTGCTCGAGGTCGCCATTCGCCTGTAGGTCTTCGGCGCCCAGGCGGTCTCCGTCTCGGCAGGACTCAGGCCAGCCGTGCCCCGACAACACGAGGAACGGATTGATCTCGGCGCGAAAATGCAGCAGGTTTCGACTGTTGCGGAGGATCTCCGCCATGACGCTCGAGCCTCCGCGCGAGCTGGAGGCCAACACCACCACGCGGCGGAGCTGGGAGCACAGTCCCTTGACCGGGGCTGGCTGGCCGCGTCGAAGCGCGAGCAGCCTGGCGCGCGCCGTGGCTCGCAGCTCACTGGCCTCGTCGAGGCAGGACATCAGCTCGCGGTGGGCTTCCGCACCGAGAAGATGCACCAACGCCACAGGTCGCGGATCTCGCCGGACGGCAGGATCTCGAAGGGGTGGACTGCCCTGGCTTCGGCCGGTGCGTTGTGGAAGAGATCGCGGATTTCGTGCCGATGTAGGCTGGTGGTCTCGTGGGTGTCGATCCACGTGTCGATGGATTCCCAGAGGTTGTACTCGGTCATCTTCAGGTCTTCGAACCCAGCCCCGAGCAGCATCTGGCGGAAGTCCTCCTCCTGGAACATGTTGAAGATGAGGGGCTGCTTTTTCTTGAAGACCCGGTACATCCACGGGCCGTCCAGCTCGGAGAATGGCAGGATCTGCCCGACCACGAACTGGCCGCCTGGCTTCAGCACCCTGAAGATCTCCGACACGGGCTTGCCTGGGTTGGGGAGCAGGTGCAGGACCTCGGGGAAGGGGATGTCGTAGACCGTGCCCTGCACGACCTCGTCCAAGCGCTCTCCGGCGAGCTTGACCATTTCGGGGGTGATGTCCAACCCGGTCTTCTTGGATACCCGGTCGCTGAAGGAGTTGCCCACGACGCCCGAGCCACAGCAGACGTCGAGCAGCTGCGCGCCTTCGGGCATCTCGAAGGCCTTGGCGTGCTCGGCGAGCAGCTCTTCGTTGGCGATCCACTCCGCTGACTTGTGCCAGTTCTTGGAGCGAATGCCGAACTGTTTCTGGTAGACCTCGTCGGAGACGTGGATGTCGCGGGCGGTGTAGCGAGCGCGGTCGCTGGCCCGGCGGGCGGCCAGGCGGGCGCGGGATGCGTCCAGCGCGCGGCCCACCACCACCCTGGCGAGGGCGTGGTCGCCCTGGAGGATGGCGTCGAGTTGGGTGCTGACGACCCCATCCACCACGTCTCGGACGCGACGGCTGGTGAGGCGGGTCTTGGTCTGGCCCTCGAAGCGGGGCTCGACCATGCGCACCGACAGGACACAGGTGA
>CAZVHW010000258.1:0-10189 GCA_964626835.1 uncultured Enterobacterales bacterium
TCGTCCGTCTCACGGACGTTTCTCGGTTCTCCGGCGGCGGAGTCGTCACTATCGTCCGTCTCACGGACGTTTCTCGGTTCTCCGGCGGCGGAGTCGTCACTATCGTCCGTCTCACGGACGTTTCTCGGTTCTCCGGCGGCGGAGTCGTCACTATCGTTCGCCTCACGGACGCGATTGTCGTGCACGGTAGCAGCCTCGCGCCCGGATCTGGGACGGATGGAAAAAAAGCAGTAACCCTCGGGGGCGCGCTCGGTTGAGGATGATGAACCCGCTGGGTTCGACCGGTCAGTCCAAGGGCACGGACGTTCCACCGGTCGCCGTTCCAACCCGAGGGGCAACCCAGGAGACCCACATGTCACGCTCTCTTTCCATCCACCTCCGGCGAGCCGCTCTGCTCGCTGCTTTCTGTGTCGCCACCGCTGGCAACGTCTTCGCCGGGCCCATGATCTCCATCGAGTCGCCTGGTGACGGCGTCGCCATCTGGGGTCCCACCGACGTCGAGGTGTGCGTCGCCGCCTACTACGTGATCGACCCCATGGAGCGGCTCCCGGAGCTGGATTCCCTGCACAGCTCCTACGCCGCCACGGTGGTGCTGATCGACAAGGCGCGCCTCACCGTGCGCTACGTGAGCTTCCCCCTCGACCTGGGCGAGGAGCGCTGCCGCACCCTCTTCATGGACGTGGGCGGCTACGCCATCCGGGCCACGCTCCGGGAAGACTCTTCCCACGGACCGGCGGTCGACGCGGATCGCATCGACTTCGTGGTGGTCGATCCCCACGACTAGCCGATGCCAGCGGGAAGCCGCCAGCCGGGATGGGAGCCGTGGCTCCTTTCCCGGCCGTTCTGTCGGTTAGCCCCCCAGCTGCCCCCGCACCATCGCGCTCAGCGCGTCGCAGCGCTTAGTCACCGTCTGCAGCGCCGCGTCCGCCCGCTCCCTCACCATCGCCACGAACGCCCGGTCCTTCATGTCCTTGGTGTTGATGCAGACGTTGTACCAGGCGCCTTCGGCGCAAGCCTTGCACATCAGCACCGCAACACCGGCGTCCGAGCGGGCGTTGTCGTTGCCTTGCAGGGCCGCCTCGAGGCAAGGCAGCGCGGCCACGCAGCGCTCGAGTACACCCAGGGGCACCATGGTGGCTCCTTGGTTGGCCGCGCGGATGGCGGCGGCGCGGGCTTTCTTCTCGGCCGGTGTGCCCTTGGGCATTCCGAAGGTGGCCATGACCTTGTCGAAGGCGGCGGTGTCGTTGTCGATGTCGGCCAGGAAGGCTTCGTTGAGGTGCTGTGCCAGCACGGCCGGTTCGTCCAGCAGCTCCCATTTGTCCTCGTAGCCGCGCTTGCCCACCGTGAGGTTGGCCACCATGGCGGCCAGGCCCGTGGCCATGGAACCGCAGAGCGCAGCGACCGAGCCGCCGCCGGGGGCGGGCGCCACCGAGGACAGGGTGTCGGACCACTCGCGGACGGTCAGGGAAACCAGGGGACCGTCCTGGCGGATCTGGCGCTCGATGATGCGCTTGTCCGGATCGAACTCGCTGACGTCCCTCAAGCCCATGGAACGGATGGCCAGCTCGATGACCTCGTTGTGGGGCGCGCCTCGGCAGACACCTTGCCGCTTCAGGTAGTAGTGGCCCGCCTTCAAGATGGCGTCCATGGGGATGAGGCCCACCAGCTCCGAACCGGTGACCACCACGCCTTCCTGGTCGGCCAGCCGGCGCGCGGCGTCGAGCAGTTCGTGGGGGGAGGAGACCGTGTAGTCGGTCAGGTTGAAGGTCATCTGGGCGCAGTCGTACTCGTCGATGAACCAGCCCATGCCCTTGACGCAGCGGAACATGCCGGGATCGCGGACCAGGCCGCCGTCGGCGTCGCGCAGGAGCTGCTTGTTCGCGTCGCGCTTGGCGATGCCCTTCTCGCGCAGGATGGCCGCGATCTTCATGGCCTTGCGCTTCTCGCGGGTGTTCAGGTTGATGTTGTACGCGATGAGGAAGGGCCGGGCGCCGATGGCCGTGGCGCCAGCCGAGGCGTTGAACACGGGCCCGTAGTCGGGCTTCCAGTAAGGATCGCTCGATCGGGCCTCGAGGCCTTCGTACTCGCCCTGACGGATGGTCGCGAGGTTTCTCCACTCAGGCTTGGAGGCGGCATGTTCGTAGAGGTAGACCGGGATGCCCAGCTCGGACCCCACGCGCTCGCCGAGCCTGCGGGCCAGCTCCGTGCACTCTTCCATGGTGATGTTGGCTACCGGTACGAAGGGGCAGACATCGCAGGCGCCCATGCGAGGGTGGGCTCCCCGGTGTTGGCGCAGGTCGACGAGCTCCTGGCCCTTCTTGATGGCCTGAAACGCGGCTTCGACCACGATATCCGGAGCCCCAACCATGGTGTAGACCGTACGGTTGGTGGCCTCGCCGGGGTCCACGTCCAGCAGAGACGCACCATCGACGTCGCGGATGGCCTGGGCGATGGCATCGACGACCGCCCTGTCGCGGCCCTCGGAGAAGTTGGGGACGCACTCGACGATGATGTTACCTGCGCTCATTGTTGGCTCCCAGCGGGTCGGGGAGCCGGCTCATAACGCAGGCGGCAGGCCGGGTCAGCGGCGCTACTCCTCGTCGTCGCCGAAGAAGCCCGTGCGGAGGGCTGGAGCGACGTGGGGCCGTTCGTGCGCGCGGTGGGGCAGGCTGATCTCGAAGCGGGAGCCCTGGCCTTTCGTGCTGGTCGCCGTGATGGTCCCGTCGTGGAGCTCCACGATGCGCTGCACCATGGACAATCCGAGGCCGGTGCCCTCGTGCTGGTGGCGTGGATGCAGGCGTCCGAAGACCTGGAACATGCGATGCAGGTCGTCCGGCTCGAAGCCCTTCCCGTTGTCCTCGACCGTGATCTCGCACCAATCTCCATCGATGCGCGCGTCCACGCGCACGACCGGCGGGATGTCGGCCTGGTGGAACTCGAGGCCGTTCTCCATCAGCTGGCGGAGCAGGATGCGGAGGAGGGTCTCGTCGCACCGCAGCCTGACCGAGGGACCCGTCTGGATGCTGCCCGCGCAGTCCCTGAGCTTGTCGCGCAGGTCGCTGATGACGTCTCGCGCCACCTGCGCCAGGTCCACCTCGCCGAAGCTGGCCTTTGCACCCTGGATGCGGGCGTAGCGCAGCAAGCCGTCCACGGTCGCCCGCTGGCGCCTTGCGGCCGTGAGCATTCGGTCGAGGTAGTCGCGACCGTGTTTGTCGAGCTAGTGGCCGCAGTCGGCCTCGAGGAACTCGCCGAATGCGAGGATCTTGCGCAAGGGTTCGTTGAGTTCCCGCGCCGCGAGCTGGGCGAAACGTTCCAGCTCCTGGTTGGACCGGGCCAGGTCTTCGGCCGCAGCCCATGCGCGCGTCTCCGCGTCCTTTCGCTCGGTGATGTCGCGTGTGGTGACCGAGTAGGCCCCTAGTTTTCCGCTGTCGGTGTAGATGGGCCCCCCCGCCACCGAGACCGGGAAGCTGTGTCCAGCTGGAGCGGTCGCGATGGCCTCTCTTCTCCATGCGCGCTTCGTGAGCAGGCTGCGGAGGGACCCCTCGTCGTCTTCCAACCCCAGTGGCACGACGTCGTCCAGGGGCCAGCCCAGGATCTCCTCTGGGCGCGTGCGGCCCCAGGTGGCGGCGAACGATGGATTGGTCCGGGTGATGATGCCTTCCAGGTCGCAGACCGCCAGCCCGTTCACGCTCGACTCGAACAGCGCGCGGAGCATCTTCAGCTCGGATTCGACGCTCAGTCGGTACAACGCAGTGGCCAGCGCCGTGGCCAGGGGCTCGACCTGCTCGATGTCTTCGCTGGTATAGCCACCAGGTTTGTTTGCGAGGGCGATCATGCCGAAGGGCTGCCCCTGTTGTCGCAGTGGCACGCCCATGAAGCAGTCGACGGCGATGTGGCCGATGGGAACTCCCACGCGAAAACGGTGCTCCCCCGGCCTGTTGACGATCAGTGCGGTGTCGTCCCTCAACACTCCGCTCCAGATGCCTCGAATCTCCATGTTCAGGAGTTGGCCTGCAGCGCCCTCGCCCATGGCGCAAGCGTTCCAGGCTGCCGCGCCCATGGCGATCGTATCCAGGCGCTTTTCGGCGTTGAGCACGCCTATCCAGCCCGTGGGGCTGTCGGTGAGATCCTCGGCACTCTCGAGGCACGCAAGCGCGGTGCTTTCGATGGTGCCTTCCTGTAGTGCGGTGTGGAGCACTCGGTTGGCCGCCGCGAGGACTTCCGCGCTTTGTCGTGGAGGCATGGTCTCTCCGTTCTGCTCGCCGCTCGATGATAGGACGCGCGCTTCCAGGGGTACAGCGCGGCGGTGCCACCCGACCGCCGGTCCGCGGTGGGAGACTACCGCGGAGTGCCTTGCCTGGCTACACTCCGCTCTTCCCGCCGAAGCATCCCACTTTCCTCTGCGAACAAGGAGCAGCCCATGCCTCGCTGCAGCCGGCTCACCTGGTGCACGCTCTCCACGCTGGTCGCCCTCTTCTTCCTCCAAGCCTGCGGACCGTCCTTCGAGGAGACCCGCAAGGTCGACACCATCGAGGCATGGGAGTCGTTCCTCGCACAGAGCAGCCCCAGCAGCCCCCACTATTACAAGGCCGAGAATCGGCTGGCCGAGCTCGAGCTGGAGGTCGCCAAGGCCGAGAACACCCCCGAAGCGCTGGATGCATTCCTCGAAAAGTTCAGCGAGCCACAGTTCGCGCCGTTTCGGGACAAAGCCGACGCGATGCGCGAAGACGTCATCTACGCGTGGGCTGACGAGGTGGGGACCGTCCAGGCCTGGGAGCAGTTCCTGTCCGAGTTCCCCAAGAGCAAGCGCCGCCGCAAGCTCGAGGCTCGCAAGCGCATCAAGATGGGTGAGTTCATCGACAAGGTGAAGCTCGGCCCCGTGCGCCAGGAACGCATCAACCTGGCCGAGGATCCCGAGGGCCCCCTGAACGGCTGGGGTTGGCAGGTGGATGTCACCAACAACACCGCCAAGGCCTGGTACAAGCTCACGCTGGGCCTGTACTTCCTCGACGACGAGGGCCGCGTCGTCGATCGACGTGACTGGCCGGTCGTGGCCAAGTTCTTGCCGGGCTACCTGCCGTACGAGACCGGCTTCGACAAGCCCATGGAACCCGGTGAGACCCGAACCTGGGAGTACGCCGACGGCGACGTGCCCGAGGGTTGGGCCCGCAAGGTCCGCATCGCCCCGGTGAACATCATCTTCATCGACGACCCCGCGGCGCTCGAGCAGGCCGAAGACGCGGAAGAGTAGCGGCCAGTTCGGCCACGCCACACCCATGGTCTCTCTCGACGGTCGGGCGGTGTTGGTGCTGCTGGGGGCGCTGGCCGCGCTGTCCAGCGGCTGCCGTGGCTACACGCTGGACACGGGCTGGACCGCCTCCTGTGACGCCCGCGATCTCGAGGAGGGTCGAGTCCGCGCGCGGCGCATGCCGTGTGACGACGAGAGCATCGACGGCGGTGAAGGCCGGCGGGCCGACTATGTGCTCGAAAACGCCCTGGTGCGCTTCGTCGTGCGCAATCCTGGTGCCCCACTGACCCTCCTCGGTGTTGGCGGAGGTACGGTGATCGACGCGGCGGTCCCGGGGGGCGAGGACTCCCTGGCGGAGCTCGTCCCCCTGGTCCATGGGGGTTGGCTATGTGAGACGACCCTCGCGTTGGACCAGGGCATCGGAGAGGCGGCGATCCACGTCACCGGCCTGCCCTGCCCCCTGTCCTTCATGGGCCAGGACGGCTCAGCTCCTTCGGGCTCCCAGCAGGTAACGGTCAGCTATCGTTTGGCCGCCGATGACCGTGCCCTACACATCGAGGGGCACGAGGGTTTCTGGCTCATGCCTCTCGCTGGTGCCGAGCGGGCGGGGCCCACGCTCCGTGTCGATGACGTCATGATCGCCGTGGACGGAGCCGCCGAAGACCTCGGCGGTGGCGTGCTGTTCTCTACGGGTGCCAGCTTGGCCGTGGGCGACTCCTCGGACGTCCACGCTGCGCTGTGGCCCGGTGGAGACGAGGTCTCCGGGACCACCGATGGGGAAGGTGTGCAGGTGCTGGCCGGCGGCGCACCCGCGGGATGGCTCCCGGTGGACGAAGAAGGGAGCTTCGCGGGCATCGTGCCGTCGCATTCCGACGCCGTCCGGGCCCTGGCGCCGGGCCACGCTCCCGGCCCGGCAAGCCCCGCTGGGTTGGGGCTCTCGCTACCCCTTGGAGACGCAGGATGGCTCTCCCTGCGAGTCGTGGACTGCCAGGGGCTCGAGGTCCCAGCTTCGCTGGCCGCCATCGACGAGCACGGTCGCCGCTCCCTGCACGCCATCGAACCGTCTGGCAGCCTGGTCCCCCTCGGCGGGGGGGCCTGGGAAGTCGTGGTCGATGCCGGACCTCTGCGTACACGCGAGCGCGTGCAGCTTCCCAGGCTGCTGGACGCCGTGAGCCTCGACGTGGAGGTGGGTGGGAGTGCCGTGCCCGCAGGATGGGTGCTGGCCGACCTCGACGTTCAGGCTTGGCCCTCTCGTCTGGACCGCCGACCTCCCTCCGAAGCGCTGGCTCTGGCCGCTGCCCGCGGCGTCGGCTTCGCCGTGGTCTCCGCGGTGGACGAGGTGGCCGAGGTCGGTCTGGAACAGCCCTGGGACGGCCGCGTGCGAGCCGAGGCCGGTTCCGCGGCCCACAGCCTGGATCAGGGTGCGGTGCTCGCCTGGCCGGTCAACGCCAACACCCGCAAGCCCGCCCACGGGGCGGTGGATTGGCAGGGCCTGGATGCGCGCGACATCCTGCGTGTCGCGGCCGGCAGCGACGGTCAGAACAGGCTGCTCGTGGTGGACGCGGACTGGGTTGCGGCCGCTGGCCCCGTGCAGGGCTGGGATCCGCGGCCCGATCTCCTCGGGCTCGAGGCCTTCGACGAGCTCGACACGGTGCGCTCGTCGGTGGACGGCTGGGTGGATCTGGGCCTGACGGGCCCTCTCACGTGGGTCTGGCTCGGCCACGACGAGTCCTTCGCCTCGGTCGATGTAGAGCGGGCCCTGCTGGAGGGGCGCACCGTCGCCTCCACCGGCCCACTGATCGAGCTCACGGTGGACGGGCAGGGACCGGGTTCGTTGGTCACCGGCCGGCAGGCCAGGTCCGTGCGGCTGGTGGTCCATGCCCCCCCGAGATCAGCCGCTCGACGGTGCCGCCCTGGTTGTGGACGGGGACTGGCGCGAGAGCTGGGATCTGTCGGATCTCGTGGAGGAGCCACGGCTCGAGGTCGAGCGCCGCGTCATGTCGGCTCGGTACGTGCTGGCGGTCGTGTGGGGACCGCACCGCGCCGGCGATCCTGCTGGCGAGGGAGCGTGGGCCATCACCTCGCCCGTGTGGACCGGGGGTCCCTGACTCCCCTTGCCAATGGCACCTCGGGTCGTGGTATCGTTCCGCCTTCTTTCCCGACGGAGGTTTCCATGAAGAGAATCGCCCTGGCCATGGCACTGGCGCTCTGCGTTGGCTGTGTTTCCAAGTCCAAGTACATCGAGCTCGAGGACCAGTACTCCGGCGCGCAGACCCAGATCGACGAGCAGGCGGCCAAGATCGCCAAGCTCGAGGCTGACATCGAGAAACAGCGCGCCCGCGTCGAGGCGGCGGCCCAGAAGCTCGAGGAGCTGCGCCGTGAGTTCCAGCCACTGGTGGACAAGGGCGTGCTCGAGATCACCGTGGACGAGGGTCGCATCGTCATCGGTATGGCCGCGGACGTGCTCTTCCCCTCGGGCTCGGCCGAGCTCTCGGCGGACGGCCGCAGCACCGTCGGCCAGGTGGCCAAGCTGCTGGCGCGGCGCACCGAGCGCGAGTTCCAGGTCGAGGGTCACACCGACAACGTACCCATCTCCAGCGGCGAGTTCCCATCGAACTGGCACCTGGGGTCGGAGCGCGCCATCAACGTGGTTCAGGTCATGATCGAAGCGGGCATGAAGGCCGACCAGGTCTCGGCCGCGACCTTCGCCGACTCGCGCCCAGTGGCCTCCAACGGCAACGACGTGGGCAAGGCCAAGAACCGCCGCATCGAGATCGTGCTGCTGCCCGACCTCTCCGAGCTACCAGGCTACGACGCGCTCATGGAGCACGGCCGGCCTTCGCGAAAGGCCAAGGGCAAGAACAAGCCCCCGCGCCGTCCGCCGGCCAAGCGCAAGTAGCGAGACCGCCGGCCTTGGCCGCCTAGTCCCCGATCCGGTACACCGCCCCCCATTCGTTCTTGGCCAGGGGGAGGCCCCAGCGGGCTCGGGCGTGGCGATGCAGGTTGGTGCGCTGACGCTCGTCCAGGGACTCGTGGAGCACGAGCAGGCTGGTGAAGCCTGGTGGGTCGGACGCCGGCAAGCCGTCGTATGCGGCCTGGCGGGCTACCGCTGGATCGAGGGTCAGCCCCGACCACGCCGAGAGGGTCGCGACCAGGCCGAGGTCCGCTGGGTTTCTGCCCCGTCCGAAGTCTCCCGCTACGGGCTGGCCGTGGAGGGTGGCCAGGTAGAGGGCACGCTTTGGTGGAGAGGCCGCGTTCCAGACCGGAGGATCACCGATTGGGAAGGTGACAACCGGTCCGTCGATGGCGGCGAGGATCGTCTCGTCTACGTCGACCGAGGTGGTCGCCACGCGCAGGTCGGGTAGCGTCAGCCATGCCTCGCCGACGACCGACAACAGCAGCACGGGGACGAGGGCTACCCATCGCGAGGCGGCCAAGGCGCCCGCGATGGCGGCCGGGAGCACGTAGAGCATGACCAGCCGTTGTGCGTTTCCCATGCTGTCGGTCACGGGTAGCAGCTGCAACAGCTCCTGGATCGGGGACAGCCAGATGGGACTGGGCGTGAGACAGCGGGCCAACAGGGGAGGGCCGGCGCCCAGCACGAACATGCCGAAGGCCAGCGCTGCCCACGGACGCGCGGAGCGCACCGCTAGCCCCGCCATGAGGGCGACGAGGCATGTCAGGCCGCCGGGGAAGCCGTGAAGCAGTCGGGAGAGTGTAGACGGGGGGCCTGCCCGCCCGCGGTGGGTGCTCTTGGGCACTCCTCGACGCGTGGGTGGCATCCCGGTCCTGGGAAGCGTCCCTCGCGAGGTGGTGCCGTTCAGGTCCAAGACCACCTGACCGGTAGGAGCGATCTGGTACCCTCCGCCCTCGTAGCGGCTGTCCAGCCGTCCGTTTGGACCCCACTCGGCGTGGAGCAAGGGCGCCGCGGCCAGCATCCCTCCCAGCAGCACGGCCCCTCCCAGCGGGAGCCAGGCTCGGGTGCGGTTCTCGAACAGGGCCCACGGCAGGAGCGCACACCAAGACAGAGCAGCGTAGACGGCGTAGTAGGGGCTCGTGAGGGCCGTGGCGAGCGTGGCCAGCAAGACGAGCAGCCAGCGCTGCCAGCCTGCCGCCTTCATGGCCCAGACCGCGGCGGCCGCCAGGAGCGCCAGGGGGCCAACCGCCAAGACCTCCACCACCCCGTCCTGGGCGCTGCGGAGCAGGAATGGGTGGAGCTGCACGGCCAGGCCGGCGCAGGTGGCGGCCCAGGGGCGGGCTCCTGCCATCCTGGCGAGCACCCAGACGCATCCGCCCGCCATGACCGACGAGAGCAGCACCACCAGGGACAGCGCGGCGGCGTCCCGGGGGGCGCCCCCGCCGGCCGCAATGCTCACCGCCGCAGCCAGGGTGCTGGTGAGGGGGTCTACCGGCCAGAAAGGCACGGTCTCCGGCCAGGCCAGCAGGTCGCCATGACCGATCGGGGCCAGGCCACGGAGCCAGCGTCCGAGCTGTCCGGACGCGAACAGGCGGCCCCAACCCTCGCCAAAAGGCTGCCCGGGGAAGTGACCCGAGACCAAGGCACCCCGCAGCAGGAGCATGGGGGTGAGCAGGAGCGGGAGCAGGGGGAGCGAGCGCAGCACGGGGTGATGATACCGCCTCGAGGCGCCGGGGGATCCGGCGAGCCTTCCACGAGCGCGTTATCGTGCAACATCGAGTCGAGCCGCGCAGCCTCGACCTACCCGTGCTGGACCGCCGCTCGCAGAGCTGCTCCGAGGAGAGACGATGTTTGGGGATGTCCCCCTGGTCCTGGTCGAAGACGGCCGAGCGCTCGAGCAGGCCGTGGCGGCCTTCGCGCAACATCCCGCCATCGCCGTCGATCTCGAGGCCGACTCCTTTCACCGCTACCGGGAAAAAGTCTGCCTCGTTCAGGTCTCCATTCCGGGCGTCGACTACGTGATC
>CAZVHW010000259.1:0-3683 GCA_964626835.1 uncultured Enterobacterales bacterium
CGATGTTCACGTGCGGCTTGTTGCGCTCGAACCTCTTCTTGGCCATTTGAAACTCCCTTTGGACGAACTGGATTCAGATTCCGCGCACCTTCGCGATGACCTGCTTTGCCACCGGTGCGGGAACGATTTCGTAGTGGTCGAAATGCATGGTGAACGTGGCGCGCCCCTGGGTAACCGATCGTAGATCGGTTGCATACCCGAACATGGAGGACAGCGGCACGTAAGCGCCAATGACCTGGACTCGGCCACGGGCCTCGAGACGAAAAATGTTGCCCCGGCGACCCGACATGTCCGCCACGACAGCACCCATGTAGGTCTCTGGGGTGGTGACCTCGACGCGCATGATGGGCTCGAGGAGAGAAGGGTCGGCCCGCTCCGCAGCGTCACGCAGGGCCATCATGCCGGCAATGCGGAAGGCCACCTCGGAGGAATCCACCTCGTGGAAGGAGCCATGCACAAGCGCGACCTTGACGTCCACGACAGGGAAGCCCACCAAGACGCCCCGCTCGAGGGCCTCCTTGACACCGCGCTCGATGGGGCGGACGAACTCGCGCGGCACCACACCACCACTGGTGCGGTCCTCGAACGAAAAGCCTTCGCCCTCTTTGCAGGGCAAGACGTCGATGACCGCATGACCGTACTGGCCCCTACCCCCGGTTTGGCGCTTGAAGCGGCCTTCGCCACGGGCCTTGCGGGCGAAGGTCTCGCGGTAGGCCACCTGCGGACGACCGAAGCGGGCGTTCACGGAGAACTCGCGCAGGAGTCGGTCCTGGATGATCTCGAGATGCAGCTCACCCATGCCCGAGAGGATCACCTGGCCGGAGTCCTCGTCGGTGTGGACGCGGAAGGTGGGATCCTCGACCGCGAGCTTGGCCAACACGGTGGCCAGCTTTTCTTCGTCGAGCTTGGTCTGGGGCTCGATGGCCACAGAGATGACCGGCTCGGGGAAGTCCATGGCCTGCAGCACCACGCGGTCGCGAGGATCACAGAGGGTTTCGCCGGTGACCAGCCCCCGCAGACCGGGAAGCGCAGCGATGTCGCCCGCCACCACTTCGCGGATGTCCTCGCGCTTGTTTGCGTGCATGCGCAGGATTCGGCCCACCCGCAGCCGCTTGTTGGTCCGCGGGTTGACCAACACCGTGCCGCTGGCGGCGGTGCCAGAGTAGACACGCAGGAAGGTGAGCGTGCCCACGTAGGGATCGGTGGAGATCTTGTAGACCATCGCGGCAAAGGGCTCGTTCGGATCCGCCAT
The DNA here is from genome assembly GCA_964626835.1 of uncultured Enterobacterales bacterium. GTDB lineage: Bacteria > Myxococcota_A > UBA796 > UBA796 > JAFGLY01 > CALDOK01. Next base: position 1,253 of record CAZVHW010000259.1, read on the forward strand.
GCGGGGGATCACCGTCTCCCCATCGTCGGGGCAGACACCCTGGATGGGAGGAAGATCTGGCGGCGAAGGAAGCAGATCGACCACGGCATCGAGCAGAGGCTGCACACCCTTGTACTTGAAGGCGGAGCCGCAGAAGACCGGTACGACGCGCTCGCCGATGACCGCCTTACGGGCCGCAGCGAGCAGTTCTTCGGGTTCGATGGGCTGATTGTCCAGGTACTTCCGGAGCAGATCGTCGTCTTCCTCGGCTACGGCTTCCAGCAACTCCTGGTATTCGAGCTCAGCGCGCTCGCGCATGTCCTCCGGGATCGCAGTGATCTCGAAGCTGGCTCCCAGCGAGCTGTCGTCGTACACCAGCGCCCGCATGCGGACAAGATCGATGACGCCGCGATGTTCCTCGCCCTCGCCCAAGGGAAGCTGGAAGAGCACCGCGTTGGCGCCCAGACGGTCGCAGATGGTGTCCACGGCCCCGTCGAAGTCCGCGCCTCGCCGGTCCATCTTGTTGATGAAGGCGATTCGGGGGACGTGATAGCGTTCGGCCTGCTTCCAGACCGTCTCGGACTGGGGCTGCACGCCCTCGACACCGGTGAAGATGGCGACGGCGCCATCGAGCACTCGCAGGCAGCGCTCGACCTCGACCGTGAAGTCCACGTGACCCGGCGTATCGATGATGTTGATCTGGTGGTCGCGCCAGTAGCAGGTGGTGGCGGCCGCGGTGATGGTGATGCCCCGCTCCTGCTCGAGCTCCATCCAGTCCATGGTGGCGGTGCCATCGTGGACCTCGCCCATGCGATGCGACTCACCCGTATAGTACAACACCCGCTCGGTGAGCGTGGTCTTGCCAGCATCGATGTGCGCCATGATGCCGATGTTTCGGATGTGTCGGATGGACATAGGGCTGGGGCCCGCTAGGAGCAGGCGTCGAGCACGCAAAGACGGCTCGTTCGAGGAATCGGGGCAGGAACGGGCTCGGGCGACGGCTTTTTTCCCCGGGATCCTGGTCAGGGGTCCTGTCTGCGGGGTGGCGTCGAGCGAGGGCTCCTTATGTGGTGAACGAAACGCGACGGGGAGCCGTGTGGCTCCCTTTCCCTACCAGCGGTAGTGGGCGAAGGCCTTGTTGGCTTCGGCCATGCGGTGGGTGTCTTCCTTCTTCTTCACGGTGCTGCCGCGGTTGTGGGAAGCCTCGATGAGCTCGAGCGCCAAGCGCTCCTTCATGGGCTTGCCCTTGCGGCTGCGGGCGTATTGGATCAGCCAGCGCATACCCAGAGCCACCCGGCGTTCCGCTCGGACTTCCATGGGCACCTGGTAGGTCGACCCACCGACTCGGCGGGACTTGACTTCGACCATGGGCATGACATTGTCGAGGGCGCGCCGGAAGACCTTGACTGGGTCCTCGCGAGTGCGATCCTCGATGATCTCGAAGGCGCCGTACACGATCTTCTCGGCGGTCGACTTCTTGCCATTGAGCATGATCTTGTTCATGAAGCGGGTGACCATCTGGTCGCCGTACTTCGGATCAGGCAGAGGGATGCGCTTCGGGACTTCGCGACGACGGGGCATTCGATGCTCCTCGAGCTACTTCTTGGGGCGCTTGACGCCGTACTTGGAACGGGCCTTGTTGCGCTTCTCGTTTTCGCGCGGACCCTCGGCGCCCTGGGCGTCGAGCGTTCCGCGGATGATGTGGTAGCGCACACCGGGCAGGTCCTTGACGCGACCGCCGCGGATGAGGACGGTGCTATGCTCCTGCAGGTTGTGGCCTTCACCGGGGATGTAGGTGGTGACCTCCATCTTGTTGGTGAGGCGCACGCGGGCCACCTTGCGAAGCGCTGAGTTGGGCTTCTTGGGTGTGGTGGTGTACACGCGGGTGCACACGCCGCGCTTCTGCGGGCAGGCCTTGAGGGCTGCGGAGGCGGTCCGGTTCTTGACCTTCTTGCGACCCTTGCGGACGAGCTGGTTGATGGTGGGCACTGTGATGACTCCAGTCTTCTCGGGGGTTCGCGGTGGTGTCGGGGAGCAGGCGCACAACACGCCTGGCGGGGACACCTCCCCCACGGCCCGCGCCACCTATACGCGGTGTCCACGCCTGTCAAGAGAATCGGGGTTTCGTGTGGTGGTGGGCTTGTCAGCCGTCAGCAATCAGCCAACGGGATTCCCGAATTGGGGATGGGTAACCGCGGACCGCGTCCGGGATGGCGATCAGGTCACCCTTCCCCCTCTCCCAAGGGGGGAGAGGGGTCGGGGGAGAGGGGCCAGCAGGTTCCTTCGACAGGAATCGGGATCGGAATCGTTCCTGCGGACCGCGTCCGGGATCGAGAGAGCCAGCGTGGACGGGAGCCCGGTCCTCCCTGGTATCGGACATTCGGCGCCTACCTGACATGGATTCGGTCGTAAGTCCTGGCTCAACGCAGTGAGCGGCGAGTTGCGACCGGAA
>CAZVHW010000259.1:3783-10183 GCA_964626835.1 uncultured Enterobacterales bacterium
ACCGGTCGTAAGTCCTGGCTCAACGCGGTGAGCGGCGAGTTGAGACCGGAAACCGGTCGTAAGTCCTGGCTCAACGCGGTGAGCGGCGAGTTGAGACCGGAAACCGCTGACCACACCCGGCGTCTCCTCGTCAACCACCGCGTCCACCTCGTCCTTCACCTCCTCGACTACACGCTCACCCGTGTCGCGCTCACCAGAGTCGGGCTCCAAACCGCTGCCGTGCACATCCGTGGTAGGCCCGCTGTCCTCGAGCGGCGTGAACGACGAGACCTGACAGGCCGCCATCCATACGACCGAGCCCATGGGCAGGCACCTTGGAGATGACATCGTGCACCGTGCTACCGGTCGGCTCGCGCCCGGTCGCCCTACAGTCCTCCACCCCAGGCGATGTAGACCCGGCCGCTGTCCTCGAGGCCGTCCTCTTCCATCTGCGGGGCACCGATGACCAGGTCGTCGCGCCCGTCGCCGTCGAGGTCTCCAGCGGCGAGGGAGTAGGCGAAGTACTCGTCCTCGTCGTAGCAGCCACCGATGTCATTGCAGGTGTTCTCGTCACACACGGTCAAGATCGCATCGGCATCCTGCTCGGTGTGGACCCCGGGCCCAATGGGCCCTCTGTGGACGATGACCCAGGCGCTGTCGACGCCGTAGGCGAGATCCTCCTGGCCATCGCCGTCGAAGTCGCCGGAAGCGAGAGACATCTTGCGCTCACCGATGTTCCTCGGGATGAACGTGGCGTACTCCTCCTCCACAGGCCCACCCTCCGAGCCTGCGAGAAGAAAAACAGTCGGCTGCGTGACGTCGTCGTCCTCGTCCCACACGCTCTCGGCGTACACAACGTCATCCAGACCATCGCCGTCGAGATCGCCCGCTACGATGAGCTTTTCATGCTCCTCGAGATTCGGAACGGTCCATACGATCTCTGCATCGGTGATCGGATCGATTTCGTTACAAGGCTCGCCCAGCGGTACCACGGAGATGGTCGGCCCTCCATCGAGAAGCACCTCCCTCTGGGAGAACACCAGCTCCTCCACGTCATCGCCATCCAGGTCCCCGACGGCCACCATTCGACCCTCAATACCCATACACATTTCTTCTTGTCCGTACTCCCCGCTGAGCGGCCCAATCACGACACCGTCCGTGGTACAGATGTCTGCATTCCCGTCTTCATCCCCCAGGCATGAAACCGCACTAGAGCACCCTGTCCCGCATTCCGACGGGCGCGATTCGTCCGCGACGACCGCAGTGGCGTCGCCAGGGAGAACGTCCGAGCCCTCTTCGAATGGCCCGGAGAAGACGTACCAGTCGAACTCATTCGGACCTTCGTCGTTCTCCGTACCACCCCAAATGACGACATCCGAGAGGTCGTCACCCGTAATGTCGCCAGTGATGGCCAACTCAGCCCCGAAGCGCGAGGAGCGGGCTGTCCGCGTGCCGAAGTAGGCAAACGCGACATCATCGAGCCTGCCGCCCTCGAAAGGAGCATCCAGCAGATAGGCCCCCGACAGCTCGGTGTTCGTGTAACCAAGGTTGCCGCAGTCGTCCGGATACTGACACTGCAGACCCACGAGCACCTCGTCCGTGCCGTCGTCATCCAGATCGCCCACCGCCAACGAACTCCCGGCACCGCTCCACTCCCCACCCCGGTAGTAGGAGTCCCCGAGCAACACCCACGGATACCGGCACTCTGCAGTGTCGTCATCGACACACGCTGACCCTGGCCCACAGCTCAGGGACAGAAGCAGGGACCAAGCGCCGAGCGCGCTAGTGCTCCTGGCCATTGTTCTTCTCCTGCAACCAATCATAGCCATAACCATGGTAGTCGCACGACGTCTCCAGCCTCTCGATAGGTAGACGCTCGTCGCTCATCCCACCCTGTTCCCCGTCGATCCAGTTGATGGGGCACGTGTCAACGTAGATGTCCGCCAAGTCCTCGATGGGCACGTCCTGGTCGGTCAGCATGTCCCAGAAGAAGCGATGCCAGTCGTACTGCGTCCCGCGGTTCTCGGTCGTACCGGAGCACACACCTTCGTTGATGACGTCCTCGAGCCAGTCCTTAGCGTAAATGTAGCTCTCCAGGCTGTCGCTGGTGGGGATGGGCTGCTGCGTCACGTCGGCGATGCCAGCCCCCTCGCAGTTGTAGGCACCATCGTAGGTGTTGGGCTGCTTGTAGAAGTCCGTATCTGGCGGCCGCGAGTCGTGCAGGTAGTTGTTGTCGATGTCACCATCCAGGTCGAAGTCGTGGATACCGTGGTGATTGTAGAAGCAGTCCGACTCCGTCTTGTAATTCCACAACCACGACGAGTAGAAGCTGGCCCATCCCTCTCGTGCCGCACCGGACTGGTACTCCTTGGAGATCAGGCACTTCTTCTTCGAACCGCCATCATCGCTTTCCCAACTCCCGGGATCTGACTTGTCGAACGGAGCGGTCTTGGTGCCCGGCCTGTAGCCGCCCATGCATCCATCGAGGTCGGCATCGTAGTCGGTGGCCGTACGCTTGCCCATCCGCTCCATCACGATGGTGTGGCCCATCTCATGAGAGATGATGAACTTCCATGGCTGATTCACGGTGACACCGGGTATCGATGAGCTGGCCCAGCTCGGCTGGAAGTCGCTCGAACAGCACTGTCCGGTCCATGTCCTGTTGAAGAACAGGATCTCCGTCGCGCCATCCCACTCGCCGTAGAAATCCCCCGTGTCGGAGCAGGTCCCGTCGTCACCATACAAAGTGAGGCAGCAGCCCCGGGCTGAGTAGGTGCCCAGGTTCATGTCGTTGCGATGAAAAGCGAACATGCCCACCGCGAGATTGTACCAGGTCTGGTTTCCGGGAACGACTACCAGCGGTGTCGTGTTCGATTTCGGGATGCCCGTGGTCGTGGAGGTAATGATGGTCTCCACCGTGGCGGAACACTCCCCCTCCGAGTCGTAGTTGGAGCAAGTGACCTTGTAGGAATCCAGGTCTATCCCGTTGACCTCCGCCTTTGACCAGACTCTCACGTCGTAGGTGGACGAGGTGTCGATGGTGAGCTCCTTGCAGCCATCGTCGTCCGCATACCCGGTGATCCCCAATGGGCTGTCGTCGTTGACCCAGAACTTGATGCCTCTGGCCCTGCGGTTGCCGTTGGTGGCCCAGAAGTCACCGCCAGGATCCTCGAAGTCGGTGTGGATCCTGACACAGAGCGTGATGTCGACATCCTCGGCCATCGCGCCCGTTGATGCGAGAAGTACGAAGAACGGAATGAACATGGCAGCCCCCTATTCCTGCTCTTGGTAGATGATTCCTGCGTCTCCGTCCTCGTCCTCGGCGTCCGTACGGCTGGGGTCGAGCTCCTCGATGGATGACCAGCCGGTGTCCAACCGAGCCCGCACGGAGACGCCGGTAATTGGCGGACCCAGCCTCTCCTCAGGGCTCTCGAGGAGCTCCTCCGCCTTGGCTCGAAGTGATGAGTCCAGGACGCCATAGGGAGCGGCGGTTGCCATCTGCTCGACTGTCCAGACTGCCGGTTCGCCATCCTGGCCGTCGGGCCACGCCAGGACCGCTTCCCCCAACAGACCGCTCGTGCCGCAGACGGATGCATGGACCCGCAGCTCGGTCACGAAGCTGGCGGCGAGCTCGTGCATGAAGGTCTCGTCAGGTACGTCCAGCTCGATGTCGATCGTCTCTCCGGGGAAAAGCTCGTAGCCACACTGCGCCCAGTCGTGCTGCAGCGCACCGAGGAGCGCCGTTACCCTCAAGGACGCGGTGCAGTACTGGCGACCCCAGTCGCTGGGTACCAGCACGCGGACGACGCTCGTGCCGTCTCCCGTCTCCTCCCACGAGCCAAGACCGAGCTCATCGAAGGGGTTTTCGTAGTCGTCGGGTTCTTCGACGTCGTCATCGCCATCGACGGCATCCTCGGCGTTGAGCTCGCCCGCCAAGGTGTTGGCCACTACGGCGACCACGAAGAAGAAGGCAGGAATGGCAACAACGATCGCCATGAGAGTCAGGACAAGCTGGCTTGCCGTCGAGCGATCTCGAGATGTCGTGGCCTTCATCGTGCGTCCTCCACCAGGTTCGTGTCGATGACCGCTCGCCTCGAGTGTGGGAGCGACAGATGCACGCTACCCTTTTTTTTGTCCTGTCAAGTGGTTGTGGCGATTCACAGCGGTCTCTCGTGCATCCACCGGACACCACCCTTCGCGCGACACTGGCACTGGCCGGCGATGGGAGCCCAGCCGGCGGAGCATTGACCCACTACCGGAGCGAAGAGCGGCAGCGCCGATCGCCGGAGGCCAGTTGACGTCCCGGACGTGGTCGTGTTGCCAACCACGCGAGGGAGGGAAGCGCCAGGATGCGGGCCGGGTGATCGCTAGATCGCCAAGGCCGCGGACCGCGCCGGGCGTCCAGGGAGATCGGACCCACGTTCCGGCAGCAGCAGGACGAGAACCCGGCCCGGGGGCGGTCGGGCACCACGGCGAGGAGCGACAGCAAGAGGAGCCCGTACCCGGACAGACCGCGCGTCATACTGCGGAGGCTGCAGCCAGCCCTCGACGAATGACGCGGAATACGAGTCATACTGCGGAGGCTGCAGCCAGCCCTCGACGAATGACGCGGGATGCGAGTGATACTGCGGAGGCTGCAGCCAGCCCTCGACGAATGACGCGGGATGCGAGTCATACTGCGGAGGCTACCGCCAGCCCTCGACGAATGACGCGGGATGCGAGTCATACTGCGGAGGCTACCGCCAGCCCCCGGAGAATGACACGGAATACGAGTCATACTGCGGAGGCTGCAGCCAGCCCTTGACGAATGACGCGCTCTCGGGGGCCTGCGGACTCCTCTCCCTCGAGGCGTGGCGGGAGGGTATGAAACCCTCCGCTACGTTCACTTCGGCGTATGGGGTGTGCGGCTGAAGCAACAAACCCGGCCGCCGAAGCGACCGGGCTAGCAGACTCAGGGAAGATCAGGCTTTGGCCGGCACCTCTTTCGCCACGGGGGGCGTGGCGGCGCTGTCGCCCACGGCCACCACCTCGGCAGTGCTCTGGTCGCCCATGATCATGCCCAGCTCGTGGTAGGCGGCGAAGCCGGTACCAGCGGGGATGAGGCGGCCCATGATGACGTTTTCCTTCAGACCGCGGAGACCATCCCTCTTGCCGTTGATGGAAGCCTCCGTCAGGACCCTGGTGGTCTCCTGGAACGACGCTGCCGAGATGAACGAGTCGGTGGAGAGGCTGGCCTTGGTGATGCCCAGCAGCAGGTTGTCGGCCTTTGCGGACCGACCACCCATGGCGGACACGTTGCGGTTGGCTTCCTCGAACTTGTGCTTCTCGACCTGCTCGTCGACCAGGAACTCCGTGTCCCCGACCGACCGGATCTTCACACGGCGCAACATCTGCCGCACGATGACCTCGATGTGCTTGTCGTTGATCTTGACACCCTGAAGGCGGTAGACCTCCTGCACTTCGTCGACCAGGTAGCCAGCCAGTGCGTCCTCGCCAGAGATCTTGAGGATGTCGTGCGGGTTGACCGAGCCATCCATGAGCGCATCACCGGCGCGGACGTAGTCGCCCTCGTTGACGGTGATGTTCTTGCCCTTGGGGATCAGGTACTCGTGTGGTTCCCCGTGCTCGGGGGTCACGATGATGCGACGCTTGCCCTTGGTGTCCTTGCCAAACGCCGCCACGCCATCGATCTCGGTGATGATCGCGACTTCCTTGGGCTTGCGAGCCTCGAACAGCTCGGCCACGCGGGGCAGACCACCGGTGATGTCCTTGGTCTTGGTGGTCTCACGCGGGATCTTGGCCAGCACGTCGCCGGACTGGATGACCTCGCCTTCCTCGACCATGATGTTGGCGCCCACCGGCAGGAAGAAGCGGTTCTTGACCTTGCGGCCGGTGGTCGCACGCAGCACGATGCGAGGCTTGAGGTCGGTGTCCTTGAACTCCGTGACGACCATGCGGGAACGACCCGTGGTCTCCTCGATCTGGCGAGCCATGGACCGATCCTCGAGGTCTTCGTACTTCACCTTGCCTTCGGTGTTGGCCATGATGGGCGTCGTGAAGGGATCCCACTCGGCGATCTTGGAGCGGGCGGCCACGCGCTCGTTGTTCTTGACCAAGACCGTGGCGCCGTAGGGAATGCCGTAGCGTTCACGCTCGCGGCCCTTTTCGTCCACGACGGCGATCTCGCCGTTGCGGCTCATGGCGATGATGGCGTTTGCGCGGTTGACCACGGTGAGCAGGTCTTCGCTGTACTTGACCACACCGCTGGTCTTGAGCTCGAGGCTGGACTGGGTGACCTTGGCGGAGGCCGCGCCACCGATGTGGAAGGTGCGCATCGTGAGCTGGGTGCCGGGCTCGCCGATGGACTGGGCGGCGATGACGCCGATGGCTTCGCCGACGTTCACCAGCTCGCCGCGGGCCA
>CAZVHW010000260.1:0-10182 GCA_964626835.1 uncultured Enterobacterales bacterium
GGGTGCCACGGGATCGAAGGAGCCGTACACCGCGATGATCTCAACGTCTTCGGGCAGACCTCTCTTGTCGAGCTCCGTGAGGAAGGCCGAGCCTGGGACGCATTGCCGGGCTGCGGGGCAGTGGGAACCCAGGAGCACCACCGCTGCCAGGGCGGTCCAGGTTCCGCGGACGGGGGTGCCCAGGGCGATCATGCGACGGACCCGGTCGGCGCCCCCCAGCTCGAGCAGGTAGTGCAAGCCGATGAAGCCCCCGAGGCTCAGGCCCACGATGTCGCAGTGTTCGTGGCAGCTCCCGGCCAGGATCCCGTCCACCTGTCGGGCCAGCAGCTCGGCGGAGTGCTCGATCGCGGCCATGTTGAGGAACGGGAGCTTGACCGTGTGGGCGTCGAGCCCAGCGTGCAGGAGGGCCCACTGGAACGGGAGCATGGAGGCCCGCGGCGCGAAGAGGCCGTGGACGAGGATGACCGGAGGGGTGGTAGCCAAGGCTAGTCCAGCGCGTAAAGGAACTCGCTCCCTCCTACCTTGATCTCGTCGCCCGGCTCGAGGTTCTTTTCGCTCACTATCTCGTCGTTGACCCGGACCTTGGTCCAGCGTGCGAGGCGGTGCAGGTGGTGCCCGTTGCCGCTCCAGCTGATCACCGCGGCTCGGCCGGAACCCAGCGCCGAGATGGGGATGCCGTCGTCGCCACCGAAGTAGAGGCGGTCGTGGCCTGGCTTCCAGACACCCTCGCCTTGCTTGGTACGGATGGCGCCCCGGGCCAGCAGGTTGCGCACCCTGACCATGCGCTCCATGAGGCGTTGATCGAGCATCATGGTGTCCGACTCGGCCCCCGGCGGGAGCTGCCACTCGTAGCGCCGCAGCTCGGCCGCGGGTCTGTCCTCGTAGCGCTGCTCTTCGGCGCTGTAGCCCAGGAAGGTCAGCTCAACCGTGGCGATGCGGATGGTGTCGCCAGGCCAGAGCACCTTGCGCTCGATGCGCTCGCCGTTGACGTAGGTGCCGTTGTCGCTGATGAGATCCTCGAGCACGCAACCTTCGGCGGTGCGCAGGATGGCGGCGTGCTTGCGGCTGACGGAGGGGGTTGGGATGGGGATGTGGACGTCGGCTCCCCGCCCCAGCACCAGGTCGTCGTGCACCCAGAACACCCGCGGAGGCTGGTCTGGCTCGAGGACCACGAACGCTGGTCCACCGGGCTGCTCGTGGTCGATGGGGGCGAGGTCGACGATCTCGACCAGCTCCGGGAGCGCCTCGACATCGATCTCCGAGATGTTCTCGTCGTAGTCCTCGATGATGATCTCGGGACCAGGATCCGGTGGGGGCGTGGCCTTTGCCGGTCTTGGGGTGATCTGCGTGATCACCGTCGGATCGGTCCAGTCTTCTTCGTCCAGCTTCTCTTTGTCTTTTCCCTTCATGGCGAGCTTCGGTCCTGACGCCCACCCAAAGCCTCCCACGACGGGCCGCGCCGCGCAAGGCGAACGGGCTGGCGCGGCCCAACACCCCAGCTCGTGGCAGGCGGTCAGAACAGGGTTGTTTGTTGGGCGACCTCGACACCCTCGTGCCGGAGCAGCCAGCGCTTGACCGCCAGCCCTCCGCCGAAGCCCGTGAGGCTGCCGTCGGTCCCCACCACGCGATGACAGGGCAACACGATGGGTAGGGGATTGCGACCGTTGGCGTGGCCTACGGCGCGGGCACTGCCTGGCTTGCCCAGCCGGTGGGCCAAGGCACCGTAGGACACTGTGGTTCCGTAGGGAATCTCGGCCAGCAGGGCCCAGACCTCGTGCTGGAATGCGGTCCCCTGGGGGGAGAGAGGGAGATCGAAGCTGCGCAGATCCCCCTCGAAGTATGCGCGCAGCTGGACGCGGGCGGCGTGGAGTGCCCGGTCATCGCGTATCCAGCCCGGCTGGGGTTTGGCAGGCTGGTTGTCGACCGGGAAGCGGATGCACTCGAGCCCGGCGTCGTCCCCGGCGACCAGCAACGTCCCGATGGGTGTCTCGAGTTGGGTCCAGGTCCAGGTCACGGTCGGTCCCCACCGGAGTGCCGATGTTCGTCAGGCAGCCAGCCGCTTGGTCAGGGTGGCGACGTGCCGGCCGTGGAGGCGGGCTCGTTCCAGCTCGTCTTCGTCGGGGACGCCGGCATCACCGGGGACCCCTGCGATGAGCATGCCGTGATGCAGCAGGGTGGAGTGGAGGGAGAGAACGCTGGGCTCACGCCCGCCCTGTCGGGTGCCGTTCGAGGTGAAGACGGACCCGACCTTGCCGATGAGCGAGCCCTTGGCCCAGAGCCCGCCGGTGCGATCGAGGAAGCTGCGCATCTGGGCAGCCATCGCGCCGAAGCGTGTGGGGGTGCCGAAGAGGACGGCGTCGTAGGCCGCGAGGTCGTCGGTGTCGGCCACCGGTGCACCTTGGTCGAGGCGATAGCCGCTCTTGCGTGCGAGGTGTTCGGGGACCAGCTCGGGCACCCGCTTGACGTGAACCTCGGCTCCCGCGACCTGTCGCGCACCTTCGGCGACGGCGCGCGCGAGGACCTCGGTGTGGCCGAAGGCGCTGTAGTAGAGCACGAGGATGCGAGGCACGACTTTCTCCTTCGTTTTCATAGCGTCCGTGGCGACCAACCGTCGACCTGGATCCGTCATCAAATGTCACATAGGAGAATTATCGATTTAGCGCTTTCTACGACGTCAAGCGTCCAGCCCCATAGTCCGTCAGCGCGCGCTCGATCTCCTGGAAGACCCTGGTGATGGATTCGTACCCGAGGGCCTCCGAGACGCAGGCGACGGACAGGAGCACGCGAGGGGCCAGAACGAGCGAGTAGACTCGCATGGTGCCTCTTTGGGGCTTCGAGTGCGTTTGCCCAGGACCCGCGCTAGCTACCGCAGCTGGCCCTGGGCGATGTTCGGGCGCTACATCCAGGTTGGGAGCAGGGGTGTGGGACGGTCCAGGCCGTCCAGCAACATCATGCCCCACTCCGCGGCGTGGTAGCCGCTGCGCTGAGTGCGCTCGAAGACCGGCGCGGGCAGGCTGCGGCAGCCGGGCTCGAGCACGAAGATGGCTCGCACGATGCGGTCGGGGGCTGGATTGATGGGCAGCTTGTAGAGGGTCTGCACCTGGGGGTAGACCGTCAGCTGGGCCGAGGCGGGGAACTGGTGGTCCCAGAACGTCGCGAAGTCCGCGATCTCGTTGGCCAGGAAGCCCATGTCCGCCATGGCCTGCTCGATGCTCCCCTGGGCGTTGGCGCCGTCGGTGCACCAGCCCTGGGCGTACTGGAACCGCTTGGCGTCCAAGGCCAGCTCGTAGAAGATGAAGTCTCGCACGCCCTCGTCGGTGACCAGCTGGCCATCGGGCATGGCCGTGACCTCCCACCCTCCGTCGGGGTAGGCGGGGTCGGCGGCGGTGATGCGATCGGGATCGAAGATGCGGACGTTCACCGCCGTGGGGTTTGGAGGGTAGAGGTAGAGGTAGGGAGCATCGACGTCGTCCAGGTATTCCATGGAGAGCTCGACCTCGGTGTCCACCCCTTCGGCGATGCTGAAAGCGGCGCAGCCAAAGCAGCCGCCGGTGTAGCCGATCACCCCGTAGTCTCCCGCGGACAAGGTGGACGAGAAGGCGTGGGAGGCCACGCCAGGGCTGTCGACCAGGGTGTCCTTCCACTCGGTGCCGCCGGTGTCCCAACCCGGCGTGCAGGCTGCCTCGCCCGTCAGCACGGACCAGATCGCCACGGTAGAGGGATCGGAGCAGGGATTGAGGACGATCCGGCCGGTGAGGTTCGGGTCCGTGTCTGCGTCGCTGTCTGCGTCGCTGTCTGCGTCCGCGTCGCTGTCTGCGTCCGCGTCGCTGTCTGCGTCCGTGTCGCTGTCAGCGTCTGCGTCCGCGTCGCCGTCGGCGTCCGTGTCTGCGTCCGCGTCTGCGTCTGCGTCGCCCTCTGGTTTTTGGGTGTCGTTCTTCTCTTCTTCGCCGCAAGCCGTCCCGAGCAGGAATCCCAGGGTCAGCACGATCAACGGTCGCATGGTCATGGTTTCTCCGTGTCTTTCTTCCGTGCCGGGTCCACTCTACACCGGTATGGACCGGCTGCATATGTGGGAAGCGAGGCTTGCTCTCGTGCGACTCTGCGTGTCGGTCGCCCTAGGCCGCCCCCCTGCGGATCGGCTACTGAGGGCTTCCCCTTGGATGGAACGCGCGTGATCCGAAGTGGCTCCCGACCCTGGACCGTGCTTGTGGCGTTCGTGGCGGCCCTGGCGCTCGCGGTGACGGCCGCATCCCGGGCTCCGGACACCGTTCAGGGCGACGAGAAGGGGTTCCTGTACTACGGCACCATGCAAGCGGAGCTCTACTCGGGCTGCGTGAAGGGCGACGTCGAGGCGTGCTCGGACTGGCGCTGGTCCGAGCCGTACCAGGCCTACGGCAGCAACAATCCCAAGGTGGGGCTGTACGTGTTGGGGGCACTGGACCACGCCACCCGCGGCCTCGAACGTGACCGGCGGGTCCCGACCATGCGGCTGTTGATGGGCCTGCTCGCGGCGCTGGCCGTCGGTGGCCTGGCGTGGCTGGGTTCCAGCGGCGGGGGAGGGCGCTGGACGGGTCTGTTGGCTGCCGGCTGGCTGCTGGCCCATCCGGTCTATCGCTCGGTCCACGTCGCCTTGCTGCCCGACGTGCCCATGCTCCTGCTGGCGGTGTTGGCGCTGGGGGCCTTCTCGGTGGCGCTTCGAGGGGGTGGAATGCGGCGCGCCGTCGGGCTCGTGGCCGCTGGCGCGCTGGCGGGGCTCGCCGCCGCCTGCAAGCTCTACGCGGCTTCGCTCTTTCCCGTCATGCTGGTCATCTTGGCGCTCTGGCGGCGAACCGTGGGCTTGCGGGGTGGGTTGGCCGCGGCGCTGGGTTGGTTGGTTGGGGCGGCCGTGTTCGTTGGCAGCAATCCCTACCTCTGGCAGCAGCCTGGCGCTGCGCTGCGGGCGATGACCACGGGCCACGTCCAGGCCCTCGGAGGCCAGGCCTTGGGGCTCGAGGGCCTCGAGAGCTTGGCTTGGCTTCTGTGGGTTCCGGTCTCGCTCTTCGAGCCGAGCATGGATGCCCGTACGCAGCTTCTGGACCTTCAACCCGGTCTCGGAGCGATGTTCGGCGGCGTGCTCTTCGCGCTCGGCTTGGCCATCGCCATCACCCGGCGTCGTTGGCTGCCCGTCGTGTGGGCGCTCGTGGTCTTCCTGGTCTGTGGCTACGTGGTCTCCCGCTTCGAACCCAGCTGGCTCTATCCACGAGCCTTCTTGCTTCCTGCGCTCGCGGTCGCTTGGATCTGCGCGCAGCTGGATGGTCGGGCGATCGCCGGGATGGCTCGGCGGTTGGGTGCCCGAAGGTTCGCCAGGCGGATTGGAGGATGAGCCCCTCCAGCCGAACGCGGCAGGCCCTCTTCGTCGCCATCTTGCTCGGCGCCGTCGCGGTGTTCCTGTTCAACCTCGCGCCCTATCTCCAGGCTGACTTCGTCGAGGACGACGCGTTCATCTCCTTGCGCTACGCCGAGCGTCTGTTGGAGGGGCATGGCCTGACCTGGAACGATGGGGAGTTCGTGGAGGGTTACTCGAACCTGCTCTGGGTGTTGGGCGCGGCAGCGCTGGGAGCGGTCGGTGTGGATCTGTTCCAGGCTCTGAGGGTGCTGGGGCTGCTCGGGACCGCCGTGGCATTCGGCGCCACGGCGTGGCATCTGCGCCCCGGTCGCACGGGGAGCGTGCTCCCCGGGGCCTTCGCCCTGTTGGCCTTCTCCATCAGCCAGCCCCTGATCATCGCGACCGCGTCGGGACTCGAGACCCCCTTCGTCTTGGGGTTCCTCGCCGTGTCCCTGGCGCTGGTGGTTCGCGCTCTCGAGGGGCCCGAAGACCGTGCCGTGCGGACCTTCGCCTTGGCAGGGTTGCCACTCGGACTGCTTGCGCTCACCCGCCCTGACGGTGCGCTCTTCACCGCAGCGCTGGCCTTGGGACTGGTGGTTGCGGTGGGGCCAGGCCTACGCGTCATGCGTTGGTTGGTGGCCCTCGGAGTCACCCCCACCCTCTGCGTGGTCGGTCAGTTGGTCTTTCGCTTGGCCTACTACGGCGACTGGGTGCCCAACACCGCCCATGTCAAGGTGCCAGGGGGCGCTGAGCTGGTGGGTGAGGGGCTGGTCTTCGTCGCGCAGGGGCTGCAATACCAGCGAGGGTTGTGGCTCTTCTCGCTGCTGGCGCTGCTGCCCTTCGTGCTCCGGACCGGCCAGGCCCCGGTGCGCCGCGTCGTCATCGTGGTCCTCAGCGCTCTTCTGTGCTGGACGGTCTACGTGATCTATACCGGCGGAGTCTGGCCCATGGGACGCCGCTTCCTGGCCGCCAACCTGCTCCTGCTGGTCTGGCTGGCTGGCGAGGGGGTGCGTGCCCTGCTGGGCTGGTGGCGTGGACGTGGGGGCCGGCGGCCTTGGCTGGTGGTGCTGGTGATCGTCGCGGGCCTGTCCCTGGGGTGGTTGCAGCTCGAGCAGTGGCGCGATCAACAGATCAACCGCGCCATGCACTACAGCTTTCACTGGAAGAAGAAGGGCGAGTTCTTCGCTGGCTTCTTCGAGCGCTGCTTCGGCGCACGAGGCGAGCCGTATGTCGCCTTGAACACCGCCGGGGCCATCCCGTTCTACACCCGGTGGCGGACCCTGGACATGTTGGGCCTCATGGACCGCTGGATCGCCACCCACCCGCCGGACGATCCCGCGTGGTCCCTGTCGGGGCACACCCATGGCGACGGTGCCTACGTCCTGGATCGCCAGCCCGACATCGTGCTGTTCGGGGTGCACTACGGCACCTATGGCGGTGTGTTTACGGGTGGCCGGCAGATGCACGAGGATCCGCGTTTCTACCGCGACTACCGCTACGTCGAGCTGGCCCGGGAAGATCCTCCCTCCGCCCACGTTCGTATCTGGGCGCGGTTGGAGAGCCCCGTGGTGGGCCTCGTGCGCCGAGAGGATCGAGTCGTCGTTCCGACTTGGTTCATCGCCAACGAGTCCAGTGGTCCGCTGCTGCTGACAGAGCGTCTCGGCGTGCCCCTGGTGGCCGGCGAGACGGCCACGGCGACGCGTATCCCGCTGTCGGCGGGCAGCTGGGAAGTCGATCCGGTCTTCGAGGAAGGCGAGGGCGTGGAATGGAGCCTCGCCGGAACCACCGATGATGGCGGGGGCACCATCTCGCCGGGGGACGACGGAAGCGTGGACGTTCGACTGCGGGTGGACGCCGCTCCCGTCGAGGGTGCGCGGCTGGTGGAGCTGTCGCTCGTGCGTCGGCGTTGACGGCTACATGGCCTCCACCGTGGCGCAGCCACCCGCGCTGTCGGGGCTGATGGTCGCCGACGTGGTGCTGGTGCTCGTGAGGTAGCGCAGCAGGATCCAGCCCGTGGCGCCACCACCACCGCCGGACTCGCGGCTCGCGGCACCGCCACCTGGGGCCGATCCGCTCCCTGCGTCGCCACCCGTCGTGCCCGAAGACACCCAGCTGAGGTTGCCGTGGCCACCGCGGCCACCTTCGGCGTACAGCGCACCACCCACGTCGAGATCGAGTGCCTCGAGCAGCACGGCACCGCCGGAGCCACCACCGCCGCCACCACCGTATGCGTCACCGCCACGGCCTCCCGAGGCTTCGATGTTGCCGCTGACGCTCAGGGTACCGTCCACGGACAGCTGCAGAGCCCCACCGCCAGCGCCGCCGCTACCGGCGCCACCGTTGGGGTTGGTGTCCGTGTCGGACAGGCCTCCACCGCCTCCCGAACCCGCCAGCAGGGGTTCGAGCCGGTAGGTGCCGTAGGGGCCGCCGCCATCACCACCGTAGTAGCCGTACTCGCTGGACGAGCCCGCGCCGTCGCCGCCCGCGGTGGAGCTTCCGTCCGAGGCGCTGCTGGTGGAGCCACCCATGCCGCCGCCACCGCCCCAGCAGTAGCCCGCCCCGCCCCCGCCGTTGCCGTAGTGAATGCCGGCCTGGCCGATGAAGCCTCCGCCGTCTCCCGCGCCGTCGGTGGCCCCGTTGTAGACGTTGTTCGATCCGTCGCCGCCGTCGTCGCCACCTGCGACGGCCTCCCCGCCCGCGTTCGGGCCTGACGTGCCGTACATGTCCGTGCCGTCCTCGCCGGTGAGGTCGATGGTGCCGCTGACGTCGCCGTCACCCGCGGAGGCGACGACCAAGGCGTTGTCGCCCTGAACCCACAGGGTGGTGCCGCTGTCCACGGTCAATCCGGTGACCGAGAAGACGCCCAGGTCCGGGCCCGATGCCTGGACCACGACCTGGAAGTAGATGCCGTCCACCAGGCCCGTGCCCGAGGCTCGCAGCCCGTCGATCTCGCCGGTGTCCGTGTCGATGGTCGTGTCGCTGGACACCGTGAGTGCGGACTCCCCGAGCTCGAGGGTGCTCGTGGAGACGTTGGAGATGTCCAGGCAAGCGCCCTCGTCCACGTCGCCGTCACAGTCGTTGTCGAGCCCGTCGCAAGCCTCGGAGGCACCTGGATGGACGCTGCTGTCGCCGTCGTCGCAGTCCGTGTCGTCGTCCGTGTAGCCCGAGGGTGCGTCGCAGGCCTCTGCGGTGGTGGCAGCGTCGCCATACCCGTCCGAGTCGGCGTCGGCGTACCAGGTGGAGACGTCCGTGGCGTCGTCTTCGTCCACCGTGCCGTCGCAGTCGTCATCCACCCCGTTGCATGTCTCTGTACCCCCGGGGTTGACGTCGCCGTCGTAGTCGTCGCAGTCCGTGGCGTCGGCGACGTAGCCGCTGGGTTGGCTGCAGGCTGCCGCGGTGTAGGTTGCGGAGCCGTAGCCGTCCGCGTCGGCGTCGATGTACCAGGTGCTCGCGTCCGTGGCGTCGTCTTCGTCCACGGTGCCGTCACAGTCGTCGTCCACACCGTTGCACAGTTCGCTGGCGGCGGGGTTGATGGCGGCGTCGCCGTCGTCGCAGTCCGTGGCGTCGGCGACGTGGCCGCTGGGTGCGGTGCAGGCGTCGGTAGCGGCCCCCCCATCTCCGTAGCCATCCGCGTCCGCGTCGGCGTACCAGCTGATGGTGGCGCCGTCGTCCACGGTGCCGTCGCAGTCGTTGTCCAATCCGTCGCAGATCTCGCTGGCCCCCGGGTACACCGTGTTGTTGTCGTCGTCGCAGTCCGTGGTGTTGGTGACGTGATCGCTCGGCTGATCGCAGGCGGCGGTGGTGTTGGAGAGGTCGCCGTACCCATCGCCGTCCGTGTCGGCGTACCAGGTGCCAGCGTCGGTGGCGTCGTCTTCGTCCACGGTTCCATCGCAGTCGTTGTCGATACCGTCGCAGATCTCGCTGGCGCCCGGGTTGGTCGTGGCCTCGACGTCGTCGCAGTCGCCGTCGTCGGCCACGGTGCCGGTGGGCTGGCTGCAGGCTTCGGTGCTCGAGGTCTGGTCACCGTAGCCGTCGCCGTCGGCGTCCGCGTACCAGGTCGAGGCATCGCCGAGGTCGGGATCGTCTTCGTCCGTCAGGCCGTCACAGTCGTTGTCGAGGCCGTCGCAGATCTCTTCGGCGCTTGGGTTGAGCGCCGCGTCCGCGTCGTCGCAGTCCGTGGCGTCGGAGACGTAGCCCGAGGGCGCGCTGCAGGCGGTGTCCGTGGTCGAGGCGTCCCCGTAGCCATCCTCGTCTGCATCGGCGTACCAGCTGCTGGCGTCGCTGGCGTCGTCCTCGTCGACGGTGCCGTCGCAGTCGTTGTCCGCGCCGTCGCAGATCTCTCCGGCGCCAGGGTAGGCCGAGGCGTCCGCGTCGTCGCAGTCCGTGCTGTCCGCGACGTAGTTGCTCGGTTGGTCGCAGGCATCCGTGCTCAGCAGCGCGCCCCCGTAGCCGTCGCCGTCGTAGTCCACGTACCAGGTGCTGGTGCCCGTGACGTCGGGATCGTCGTCGTCCACCAAGCCGTCTCCGTCGTTGTCTACTCCGTCACACTCTTCGGTGTCGTCGCAGTCGGCCAGGCCGTCTCCGTCCGAGTCGAGGTCTTCGTCCACGCTGCCGTCGCAGTCGTTGTCGATGCCATCGCAGGCTTCCTCGGCACCGGGGAAGACGTCGTCGTCACCGTCCTCACAGTCTGTGGCGTCGCTGACGTAGCCCGTGGGCTGGTCGCAGCTGACGGTGCTGGCCGCGCTGTCGCCGTAGCCGTCGCCATCGTTGTCCCGGTACCAGGTGGAGGCGTCGAGGGCGTCTGTCTCGTCGGTGGT
>CAZVHW010000261.1:0-10128 GCA_964626835.1 uncultured Enterobacterales bacterium
GCTCTCGGTTCCGATGCTGGATCCCGCGGTGGGGTTGGGCGCGCTGGGAAGCCACCCCGGTTCGGGGCTGGTCGAGGGTTTCTATGGCCAGCCATGGTCATGGCGGGAGCGACAGGCGGCCTTGGTGACCTTGGCTCGGGCCGGCATGGACCTGTACCTCTACGCTCCCAAGGACGATCCATTGCACCGGGACGAGTGGCGCGAAGCGTACGACGCCGAGGCCATGGAGGCCTTCGCCGAGGTGGCTGGGCTGGCCCGGGAGCTGGGGGTGCACTTCGCGCCGGGTGTCAGCCCCTTCATCGACCTGGATTCGGAGGACGAGGCGGATCTCGAGACGCTGTACGGGAAGCTTGCGGCGTTTGTAGAGCTGGGGATCACGGGGGTGGCGCTGTTGGCGGACGACATCGAGTACGAGGCGGACGTGGAGGTGGGCGCGGAGCTGGGAGCGGCCCAGGTGGTCGTGGCGAATCGCCTGCTGTCGGATCTGCGGGAGATCGAGCCAGGGTTGCGCTTGCTCTTCGTACCGACGGTCTACAGCGACGCGCGCCTGGCGCGATGGCCCGGCGCGCCGGCCTATCTCGAGGCGTTGGCCGAGCTGGACGCCGACATCCAGGTCATGTGGATCGGCACGGGTACGTTTTGCGACAG
Organism: uncultured Enterobacterales bacterium; assembly: GCA_964626835.1. Taxonomy (GTDB): domain Bacteria; phylum Myxococcota_A; class UBA796; order UBA796; family JAFGLY01; genus CALDOK01. The sequence goes on from CAZVHW010000261.1 coordinate 649, forward strand.
CCTCGAGGCAGCGGATCTCGAGGACTTCCGCTCCCTGGTCGGCCGTGATCCGCTCATCTGGGACAACTACTGGGCCAACGACGCCTACGACCTGCTGGCGGGTCGGGTGCAGCTGGCGGCCTACGGGGGGCGCGCCGGGGATCTGGCGGGCGCCGTGGCCGGGATCGGGGCCAACCCCATGGTCCAGGGTTCGTTGTCGCGGCTGAACGCGGGTGCACTGGCGGCGTGGCTGGCCAGCCCTGGCCCTGCGGATGTCGACGAGGCGCGAGCCATGGCGGCGGGGCTCGAGGCGTCGCTGGGGTATGGGTATCGAGAGGATGTCGAGGGTGACGCCGCGCCGCTGGTGCGGGTGATGGAAGCCTTCGACGGGCACGGCCTGGAGCTGCCCGACCACGGGGAGCTTCGGAGCGGGGTCGAGTCGGTGGCGGCTGCGCTCGAGGGGGACGGGTCGTCGGTGGCCGTGGCCGCTGGTGAGCTGGTGCCGGTCCTGGCCGGGCTGGTCACCGTTGGGGACGAGCTGCACCACTCCGGGCTGGACAGCGAGCTGGTGGACGAGCTGCGGTACCCGCTGTTGCGCGTGCGCTACGAAGCCCTGGCGGGGCTGTGGGCCTTCACCGCGCTGGGTGAGAGGCTGGCCGGGCGCGAAGGGCCACTGGATCGGGCGCGCGAGTGGTTGGACCTCGCGGGGGAGTCGCGCTTCCTGTTCACCATGGGGGCTGTGGAGGATCTCGTGGATGCGGTGGAGGGGACGGAGGTGCAGGATGTCGGGCTGGCTCGCCCAGCGGTGCGCTCGTCGTCACCGGCAGGCTGCGTCGTGGGTCAGGCGGTGCGTTGGCAGCCGTTTGCAGGGGCAGCAGGGGTCCAGGTCTTCGGCTTGCCGGAAGCTGTCGTCCAGCTCGATGGCCACCAGGGTGGCGGTGCCCCCAGGAGCGACCATGCGCGCGAGCAGGGGCGAGCGTTCAACCCGCTCCTTCAGGTCCGCGATCTCCTGCTCGGTCTCGGGAAGGGTCTCCAGCAGGGGTCCCACCGTGACCAGCCCTGGGATTCCCTGCACCGCGTCCGTGGAGGTGAGGCTCAAGGCTTCGTCCACGTTCTCCAACGATTCCGCGGCTTTGGTGATGCGGTCCAGGCGGGCGATCTCGTCCACGGACCAGATCCCGCCCTCGCCGGCCTCGACGGCCACGTAGACGATGTGGTCGCCGCCGAAGATCTCGGTGATCTCCCGGTAGAACGCAAGACCTGGGTCGTTTTCGGCCAGGAACGCGTCCACGTTGTTGTTGGTCTTCAGCTCCGGCAGGATCTGTAGGGCCGGCAGGAGGGTGAGCACTGCGACCAGCAGCAGCAGGAAACGAAGCTTGACGATCCAGGCAGCGACGGCTCGCATGGAGGCCTCGGGAGCACAGGGGTGAATCCAGGTCTACAGCATGGGGGACCTCGGGGTCCAGTGGCCCCTTGGCACGGGAATTGCTTCGAGACTGCCCGCATCCGTCCACGGGAGCTCGACATGATCCTCGCCATCCTGGCCCTCGCCCTGACCTCTGGTTGCACCGAGTACATCCTCTCCACCCCCGATGACGCCCACGGGATTGGCGATCCGCCGTCCGACGACGTGGGACCGCCGGGAGACGACGACGAGGACGATGACGATCCGGGCGAGACGGACGACGACGATCCGGGCTCGCCTGGTGACTCGGATTCGCCGGCGGACGAGGACGATCCCGAGGAGCCAATGGACACCGGCGATCCGGGGGATCCCTCCGAGCCTCCCGATGACGAGCCCCCTACCCTCATCGACGACGACTGCCCCAATGGGGTCGAGGCGAGCTTCGATTCGGACGAGATCTACGTACTGTCCTGGGATCCGACCGAGGCGACGGGCACGCTCACGGCGCCCGCCGCGCACTGGTACCATGTCTACAGCACCTCCATCGTCGAGTCTGGCGCGTCCCAGCACAACGAGAGCGCCTATTTCCGCGTGACCAACGCGACGGTGCCCCATGGGCAGCCGGCGCTGTCGAACTGCCGTAGCGACTGGATCGTGCAGGACGGGGACAACAACGGCTTCCCTTCTTCGACCCTGATCTACATCGGCACCTTCTGGCTGGATCGCGGCGACAACACGCTGACCATGTACCACTACTGCCCGCGCTACCGGGACGGCGAGTGCACCTCGTTCCACGATCCTTCCGACTCGGACACGACCTGCGACAGCGGCGACGCCAACTCGGTGCACTTCTCGGGCTACGGGCTCTGTGTCAAGCGGGCGGACTGAGCGCGCCTGATCGCGACGGGTTTTCCGGACCGTCCATGCCCCGCGCGGAATAGATGTCCCAGGCCCCCGGGGCTGGAGGTCTCGCCGTGCGCATCCTGCTGGTCGCCCCCCGTTCGCCGCGCGCCGGGACCAGCTTCACGCGCATCCGCACGCTGACGCTTCCCAGCGTGGCGGCCGAGCTGGCACCGCGGGCCGAAGTCCGGGTGGTGGACGAAGCGGTGCAGCCTCTGCCCAACGGGCGCTTCGACCTGGTGGGCATCAGCTGCGACACGCCCCATGCGCCGCGCGCTTACGAACTGGCCGATGAGCTGCGGAGCACGGGTGCCTGCGTCGTCCTCGGGGGCACCCATCCCTCGGCGGTGCCGGACCAGGCGCTGGCCCACGCCGATGCGGTGGTGAAGGGGGAGATCGAGGGTCTGGGAGACCGCCTCCTGGACGACCTGCAGGCCGGCAGTCTGGCCGGTGTCTACGAGCTGGCCGAGCGCCCCGACCTCGACGAGGTCCCCATCCCCGACGTCGATCTGCTGCCCACCTACTCCCAGCGCTTCCAACCCTACCCCTTCGAGCTCACCCGCGGCTGCCGCAACGCCTGCCGCTTCTGCTTCAACAGGCTCATCCACGGCCCCTCGTTCCGCCGTCGTCCCCTCGAGCCCTTGGTGGAAGCCATTCGGGCACGCCCCGAGCGCCTGCTGCAGGCCATGGACGACAACATCATGAACGACCCCGAGCACTTGGCGCGCTTCGCCGAGGCCATCGAGCCGCTGGGCTTGGTCTGGGGCGCCCAGAGCACGCTGCGGCGGGCGGACGACCCGCATCTGCTGCGCCTGCTGCGGGCCTCGGGGTTTTCGTGAACCTTCCTGGGGCTCGAGAGCTTCTCGAAGCGATCCCTGGCGTCGGAAGCCAAAGCGTTCAACGAGGTCGATCGCTACGAGCACCAGCTTCGCACGCTGCGTGAGCACGGCATCATGCCCTTCCTGGGCGTCATGCTTGGACTGGATCACGACGGGCCGGAGGTCTTCCAGCGGACGGGCGAGGCGCTGCAGCGGCTCTCACCCGCGGGCTGTGCCTTCACCATGCCCGTGCCCTACCCGGGCACCGAGTGGTACGAGCAGGTCGAGTCCGAGGGACGGCTCCTCGAGCGAGACCTGGCCCTGTACGACGGTCACCACCCGGTGGTGCGGCCCCTGGGCATGAGCACCGAGGATCTGTTGCAGGGCTACCATCGGCTCGCGCGTTCGTTCTTCGGCCGGCGCAAGGTCCTCCGTCGCCTGTCGCGCAACCTTGGTGCCCGACGCAACACCTCGAGGCTCTGGGCTGCGGTGAGTTTTTGGGCTGTCAACAGGGGGTATCGGCGCTACCACCGGAAGCTCGTGTGATCGGTTCGGGCTGACTCCGCACGGGCGGGCGGCTGCGGCCTCTCTGGCTCCAGGTTTCCCGCCGAGGGGGTTCATCCGTCGGTGAGGGGGGCCAGCCGGGAGCGAAGCTCGTCCATGGTCAAGCCGAAGGTCTCCGCTCGGTAGCGATGGGGGCCGGCTGCGTCCTGGGGGTGAGCGTCGATCCACGCTTGCAACGCGGGCTCCCAGTTGGGTTTCCAACCCAGGTCGTGGTGGTCGTGGATGGCGCGGACCGTCCCCAGCGGGTCGGCGAGCAGGTCGGTGTAGCGTAGCTCGATCAGTTGGTCGCCAAGAGCGGGCCTCGCCCGTGAGTTGCGCCGCAACCAGGTCTCCAACAGGCGCAGATTGGCGGCCCCCAGGCGCCGTGGGTCGGGGTTGGCGCTCATCATGGCGTGGAAGGAGTGGAACAGGCTGCTCATGCTCACCGCGATGGTCTCGGGCTCTCGATGGAGCTGGATCAGTCGAGCACCCGGGAGTGCCGCCACCAGTTCAGCCAAATAGCCGCAGTGGGCGGGTGCCTCGAGCACCAGCCGTTGTTCGGGATGCTCGGCTTGTTGCATCGCCAGCAGGTCTGCCCAGCACCGGTAGGCCGGGGTCATGTCCTGCTCCAGCAGCCAGTCGAGGTAGCCGGTTGCCGGAGCGAAGATCCAGTAGCCGACACTCAGGAACGAAGGATCCATCAGGAAGCCGCACTCCTCGGGATCCTCGGGCCCGATGGGGTGCTTGGTGTCCAGCACCGGGGCGATGCTGCGCATGGTCTGGACCTGCTTGCGGGCCTCCGCGAGCCGGCGGTCCTTGCCGGGCCCCCGCAGGGGGTAGCGTACCTGCCACAACGCCAGGGCTCGGTGACCGGGTACCTCGGCCAGCAGCCTGTGCAGCAGCGTGGTGCCGGAGCGGGGCAGTCCCACGATGACGATGGGCGGTGGACCCTGCCACTCCAGCCGTGCGGGTTCCTCGCGGCGGATGTGTTCCAGGAGCAAGCGGGTGGTCAGGGCGCCGACCACGTGCTCGCGCAGGCTCATGCGTCCCACGAGATTGAGCTGGGCGTCCTGCTCGAGGGAGGTGCAGAGCCTCTCGAGCCCCTCGTTCTCCCGCGGATCGTCGATCTCCAGCTCGAGCCCGGCCCGCTTGCACGCCAGCCTTCGCAGCTCTTCGGGCTCGAAGCGCAGCAGGGGAAAGCCCACGGACTCGAGGCTGGCGGCCAGGCTGTTGGCCAAACGCACCGGCCATGGTGGGGAAGCGGGCGGAGGGGGGTCGGTGTCCTGCATGGGACGAGCCTACCACCCACCCGCCCTGTGGTATCTTCGGTCACCCCTGCCCTGTTGTTTTCATGCCAACGTCGGAGTCCTCATGCGCAAGCTCCTTCTCTCCTCCCTCGTCCTCGTCTGGTCCAGCCTGGCCGGTGCGGCCGACCGCAGTGCCCAGGAGATCCTCGAGGACGCGGGGCGCCAGTACCGCGTCGAAAATGCCGTCCAGACCATGAAAATGACCCTGATCTCCCGCTCCGGAAAGGAGCGCGTGCGTGAGCTCGAGATCAAGGTGCGCCGCGACGGAGACATCACCAGCTCCTACACCCGTTTCCTGAGCCCTTCCGACGTGGCGGGAACCCAGCTGGTGCTGGTGGACCACCCGAACCAGGAAGACGATCAGCTGCTCTACCTGCCGGCCCTCGAGCGGGTCACCCGCATCGCTGGCAAGGCGCGCTCGGGCTCCTTCATGGGCTCGGACTTCCGCTACTCGGACTTCGAGTTGGACACCGGCGAGGGCTCCACCCACAAGATTCTCGAAGAGGACGCGGAGTATTGGGTGGTGGAGACCACCTGCGGCCCCGGCTCGAACGATCACCGCTTCGTGACCCGGATCGCCAAGGCCGACAGCCTGCCGCGGAACGTCGAGTGGTTCGACAGCAAGGGCGAGCTCACCCGCCGCATGACCGTCGATCAGGTGGACATCCACGAAGGCGTGCCGGTGCCTACCGCAAGCCGCATGGAGGACATGAAGCGCGGCACCTCCACTCGGTTGGACATCACCGAGATCGACGTGAACATCTCACCCGAGGAGCTCCCCGAGGAGGTGTTCACCTCGGCCTACATGGAGCGCAACGGCTAGGTGATGGGACGCCTGATCACCACGGCGCTGCTGGGAAGCCTGCTACCGAACGTCGCCCTCGCAGACGATCCAAACCTGCGCACCAAGGGTTCCATCTGGACCCTGGCCGCCATGGACGTCGCCAACGAAGACGGCCACGAGGACATCTTCGAAGAGCTCACCCGCTTCGCCCTCGAGGCCCGCTGGAACACCGATAACGGTGGCCGCGTGCTGATGAGCGTGGCCGGTGAGCATTGGATCCAGTCGGGACCCGACACCCGCTATCGGGTCAGCGCCTGGCCCGACGAGGTACGCTGGGACCGGCCCTTGGGGCGCTTCGCCCACCTGCGGATCGGCCAGCAGGTGGCGCGTTGGGGGCAGCTCGAGGGCATCACCCTGGTGGACGTGCTCAACCCCCTCGACTTGCGCCACGGCCCCATGTACGCCCCCGACGAACAGCGCATCGCCGTGCCCATGGTGCGCCTCGAGCTGGGCCCCCCCAAGCTACGCGCTCAGTTCTACTACGTGCCCTGGCACGTCCCCAACAAGTACCACCTGCTGGGCTCGGACTGGGCCTTCTACCCCACGGGGCTGCTCGAGGATCTCGTGGCCTCCACCGCCTACTGGGGCGGCGACGAGACCACTGCGTATGTCTTCGGCGAGATGGTCGGGTCCCTCGAGAAGCAGCTCTCCGACGCCGAACCCTCGGCCTGGTGGGGCTACGACCAGCTCTTCCGTAGCTCTGGCGATCTGTACGAGCCCTTCTCCGGGGCGGAGGGCGCGCTGCGGTTCAGCTTCAACGGCTCCCGGGGCGATCTGTCGGTCATGGGGGCCCGCGTGCGGTCCGACACCGCCACCGTCACCATGGACCGCACGTTGATGTCCTGGGTCGTGGCCCAGAGCTGGCCTTCCCTCGAGGAGATGGACGCCTGGGCGCGCGAGACCGATGGCTTCGTGATGACCGACTACCCCTACACCTGGGTCGGCGGCTTGGACGGCGCCGTCACCCTGGGGGTGCTGGGCTTGAAGCTCGAGGCGGTCTACACCACCGACGTGTCCCTGACCACCAACCTCATCGAGGGCGTGTCCTCTCCCGAGATGGGCATAGGGGTGTCCGCCGAGTACCAGGGCAGCACCACCGTGCGCTTCGGCGCCGAGGCGGCCTGGAAGCGCCTGCTCGACATCGAGGATTACAAGGAAGTGGGTCTGTTGGCTCGGCGGGAAGACGAAGGCCTGGTGGCCGGGTGGTTCACCCTGTCCCTCTTCCGGCAACGGCTCGAGCCCGAGCTGACCGCCATGTGGTCGCCAACCTTCGCCGAGGGCGTGGCCGGTGGCTCCATCAGCTACAAGCCGGGCGACGACTGGGCCGTCTCGCTCCACAGCTGGTTCTTCTTCGCCCGGGCCGGCACGCCGCGCACGGTTCAGGATCTCGTGGTCTACGACGGCGGCCCCATGGGCTTGTACAGCGACAACGACTCGGTGGCCCTCCGCATCACCCGGTACCTGTAGCTGCCGCCCGCGTGAAGACCTTCCGCTACCTCTTCGCGCTCACCCTGTTCCCGTTCGCGGTCAGCGGCGGATTCTGCCTGGGTTGGCCTATCGGCGTGGGGGTCACGATCCTGCTGCTCTTGGCCCTCGCGATTCGGGCGCGGAAGCTGGGGAGCTCCGTCGGCACGATCTTGGCAGGGCTCGGCCGATCCTACCTCGTGGCACCTCGCATGGTGGGATCTCTCGATCTGCGGGCTGCGCGGCGGGCCAGTGGAGCGGAAGGGATCTCGGGGTGGATCCGCGAGGGTGCCACCGACATCTACAGCGACCTGCCCGAGATCGAGGCCAGGGAGATGGTGGCGGCGGTGCGACAGGCCCACGCCGCCTTGGTGGAGCTGCTGCCCACCAGCAAGCCGGTGGATCGGGTGCTGATCTTCGCCAAACAGCGGGACATGCAGGCCTACCTGAAGGGGTGGTTTGGCATGATGGGCCCGCGAGGAGCAGGGTTCTTCTTCGTGGCGGGGCCCAGCCGGGTGGTGGTGGCGGTGGACGCTTTCGAAGATCTGGGGCGCAACCCGCGGGCGCTGGTGGCCCACGAACTGGTGCACGGAGCCTTGCGCGGCGTCAGCGGCTACGTCCTGCACCATCGCTGGCTGGACGAGGGGCTGGCCGAGGCCCTGGCGCTGACCTGGTTCGAGCCCGCCCGTCGCGCTGGGATCGAGCGCTACCTGCGGCGGCTGCGGTCCGCCGGGCAGTGGTACGACTTTCGCGCGCTGGTCGGCTGGAAGGCGGGGCAGGTGGTGAAGGGCCTGAAGGAGGGGAGCCCCGAGACCTTGCTGCGGGTGCACGCGTTCTACGCCCAAGCCTGCGCCCTGATGCTCGAGGTGTTGGACATGGGGCCGGATGGCTTGGGTTGGCTGCGTGCGGCCCTGGCCAAGCCGGGCAAGGCAAAGCGGTACCTGCGCGAGCGGCTCGACATGGATGGGGAGGCCTTGGTGGCTCGGCTGGCCGCCCGGGTGGATCGAGCGCCCCTGGCGCTGACCCCCTGGGATCGTGTGCGGCGCGCCAAGCTGCGGGGTTTGCTCGCTGGGCAGCCGGCCTCCCCCTTCCGGGCGGTGGCGGTGATGGGTCTGGGTGCCTGTGGCGATGCGGACGATCTGCCGCTGCTGCGGGAGCTTGCCGGGGGCGAGGATGAAGAGATGGCCGCGGTGGCGAAGCTGGTCGTGGGGCTGATCGAGGGGGCCGAGCCACCACCACAGGGAGGCTGACCGGTGGCGTCACAGCGCCACCACGATGCGCCACGGGTAGCGCCAGACCAGGGCATCTCCGAAGCGGGCGACCGAGATCCTGCCCGTGTGGATGAGTCGTAGATGGCAACACTTGCAGACCGTGATGCCATTTTCGAGCTCGTCTCCACCTCCTTGGGCGCGGGGGTGGATGTGGTGGGCCTGGACCCGTAGGTTGCGACAGCCACATTCGGGGTTGCGACAGGTGAAGTGGTCTCGCTCTTTCACCTTTCCGAAGCCCTTTTGGCGTTCGATGCGGACGTTTTCGAGAAACCAGCGGGCTGCTTTGGGCAAATCGACGGGCACCCGGTCGTATTTGGGCACGGGGGGTGGCGCCCAGGCAGCGTTCAGGCTGACGAAGAGCTGCAGGCCGCCGAGGGCACCGCCAGTATTTGTCGCGTCGCCGCCGGGGGCGTGACCGCCAGGTTCTGTCGCGTCGCCGTGCAGGGCGCGATCGCCAGGTTCTGTCGCGTTGTCGGCTTGTTGCTCACCCAACATCTGGCCCACCGCCTGCTCGGCCACGTCGATGGCGTGTTGGTAGCCAGCCAACACCTGCAGTTCGACGTCCTTGGTTGCGCCGGCATCGGCCAGCTTGACCGCCCGCCGAAGCTCGGCGATGCCGGTGCGGCGCGCTACGCGGATCCAACCCTCGACGGTGTCTTCGCAGGCGACGGAGGCCACCAGCTTGGCTCGGGCGAGATCGAGCCCTTCGTCGAGGGCACGGGCCAGGGGAGGGAGCAGCGCGATGTCGAGGGCTGTTTTTGCATGGCGCTCGAGGGTGCGGATGCAGCAGCCCAGGCCGTGGGTGGCCATCTCGAGAAGGCTGGAGAAGCTCATTTCCCAATAGAGCTTCTTTCGGGCCACGCGTTCGTAGGCTTGGCCCAGCAGCGGGATGCGGCTGTCGCGGGCGACCTGGGCCTGCTCGAGCAGCCGCAGCGCGTGGGGGAGATCG
>CAZVHW010000262.1:0-4106 GCA_964626835.1 uncultured Enterobacterales bacterium
GCTCGGCCGTCGACCAAGAGGAGACGTCCACCTCGTGGTGATCACCGACGACGCGCCAGGCTAGGGGCGGCAAGCGGGACTGGATGCGAGGCCAGAGGTCGTCGTCCACCCAGAAGACCTTTCCCGTGACCAGGATGGGGTCCAGGGGATCGGTGCGATCGTCGCTCACCAATGCCTTGAGGACCTGGCGGGCGGCCAAGCGGTTGCCTTCGACGTCGCGGCTGGTGAGCACCAGGGCGCGCAGGCCTTCGGAACGCGCCTCGCGCTCGGCGGCGAGCACGTCGAGGCAGCCCCGCACTCGGGCACGGCTGCCGGCCAGGCTGCGCCAGCAGATGTCGTCCTTCAGCACCACGGAGCGCCCGCGTAGGCGGAACCCGGCGCCTTCGAGTGCCGAACGTAGCGCGGGCCGATCCCGGCCGAAGCCGGACAGCAGCAACGCTCGGTCGTGCAGGGTGGGATCTTCGAGCAGCTCCGGCTCGGCGGGCAGGTCGTTGGGCAGAGAGAAACCACGCGCGTGCTGATAGCGGCACAGCGCCACGAGCAGCCCTTCCTGGCGTGCGAAGCGACCCTCGGTGAGGGCCCAGAGGTCGTTCCGCAGCCGGGTCGAGACCCATGTGCCCAGCTCGTCGGAGACCATCGCCTCGGCGCCGTCCAAGGCTTCGTGTACGCGGGTGAGCTCGGGCAGGTCGTCCAGGTCGGAGAGCACGGGCCAGACCAGATCCTGGTAGGGACAGAGGTGCCCGTCGCGGACGAGGGGAGGGGTCTCCACCTGCACCGGCTGCGTCCCCACGAGCTCCACGAAGCGGTTCCACCCCGCGGTGTCGAATGGCGGCGTGGCGGTGAGGCCCAGCACGCGGTGGTCCGCTCCGAGCAGCGCCAGGACCTCGCGCCCCCAGGCCGCTCCCAGGTGGTGGGCCTCGTCCAGCACTACGAGTGCCCCCGGTTCGAACCTGCCCATTCCGGCGTAGGTGCTGACGTTCATCGGCAGTCGTACACGAGCACCGTCCAGCGAGACGAAGACCTTCTCGAGGCGCTCCCGCCACTGCTCCACCAGCGATGTCGTGGGCACGCGGACTTCCACGGGCCGCTCCAGCATGCCCGCTACGTGCAACGCACAACGTGTCTTGCCAGCGCCGGGTGGAGCCACCAGGCAGCTTCGTGAGCCGGGCTTGGCCAGGGCGGCCAGGATCTCCCGCACCGCGCGGGTTTGGTAGGGTCGCAGGGGCGCGCCGGCTCCCACGCTCTCCCAGCTTGCCGTGGGATCAGGGATGGACACGGCGCTCGAGCAGGGCCTGGGTGCGGCGGAAGGCGCCAGCGTGGCCGTGGGCGATGACCTGCGCGAGGCGAACGGGGTTCATGCCCGGGATCGCCGCGACTCGCGCCAGCTCTTCGGGGCCGTCTACGGCCGACAGCAGCGTGTTGTCGGTGCATACGCAGGCCTTCACGCCTAGCTCCAGCCAGCGGGGCAGCGGGTGTTCGCCGATGGCGGTGATGGCGCCCACGTGCCAGTTGGAGGTGACGCAGGCCTCGACGATGACGCCGCGCTCGAGGACCAGGTCTACGACTCGGGGATCGCCCAGCAGGGTGGTGCCGTGCCCGATGCGTTGGGCGTGGAGAATTAGTATGGCGACGCCTAGTTCCGCTGGAGGCCGGCCCTCGCCCGCGTGGACGGTCCGACCCAGGCCCAGGTCCCGGGCCCTGTTGAAGGCGGGCGCGTAGTCCGCCATCTGCCATGCGTGGGACGGAAGGGGACCTCCGGCCAGGTCGATGCCGACGACGCCGGGCCGCGACGCGGCGATCTCCACCAACCCGCTCAGCACCGCTGGATCCTCTCCGTAGAGCCCGCAGAGCACCAACCCCGCTCGACCGTCGATGCCCTCGAGGGCTGCGTCTACGATGGCCTCGGGTGGCGCGCCGCGGTGCAGCTGGGGAGCGAAGCGGATCTCCAGGGTGGTGGTGCCTTCCAGCATGGCGTCTTCGCACATCTGTCCTGCCACGCGCTGCACGGCACGCGGCTCCTGGAGCAGGGAGAGGGTGAACGCGAAGCGAGCGAGCGCTTCTTGCAGACCCATTCCCGGCTCGAAGGGCAGGTTCGCGGGGGGCTCGAGACCGAGCCCGGTGGCGAGATCCACCACCGTGGCGGGGCGCAGGGAGCCGTCGAGATGTCGGTGGAGCTCTGCCAGGCCGGTCGTTTGGGTGTTCGGATCGCTCATGGGGGGGAATGTAGCCGGTTATCGTTTCCTTTCCGCCCCCTCGGAGGCCGCCTTGTCGCGCATCTCGCCCCTTCTCTACGTCGTGTTGGGCTCGTCGCTCGTGGCAGCGCCGGTCTCTGCCCGGGGACCTCTCCTGGCGCTCACCGGGGCCACCCTGTTCGACGGCACGGATGCAGACCCCGTACCGGACGCGGTGGTGCTCCTCGAGGGCGATCGAATCCGGGCGATCGGGCCCAGAGATCGGGTGGACATCCCCACGCGAGCCGAGATCGTGGACTGTAGTGACCGCTGGATCGTGCCTGGGCTCATCGACAGCCACGTGCACTTCTTCCAGTCTGCCGGGCTGTACACCCGCCCTGACATCCTCGATCTGAACCGGCTGCGGGCCTACGCCTCGGAACAGGAACGGCTTCGGGACAGTCTCGATGACACCTTCGCCCGCTACCTGGCCAACGGCGTGACCGCCGTGGTGGACGTGGGTGGTCCTTTCTGGAACTTCGACGTGCGCGAGTTGGCCGAAGAGGCACCAGCTGCCCCCAGGGTCGCCGTGGCCGGGCCGCTCATCTCCACGGTCAGCCGCCCGCAGCTCGATCTGGGTGATCCACCCATCCGCCGTGCCGAGGGGCCCGAGCACGCCCGGGAGATGGTGCGCGAACAGCTCGAACACGATCCCGACTTGATCAAGCTCTGGTTCATCCTGGATCCGGAGCTGGGCATCGAGCCCGGGTTGCCCATCGTTCGTGCGGTGGTGGACGAAGCCCACTGGGCGGGGGCGCGTGTCGCGGTGCATGCCACCCAGCTAGAGACGGCGCGCGCCGCGGTGGATGCCGGAGCGGACATCCTGGTCCACAGCGTGGACGACGCGGACGTGGACGAGGCCTTCCTCGGGCTGCTCCTCGAGCAGGACACGATCTATGCCACGACCCTCGTGGTCTACGAGGGCTACGCCGAAGTGCTCGGCGGAGCTCCCGAGCTGATGGACGTGGAGCGTCGCCTGGGCGATCCCTGGGTGATGAACGGCTGGAACGAGCTCCACGTGGCGGGCCTGTCTGCCGAGGAGCGGAAGAAGAACAAGGCGCGCGTCGAGAAGCTGCGCAGCCGAGCTCCTCAGATGGCCGCCAACCTGCGCGCGGTCCACGAGGCCGGCATCCCCGTGGCCGCGGGCACGGACGCCGGAAACATCGGCACGCTGCACGGCCCCTCCATGCACCGGGAGCTCGAGCTCATGGTGCAGGCCGGGTTGACGCCGCGTCAGGTGCTGGTGGCGGCCACGCGGGATGCCGCCAGGGTGTTCGCCGCCGATCCGCAGCTTGGCACCCTCGAGCCTGGCAAGCTCGCGGACCTGCTCGTGCTGGACGCCGATCCCCTCGAGGACGTGGCCAACCTGCAGCGAATCCACCGGGTGGTGGCGCGTGGCATCCTTCTCGAACCGGACGAACTGGTGCCTCCCACGGCTGCCACGGTCGTGCAGCGGCAGGTCGAAGCCTACGGCGCGCGGGATCTCGAGGGCTTTGTCGCCACCTACGCCCCCGACGTTCGGATCTACAGGCACCCCTCCGGTGAGCTGGTGGCGGAAGGCCACGACGCGATGCGTGAGACCTACGGCGCGCTCTTCGAGCAGAGCCCCGAGCTGGCCATCCACGTCCAGCAGCGCATGGAGCTGGGTGAGTTCGTTGTGGACCACGAGATCGTCGCGGGGATGCGGGGTGGAGAGCCCGTGCGAGCCATCGCCATCTACCAGGTGCAGGACGGGCTCATCCAGGCGGTGTGGTTCTTGCCGCGGCCCGAGTGAAGATCAGAACACGCCGTCGGCGGTGATGGGCTTGGCTTCTTCGTGGCGGGCGGCGGTGTAGTGGGCCAGGACGCCGTCACCGTCCGCGTCGATCAGGGCGT
>CAZVHW010000262.1:4116-10109 GCA_964626835.1 uncultured Enterobacterales bacterium
TAGGTGCCCGCCACCGTGCCCGTGGGTCGCCAGCTGAGGTCGTCGAAGGGCGTGCCATCGGGCCAGATCACCTGCTTGATGTCGACGGCTTCCTTGCCGCGGGGGACCGGCTGCTCGACCTTGACGTAGCGTCCGTTGACCGAGTGGTAGGCGATCTGGGATGCGCGGATACCGTTGAGGTTCGGGAGGACTTCCGAGCGTCCCGGGCGCTGGGGTACGCGCGTCTGGCTGCAAGCCACGGTGAGCAGCAGGGAACCGACGGCCAAGCCGAGGATGTGGAGCGGGATGAAGCGATGGGACACAGTCGCCCTCCAATGGGAAATTCCTATAATCCCTAGACGCCACCGGGTGGTTTTTTTTGTCAAGGAAGTGATCCGCCCCCGGGTGTCCGGCGAACGCGCGGGCCTCGGCGCCTGGACCCGGCGTTGGGGCGAGGTTATCCAGCGCGCTGATTTCGCACGCGATCCCGACCCCGTTCGCTGGTGGTCGCCCCCCTCCCTCCCCCGGAGCACTTCATGAAGAAGGTCCTGTTCACCGCTCTCGCCGTCATCGGCCTCTCGGGCTGTGCCCTCAAGGGTGCGTCCATTCCTGGCGCGGCCATCCCTTGGGCCAAGGCCGACTACACGGTCATGGGTGTCACCACCGAAGAAGCCTGCGGCACCTACATCATCGGTCTGGACTTCGCGCACCTGTTCAAGAACGAGAGCGCGTCGCCTCCCTTCTCCATCATGAGCCTGCTCAACGGCGGTGGCGGCGGTGGCGGCCCCGAAGAATCCCGCGCCCTCTACCACGCTCTGGCCAAGATCCCCGAGGCTACCCACCTCCTCGACGTTCGCTCCGAGGCGGAGTTCAACGGTGTCGGCATGTTGGGTATGCCCATCTTCGGGCAGCGTTGTGCCCGCGTCCATGCCCGCGGCGTCAAGATCGGCAGCCGCCCCAACCCGCAGCAGTAGTACGCGGTTTCCTCCGACCTTCTCGGACCTCGGTGCCGAGGTCAGGGAAGGCTGCATTCGGACCCTGGCTACCCGCGGGGATCCTGGCGCGGGAGCTGTTCGTCCAAGTGCTCCCTGAACGCGGCCTCGACCGCGAGCAGGTAGTCCTGCAGCTCTTGGGCGTTGGGGGAGTAGTAGTACTCCTGCAGGTGCTGAACTCCCACTTCTCCCCACGTGAGCACCCTGCCATCACCGCTGTCGTGGAGCGACCAGAGCACCCGCAGCCGGGCCCCGGCCGGGCAGCCGTTGGTCTGCCCAACGAACCAACCGCCGTTGTGGGTGTAGTAGTGCACCACGATGGGGACCAGGATGGCCTGGGTGCCCGGGGGTAGCTCGGGTAGGCTCCCGGCGTCCAGCGCCAGGGGTGTGAGGTCGAAGCGCGGGATGTTCTGGTTGTCCTCGCCGTCGAAGGGGCCGGTGCCGCGGATGGGCACGCGCCTTGGGGCCACCACGGCCCTGTCCACCGCTTGGCCGACGGGCTGCCAGCTGACACTGTGTTCGGTGAGCAGGGAGGCGAACGAGTCCTCCGTGATCTGGGCCGCTTGCTGCGAGTAGGGGACCTCTTCGGCGAAGTCCACCCCCACCGAGCGCACCTGGTTGTCCTCTTCGGGCATCAGCTCGTAGCCGCCAGAGAACCAGATGTTGCCCGTGAAGTAGCCCTGGTGGAAGGCTTCCCACGCGTCCATGCGCAGCTTCTCCATCAGGAAGACGGATGGTGCCAAGGCGATACCGGGCAAGGGGGCGGCCAGCGGTGGCCCCGCGGCCAGGTGGAGGTTTTTGGGCCCGCCGCATGACCCGAGCGCGAGGCTGGCTGCCAGGAGGGCGGCGTGGAGGAGCTTCATCGGGAACATCCTGGCCCGTGCTGGCCCTTGTCGTCGTCCAGCGCAACGAATCGGTCGATGCCCTTCGAGGCGTGGCCGACCAGGCCGTGCTGGAGCCGTTCGCGTTCGAGGCGGTTTTCTTCGATGTGGGTGGACATGGGGTCTCTCCAGCGCCTCTTCTATCGGTCCCCAGGGCGCCTGGGCAACGGGGCCCCGTTTCCCGAAGCCTGTGACTGCAAGGCCAACAGGGCGGTCCCCACCAGCACGACCAGGATACCCAGACCATGAAGGACGTGGGGGCGTTCTCCGAACAGCAGCAGGGCGCCGACGATGGGCAGCACGTTGCTGATGATGGTGACGACCGGGGCCACCACCGAAGCGCGGCCGTTTGCGAAGGCGGTCTGGAAGAACACACCGGCGACCACGTTGGCCGCCAGGATGGCCCAGATCGGCCAGTCCGTCATCATGCTGCTCCACACGGCGGGGCGCAGCAGATCGAAGGGTACGCCGACCTCGGCGATCACCCGCTGGGTGAGCAGCTTGCCCAGCATGTTTGCCAAGCCGTAGATCATCCCCGCTGCCACGGAGAGCGTGAGCTCGGCGGACAGGCCCCGTCGGCGCAGTAGCAGGGAGGCCATGGCCAGCCCGGTGGTGACGACGATGAACGCCAGCAGGGGCAGGAGCTCGGGTACTCCGGCCGTGTCTCCCCCTCCAGCGAGGCCCACCAGTACAACGCCCACCAGGGTGAGGCCGATTCCCACCCACTCGAGTGTCCCGAGGCGCTCTCCCAGAAAACCCACCCCCACCAGCGCCGCCACGACGCCGGTCAGGCAGACCACGGGCTGGACAACGGTGATGTCCCCTTGCCCCAGGGCGGTGCCGAACAAGCCCATCCCCACCAGCATGCCCAGTAGTCCAGCCACCCAGGCGCGGTTGACCAGGAGCGTGCGGAGCACGATGGGGAGCTGGCGCAGCAGGGCGGAGACGGTGATTCGCGGGAAGGAGGCTGCCATGCCCTGCTTCTGCAGGGCGGTGCCCACACCCCAGAAGAGGCTCGCGACGACGGCGAGGAGGAGGGCGTTCACTGGGTGTCGGGATCGGGGATGGAATCGGAGAAGGGGATGTCGCTGGTGGGGGTGGTGGCGGGTGCCCGGGTCGTGGTGGGCGTGTCGTCGGTGATGGTACCTACGGCGCGCCGATCATCCTGGTGGCTGTCGAGGGAAGCTGGAGAGCGCTTGGGATCGGGATCGGGGATGGGGGGCCAGGCTCGTTGTTGGGGCCAGCGTCGCTTGGCGAGGTCGCGACGGCGGCGGGCCTCTTCGTTCAGTCCTTCGGCCAGCAGGCGCTCGATGGCGGAGATGGCGTCGAGAGCGGAGTGGGCGGGGGGGGGCTCGAGCGCCAGCTCGATGGTGCGAAGGTCGGCTTGACGGCGCCCGGTCTCGCGCAGGGCGTCAGCGGCCCGCCTGGCCAGCTGCCTGCGGCCCAGGCGGAGGGCTTCCTGTGCGACCACGGCCAGGCCGGTGGGATTGCCCCGGACCAACGCCATGGCCTGGTCCTCGAGGCGCTGGCGATCCTCGTGGTTGGCGTAGGGGACCTTGCGCAGGCGCTTGCGCGCTTGGCTCACGCGGTGGGTGCGGCGGATCGTGGGGAAGAGCAGGACGCCGACCAGCAGCAGGAAGGCGGGCGCCATCCAGGCCTGCAGCCGGATGCCCGCGAGGGACAGCGCCGTCTCCATGAGTTCCTTGACGACGTTGAAGCGGCCCATGGTGCTGGTACGGGCGGCTATCGCCCGAGGCTCCACCAGCCCTCGAGGGACTCTCGGGGGTTGGTAGTCAGCAGGTACGCCTCGGTGAAGCCGGTGTCGGCGATGGCGCGGGTGACGACGATGCCGAAGCAGAACAGGCAGATGCCCACGAGCGTGAACAGGCCGGTGACGCAGAGGTAGACGAACAGCCAGCCCCGGTTGCCTCGGGCAAGATCCCAGGACCGCTCGACGGCTTCCACGGCGCGGGCGCCGTCCAGGGCCACGGCCAGCTCACCGAATACCAGGCCTAGCGTTACGTACAGCGCCACTGGGATGGCCAGAAGCACCATGAGCCCGACGCCCACGGCCATGAGTGCGTCGAGGTCGGTGAAGACGCCGAATCCCAGCAACACCCCGCCAGGCAGCAGGGCCAGCATGAGCGTGCCAGTGTAGATCAGCCCCCAGAGCAGCTTGAAGCCGATCATGCTCAGGAAGACGTCCTTGGCGCCAATGTGGGTCTCGCAGCTGCCGGTACCGGTGCAGAGCACTTCTCTGTGCAGCCGGAGGTAGCCCCCATGCACCCAGCTGCGGAACGCGAGCATGGCGCCTCCACACAGCAGGCCCACGACCACGAGCAGGAGCACGACCGCGGCGATGACGCCCAGCTCGGCTCCCCCCAGGCCTCCCATCATGTTGGCGGGATCCAGCCAGTCGAGATCGCCAGCGCGTGCACCGAGCCGTTCCCAGTCGTAGGACTCCCAGCTGTCGCCACCGTCACCGTCGTCCGTGCCGGAGTAGTTGCCGCTGCCGCCGCTGCCCCCCTCGGTGCACTGCATGACGAAGGCGCCCAGCAAGAGGGGCCAGGGGGCGACTTTCAGCGCTCGGAATCCACTCGTGAGGCGCTCCGTGATGTCGAGGGCTTCGCGGAGAGGGCGTGTCACGAACGCTCCCGTGGGGTCGGGGGGCTCGGCCGGCGATCGACGGGTCGAGCTCGAACGGGGGCCTTGTAACGTGCACGTCTGGCGTTGGGCCTTGCACCCGTGGCCCTGCGTGGATACTGTGCCTTCCAACGCCTTGCGGGCGAGGGCATGGTCAACCAACAGCCTGTAGCCGAGACTCGAGCCAGGAGGCTGGGCTTCACCTTGGTGGAGCTGATGATCGCCGTGGCCATCATCGGCATCTTGGCCTCGGTGGCCATCCCCAACTACCGGGTCTTCGTGCTGCGGGCGAAGCGCTCCGAGGTCTACCTCTGCCTCGATGGTATCCGCACCGCCGAGTACATCTACGAGGCCGCCTTCGACACCTACGTCGCGGCCGAGGCCAACCCCGCGCCTCCGCTCACGCGCGTCCAGAGGCCTTGGGAGTTGGACGAGCCCGGTTGGTCGGCCCTCGACTGGACCCCCACCGGCGCCGTGCGCTGCTCCTACCTGGTCAACACCTATGACCTGGACAGCTGGTTCAAGGCCGAGGGCTACTGCGACATCGACGGCGATGGGCAGCAGTTCGTGATCAGTCTCTATTCCTGGCGCAGCGGGCAGTCCGGTAGCTTCGATGTGACCTGGCCCGATCGTTACTGAACGGGCGGCCCGCACTCGGCGATGGGCACCCCCCCGGGGCGGAGGATGGTGATGGTCTCACGCGGGTCGGGGTGCACCTGGGCTTCGATGGCCTTGCAGGTGATCAGCGCCGCGGCCTGGTCCTTTGCGCCTCGCCAGACGGGGCTGGCTTGGCCGATCCAGCCCCCTGGGACCTTGTTTAGCACCGTAAGCTGCCCCACGAGGCCCAGCTCCTCCACGATGTTTTCACGCTCGATCGCCGCTTCCTCGGTGGGCTGGAAGAGGATGGCCGCTGCGATGGAGATTGCCAGCAGCCCCCCGTAGAGTAGCCATGGGGTCTGGCGGGGAGCGACTGCGCTCGCCTCTCGGTCTGTAGAGTGAGTGGTGGCTCGAAGCGCCTCACCGAGGTCGATGCTCGGTCTGGGCGCAGACCGGGTGGGTCGTTCGGGCCTGAACCGGGCGAGCAGTCCGCGGAGGGAGCTCCCCCTGCTTTCCCTCGACTTGCGCTCGGGTTTGGCGGCCGTGCGGGCGGCGCGACCCGCGGCCATGCGGTCGCGAAGGGAGTCGACTGCGCGCCCGAGTGAACGCGCGCGCGCGCCGAGGGTCGGTCCCAGGGCCACGTCGTCCAGCAGCGATTCGACCTCGATGGTGCCGGTAGCGGACAGGTGGATTCCCTTGGGGCCGTCCTTGGGAATGGCGGCGTCCAGCAGCCGGCGCCGTAGGCCGTAGTCCGCCTTGACGGCATCTCGGCCCGAGCGCTGGTGGAAATCGAACAGAGCCTCGACGGCTCGAGCGAGCTTGCCGAGCTCGTGGTCGTCGCCATCGTCGCTGTCGCGAAGTGCTCCCCTGACTTGCCGCCGTTCCTGGGTCAGCTCGTTCA
>CAZVHW010000263.1:0-10099 GCA_964626835.1 uncultured Enterobacterales bacterium
GTCACGTTCTACATCGACGATGACGACAGCGACCTGGACGGCTCGAGCACCGCGACCTGGTACGCGGATGTGGACGGCGACGGCTACGGCGACGCCACCAGCACGACCGACGCTTGCAGCCAGCCCACCGGCTACGTCTCCGATGCCACCGACTGTGACGACGGAGACGCCAACGTCAACCCCGGCGCCGCCGAGGACTGCGATGGCGTAGACCAAGACTGCAGCGGCTCGCTGTCATGGCTGGAGGAAGACGTCGACGGCGACGGCCTGATGGCCTGCGAGCTGTCCCTGTGGCTGCGCAGCGACAGCGCGAGCAACAACGATCCGGCCACCAGCGGCAGCCACGGGTCCAGCCAGGCTGCGGCGCTGCTGGCCGCCGAAGGGCTGGACTTCGACACCGCCGACACCTCCTCCACCACGGTCACCGCCAATCTGCTGGACAACTACGGCCTGCTCGTGATGAACGGCACCGCGTCCTACGGCACGCTGGACTCGAGCGAAGCCACCGTCCTCGAGGACTGGGTGCGCGACGGTGGGAGCCTGCTCTACATGGCCTACCACCCCAGCTCGAGCACCTGCGCCATGGTCAACAGTCTGCCCTCGGCCTTCGGCCTGAGCTGCACCGACTACTCCACGTACTGGAGCGGCACGGCCTCGAGCATCGTCTCCCACGCCGTGACCGCCGACGTCTCCTCAGTCGTGGGCATGGGCGGCGAGTACTGGAACGTCTCGAGCCCATCCCAGGTGATCGTGGACTACGGCGGCTGGCCCGTGGTCTTCGTTCTCGAGCTCGACGAAGGCCGCGTGGTCGGGGTCAGCGACGAGTGGCCCTTCTACGACAGCGGAACCGGCAGTGCCGACATCGGCTACGGCGACAACCAAACCCTGGTCGAGAACATCTGGGCCTGGCTGGCGGACTTCGCGCTGTAGTTCTTCACTCCGTCGGCGGCTCCCGTCCCTCCACCAGGACACGCCGACCCCCGACCACCAGCATGATGCCTTGGTACTCCTCGGCGCCATCGGGGCCGGTAGACGTCGACTGGACGTAGGCCCGGCCTTGCGCGGCGTCACCCTCGACACGAAAGACGAAGGTGTCCGGATCCGCGATCTCGCCGCTCTCCAACACCAGGAACTCGCAGCTTTCGACGTCCCCGACGGCCTCTACGACCGCCGGTTGGGCGCCCAGGTACTCGCAGACCTCGTCCTGGTAGATCACGTAGCCGAGCGCGAACAGCCCAACGACGCCCGAACACACCAGGAGTCCGACGGTGAGCACGGCTCCCAGGACGCAGCCGAGGGTGAAGTTGCGGGATTTCGACATCAGTCCTCCGCGATGGTCCTGAATCCTACCAGCTCCCTCCCCGCCTCGCGCATCGACCACGTCTTCGCCCACCGCGGTCCTGCCCTCGTGCTGCGCGACGCGGTCCAGGCAAGCGGCCAGTTGGGGCCACTCCGCCGCCCAGATCCCTCACTCCTCCTCGCCTCCCCACTGAAATCCCAGTGACAATCCACCCTGGGGGATCCAGAAGCTGCCGGGTGGCTGCCCGTCCCCAGGCCGTGGCCCAGGCCATGTCACCGCCCAAAGTGCTAGCCGATCCGACGGCACTCCAGGTAGAACCGTTTGTCCTTGGCTTCGCCCATGGAGAAGGTCTTGCGGGGCAAGGCGCCATCGAGGATGACGGAGCGGAACAGGTCGCCCTTGTCCATGCCCGGCAGGTAGATGCCCACGTTGCCCGGCCTGGTGCCAAGATCGAGAACCACGTCGGTGCCGTGCACGTAGTCTAGCTCCGCAGCGCCACCTCTCTTCATCCAGCCGTCCAGGAAGCCCTGGACGCTGCCCACGGCAAGCTGGGCGGGGGGATCCCGCAGCTCGGCGATGGTGAGCCCCCGCTGGGTAAGGAGGCCAAACCGTTGCATCCCAGCAGGCGCGGTGTCCACCGCAGGTACCAGCGCCGACATGCTCTCGGCCTGCGTGTAGGTGAGGGTCTCGCCAAAGTGATCCTGCAGGTCGGCCAGCAGGTCCCCGTGGGTCTCGAACAGCACGCGGTGGATGGGTTCGAACTCGAGGGAGTCGTCGTAGATGTTGACCAGCTCGACCAAGGCGTAGCGGGTGGGCGATGTCATGGCCGCCTGTCCGTGCTCGAGCTTGGTAGACTCCCAGATGGCCTTGGCCGTGGCCAGACTGTGGTTGCCGTCGCCCATGGCGTACAGCAGCACGGCTGCGTCCTCGAGGCCGTAGCGCCTGTTGAACGAGGCACGCTCCCCCAGCGCAGCCAGTGCAGCCATGGTGCTCCGCTCGAGCTCCAGATCGTCCACACGCCAGCCCTCGAGACGTCCGGAGTCCATCATGAGCTCGAAGTCGTAGATTCTCGTGAGATCCGCCGTGCGAGCGGACAGCCCTGCGATGACGGTGTCCGCCGGATCGTCGATCAACACCATGATGTGGGGCAGCTCGAGGGGCGCATCCTGGCGCACCCGCACACGAGGGGGGAGCCGATCGACGATGGTGCCTTCGGTCGCCCGCACCAAGCTGGAGGAGCCCTCGCTGAAGTCGTACTGTTCGAGATCGATGCACAGCAGCAGCCCACGACGCACCTTTTCGCCCACGCAACGCTCCAGGTACACCAGCCCGTCGTGCTCCTCGAAGATGCCCTGCTCGAGGTAGGCCTGCATGGTGAGCCGGATGGCCTCGATGCGTGCCTGGGGCTCCTCCTCGTCCAGGAAGACCTCGGGGTACACGATGCGCAACGTCGAGGGTTCGCCACCCACCAGATCGGCCACCCCCTGCCAGTACTCCGGCTGGGAGGTGTACTGATCGCAGGCCACCACGGCCCACTTCTCGAGGGAGGTTCCCCGTCGGGGGATGAGGACGGTGTCCACGGCGACACCAGCGGCGGGGTAGGTCCGCATGGGCGTTCTCCGTTGTGAGAGGTCAAGGGTGTCGCGGCATCTCGGACGCGCGCAATGTCGTGGTCGACTATCCTCTGGACGCTCGAATGGCGCACCCGGCGACGGGCCTCTGACAACAGCCATGTTCCGGGTCCTACGAGCAGCAAGAGAGTAAGCTGACGGCATGGCTGCCCGCCGTCCCGAGTCCCCAACCCACATCGGCCCCTACCGGGTGCTGCGCCCCATGGGCTCGGGGGGGATGGCACACGTCTACGCCGTGGAGGACCCGGCCACGGGCCGAAACAGAGCCGTCAAGCTTCTCACACGGCGGGGCATGGCCTGGACTCGTTTCGAGCGAGAGTACCGAGCCCTGGCGCGCATGGATCATCCGAACATCGTTCGCGTGTTCCGCTTTGGCGTGACCGACAAGCGCCAGCCCTACCTGGTGATGGAGCTGCTGGAGGGTCTGCCGATCCAGGAGTGGGCGAGCGGCTTCGGAGAGGTGGGCGATCCAGAACGGGTGGAGGCCACCGTCCGAGCGCTCGCCGGCGTGGCCGATGCGCTGGAATACCTGCACCGCCGCGGGTTCATCCACCGCGATCTGAAGTCCAACAACGTCCTCGTCCTGCCCGACGGCACCGCCAAGCTGCTGGACTTCGGCGCCACCCGTGGTGTCGGGCCCGACGCCTCGAGCATCACCCGCTTCGGCGAGTTCGTCGGCACCTACACCTACGCCTCCCCCGAGCAGATCGACGGCGACGAGCAAGACGCCCGCAGCGACGTCTACTCTCTGGGCGTGCTCGCGTACCGCGTGCTCTGCGGTCGGCCACCCTTCGAGGCTGACTCCATCCTCGCCATCACCCGCATGCACTTCGAGCAGGCGCCCGATCCTCCTCACGAGCGGGTTCCGTCCCTGCCCCTGCCGATCTCGGGGCTCGTGCTCGAGATGCTGGCGAAACAACCTCGAGAGCGTGTCCAGTCCGCTGGCGAGGTGGCCGACCGACTGCGCTGGTCCAACAGCACCCAGGTGGTCCTCGACCAAGACGAGGCCACCAATGAGCTCACAACCTCGCCTTCGTTGGTTGGGCGACGCCAGACCCTGCGAGCCGTTCAGGCCACGCTCGAGCGTGCCCGTCCGGGGCGGATGGTGCTGGTCATCGGCGCTCCGGGTGGCGGGCGGCATCGCATCATGAAGGAAGCTCGAGCCCTCGCGTCCAGCGCCGGTTTCCTGCTCTACCGAGCCGAACTGGACGACGCGGGCGCGCTGGACCTCACCAGCCTCGGAAACGACACCACTCCACTCCCGGATCCACGAACGTTCCTCGCCGCCCTCGAGCGGCACAACCGCGCGGCGGTCCTGTTCTGCCGGGACCTGCACGACGCGTCGCCCGAAGCTCTCGAGTCCATCAAGCTCATCCGGCAGGGAGTCACACACAAAGGCACGCCTCTCCTGGTCTTCGCCAGCCTGCTGTCCAGCGAGGACAACCCGGCCATCCGCCTGGCCTTCATGGACGCCAGCCGGATCTCGCTTCGTCCACTCACCGTCGGCGAGGTCGGTACGCTCATGGCCTCGATGCTGGGCGAGGGTTCCATTCCCACCCAGACCGTCAACCACGTCGCCGAGGCTACCGGCGGACAGCCTGGCTTCGTGCGGGAGATGGTGGGCGCGATGGCGGCCCAGGGGCTGTTCGTGGCCGAGCCGGCGCCGGGAGGCCGGGTTCGCTGGCGAGATCGATCCGAGGGAAGCGTCGCGGTACCCCGGACACTCAGGCGGGAGACCTCCCGGCTGATCTCGAGCCAGCCTCGCTCCGCTCTGCGCCCGCTGATGGCCGTGGCTCTCGCTGGCGAGGTCGCGCGACCCACAATCATCGCCAAGGCCCTCGGGGCAGACGAAGCCGCCATCGAAGCGAGCCTCTCGAACCTGCAGTCCGCAGGGATTCTGTCCGAGCCCGATACGCGGGGTCTCCGGAGATTCC
The DNA here is from genome assembly GCA_964626835.1 of uncultured Enterobacterales bacterium. GTDB lineage: Bacteria > Myxococcota_A > UBA796 > UBA796 > JAFGLY01 > CALDOK01. The sequence continues at coordinate 4,866 of CAZVHW010000263.1, forward strand.
GTGTCCAGCTCATGGGCCAGGTCCTGCTCGAGAAGCTCTCGGCCAAGGACCGCCGGCATCTCGAGCGCTTGCTCGCCGCAGCGCTCCCCGGCGCACGGCCCTGCATGGACGCCGTGCGCATCCTCGCCGCGGCGGGTCGGGACGAGCCCGCACAGCTGGAGCTGATTCGTTGTTGGCGGGCGTGCCGGTCAGGGCACTCGCTGGCAAACCAGCTACCACTGGTGGGCTCGGTGGTGAGCCGCGCCGTGCGAAGCAAGCGCTGTCCACCAGCAATCCTGGCCCGATTGGAGCTGTGTTGGGCGAGGGCTCTGGCCACGGGCGACCCGGACGACGAACGCGTAGACGAAGCCCTCGATCGCGCCCGCGACCTGGTGATCAGCCCCGATATCGGCGCCGAGCTCGAGATGGAGAGAGCACGCGTACACGGCCGCCGGGGTGAAAGCCGCAAACAAGAACGATCCTTGAAGGCCGCGGACACCCTGCTCGAGACCGTGGGAGACGACGGGTTGCGCAGTGCCGTACTCCTCGAGCAAAGTGCGCATGCCCTCCGCACGGGCCGAGTCAGCCAGGCCGACGAGTTGGCCGCACAGTCCATGGCGGTGGCAGCCAGGGGAAAGCTCACGCTAGCCGAAGGGCTCGCCCGTGTTGGCCAGGCCCAGGCCCGGGTTGCGGCGGGCCGCCTCGAGGCTGCCGAGCACCAGCTCGTGGCCGCGCGCGCGAAGCTCTCCCGAGACACCGATGGTCGCTCCACCTGGCTCGCCGAGCGAGCACTGGCGCGGCTCTTTCGACGGCAAGGCCGCCTCTCCGAGGCCCTCGCCATGCTCGACCGCGAGCTCGACGCGGCTCGCGTCGACGGAGCCCCTCCACGAATCCTCGGGCTGACCACCAACCTCGTTGTCGTGAAGCTGGACCTGTTCCGCCTGGGCGAGGCTCGCGAGCACCTGGCGGAGCTCGAAGACATGGGGCTCAGCACCCGCCATCCGCTGCTCTCGGCACGGCTCGCTCTGGCCCGTGGCCGCCTGGCGCTGGCCACGGGCGAGCCGGCCGGGAGCGTCGAGGCGCTCGGCGACGCAGTCTCCTCGGCGCATGGTGCGGGTCTGGAGGTCGCGGCCAACGAGCTTCGAGCCTGTCTCGGCGAGTCCCTCGCCCTGTCGGGAGATCCTGCTCGGGGGGACGCTGCCTGTCACCAAGCGGTCCGGGGACTCGAACAAATCGGTCTACTGCCCGCCCTTGCGGAAGCCTGCGCCAGCCAAGCCCGGGCGCTGGGCCAGCGGGGAGATCCCGCCGGATGTTTCCGGCCCGTGCTGCCATGGCTCCAGGAACACCCCATGCGCCTGGTGCGCATGGACTACCTCCTCACCTCCGCCGAACAAGCCGTGTCTCACGGTGACTGGCGAGGCGCCCACTACGGCTTCCAGGATGCCCGGACGCTCGCCGACAAACTGCTTCAGGGGCTCGCACCCGAGGATCGCGCAGCGTTCCAGATCCACCCCTGGTTCCGTCGCATCGAGCGCGGTGAGTCACAGGGCCGAGCCTGGAAAGGTCGACGCTAGTCACCGCAGGACGGGCCGCATCATAAAGCTCGTCCACCAAGGCCGGCCTTTTCTCCCCCTGGCCAGGCCCCTGAATCCTGTCTAGGCGGGATTCCCACACCCACCGCCCGGCGACGGGGTCGTGCCACCGGGTTGCATCCTGCACGAGAGCGGGTGAATAACCGGCATTCGGAGCACGTTTTCCGAATTCGGCTCGCTATCTGCATGAGAAAAACCCCAGACGAGAGAGCTTCTCGGCATCTCCACCGCCGCCGACATGGGCATCCACGCCCCCATCTTCCTGGTCGCGCGGAGTCCCGCCGAGCCGTGCAGCACGTCCACCATCGCACAGGCACTCCAGGTCTCCGAGAGTCATCTCGGGAAGGTGCTCGGAACCCTCTGCAAGGCGGGGCTCCTGCTCTCGACTCGAGGTGCCATGGGCGGCTACCAGGCGCACCAGCCAGCGGGAGGTGCCTCGGTCCTCTCAGTGATCGAAGTCATCGATGGTCCCTTTACCTCGCCAAAAGGCAGTATGAGCCAACCCATTGCCGTGCAGGTGGGTGTGCGCTGGTTAGACTGCCGGAGCAGATCTACGCACCGATCGTCAAGGATCTCGGCACCATGCTCATCGGCTCGGTAGCCACCACCTGTTTCAGCCTCGATTCCCTCGGTCTTGTGGTTCACGACCGCGCATTGAGGGGAAAAGGGCATGGCTGACCCGCGCCAAGCCGGGTGCACCGACCGAAACCCGAGCTGCGGCCAAGAACCAGGGTGGGAGCCCGTCGATGTCAGGGTCCCCGACCCCTCATACTGGCGCGAACAGGTCAAGTGCCAGTTTGCCTGTCCGGTCAACACCGATGCCCGCGGCTATGTCCGAGCCATCGCGGATGGTGACTTCGCACGCGCCTACCTCATCGCGCGCGGCCCCAACCCCCTGGCGTCCATGTGCGGCCGGGTCTGCGCCGCCCCCTGCGAAGCGGCCTGTCGCCGAGCCGAGCTGGACAAGCCCGTAGCGATCCGGGCCCTCAAACGTTTTACCTGCGAGCGCTACGGGCCCGAAGCGCAAGAAGACGGTGGCCAGGGAATGGTGGCCTTCCTGCGAGAAGCCGCTCGGCGTGGCGACTCCTCGGAATGTCGAGGACGAAACGAGCTGCTTCCACTCCTACAGGCCGTGAGCGGTGGCGCGATCCCCAAAGCCCAAGAGCGCTCGGTCGGCATCGTCGGTTCGGGCCCCGCCGGGCTCACCGCGGCCCACGACCTCGCGCTCCTGGGGTTGGACGTCACCGTGTACGAGATGGAGCCCGTGCTCGGCGGCATGCTGGCACTCGGCGTGCCGGAGTACCGGATGCCACGCTCCGTGATCCGCGCGGAGACGGCCTGCATCGAAGCGCTCGGCGTCAAGGCGGTGACCGACTGCCAGGTCGGACGAGACGTGAGTCTCCCAGAGCTTAGGTACCGCCACGACGCGGTCATCCTGGCGGTAGGCGCCAAGCGGTCGCGGCAGATCCCCATCCCAGGAGCCGACGGGAAGGGGGTCCTGGGTGGCGTGGAGTTCCTCCGGGATGTCGCTCTCGGCGAAGCCGCCGAGCTGGGCGAGCGAGTGGTGGTCATCGGGGGCGGAAACGTCGCGTACGACGTGGGCCGCACTGTCCTCCGTCAGACCAGCCTGGACAGCGCTCGCACGGCACTGCGGGAGGCGGGCGTTCGCTCGGTTCACCTCTGCTCCCTCGAGTCCCTCGACGAGATGCCCGCAGACGACGTGGAGATCATCGAGGGAGACGAAGAGGGGATCATCCGGCTCAACAGCCTGGGGCCGGTGGAGATCCATCTCGACGACGGGCAGGTCAGCGGCATCACGATGCGGCGCTGCCTACGCGCGTTCGACGAGCAACAGCGCTTCGCACCCATCTATGACGACGAGGACCGCACCAGAATCCCCTGCGACGTGGTCATCATGGCCGTGGGTCAGACCTACGACTTGAGCTTCGTGGACAGCGACCGCGACGGCCTCGAGCTCACCGGTCGTGGACTGATCCGCTGCGATCCGGACACGGGCCAAACCAGCGTCCCGGACGTCTTCGTCGCCGGCGACCTCGCCTACGGCACCAAGCTCCTGATCCACGCGGTGGCCTCCGGAAAGGCAGTGGCGCGGGCGGTGTACGGCTCCCTCACCGGGCGAGAGATAAGCTTCGAGGAGACCCAACTTCACCTGGCAGTCCCGAAGTTCGAGCGGGAGCAGGGCTACGAGGCCCGGAAGCGCTTGTCCCTACCGACCCTCGAGCCCCGGGATCGCCTGCTCTCCCAGGCCACCGAGGTGGAATGCACACTGCGGGCCGAGGATGCCTGCGGAGAGGCTCGCCGCTGCCTCGACTGCGGAATCAACACCATCTTCGATGGTCAGCGCTGCATCCTCTGCGGTGGCTGCGCCGACGTGTGCCCGGAACTCTGTCTACGCATCGTGTCCGTCGATCGACTCGTGGGTGACGAGGCTCTGTCCGAAGTCTTGGACCGCCACCTCGACAACCACGACCCCGCCGAAGCGTCGGCGATCCTCAAGGACGAGGACCGCTGTATCCGCTGCGGACTCTGCGCCGAGCGCTGCCCCAGCGGCGCCATCACCATGGAACGCTTCCTGTTCGAGGAGAGCATCCGATGTCCGATCGACTAAAACCGGAAGAGCCCACGCGCCGTGACGTGCTCGGCATCGCCAGCACCGTCGCTGCTGGCTGTGCCTTGGCCGCCTGCGTGGCGGGCATGGCCTTGCTGCCGATGCCGCGGCTCCTTCCCGAGCCCTCGGCCCGCTTCCGTCTGGGTCGCCCCGACGAGTTTCCCGCGGGAACCGAGCGCGTGTTCACCGAGCGCAACGTGCTGGTCGTGGCATCCGAACGTGGGCTGGCCGCGATCTCTCTGGAGTGCACCCACCTGGGCTGCATCGTGTCAAAGGACGACGGTGGGTTCACCTGCCCCTGCCACGGCTCGCGCTTCGGCCTGGACGGATCGGTGGCTCGCGGGCCTGCGCCCAAGGCACTGCCCTGGTTCGAGGTCTCCCGAGCGGCCAACGGCACGCTGGTGGCGGACGCGACGACCGAGGTGCCCGCCGACACCTGGTTCGCGTTGGACGGAGAGGGGCAGCGGGCATGAGCGTCGAAGGTACCCACGGCGCGCTCGAGACCCTGCGCCGAGCACCACGACTGTTCTGGGATTCGATGATCAGGCATGGCCGTCCCGTGACGGACCGTAGTCGTTCCCAGGTGGTCTTCACCAACCTCTTCCTCCACCTGCACCCCACGCGCATCCACGCCCGCACCCTGCACGTGAGCACCACGATGGCCCTGGGCATGGTGACCACGGCCTTGTTTGGCGTGCTCACCGTCACCGGCGTGCTGCTGATGATCTACTACAAGCCATCGGTGGACCTAGCCTACGACAGCATCAAGGACCTGCAGTACGTGGTCCCCAGCGGCCGCTACATGCGCAACGTGCACCGCTGGTCGGCCCACCTCATGGTGGCCGCCGTCATGCTCCACATGGGCCGCGTCTTCTATACGGGGTCCTACCGCAAACCCAGGGAGTTCAACTGGTTGCTGGGCATGGCGCTGTTCGTTCTCACGCTAGGCCTGTCCTTCACGGGCTACCTGCTGCCCTGGGACCAGCTGGCCTACTGGGCCATCACGGTGGGGGCCAACATCGCAGCCTCGCCCC
>CAZVHW010000264.1:0-3677 GCA_964626835.1 uncultured Enterobacterales bacterium
CCTCGGCCCAGGCTCCACGACCCGGCCGGTCCACGACCCGCCAGTCCGAGGTGAACGCCACGCGATCTCTGCCCATGATGCCAGCGGGGGCACAGCCGGGGGCGCAGTCTTGCTCGCACATTCCGCTCTCGGCCAACCAGACCGGGTGGCCTTCGCTCTCTTCAACCAGGGAGTGCCCGTCGATGTCGGGAAGCGCAGGTAACCCGAGCAAGTCGAGCACCGTGGGGGCGATGTCCACCAAGCCTGCCCACTCGTCCCTCACCCCTGGCGCCAGCGCGGGGGCCACGATGAGGAGGGGAACTCGGAGCACGGCCTGGTGGATGGAGCGTTCGTGTTGCCAGGAACAGACCTCTTCGTCCAGGACCTCGCCGTGGTCGGCGGTGACCACGATGACCGATCGGCGCTCCAGGGCTTCGTCGAGCAGGGGCCCTATGATTCGGTCTGCGGCGTGTACTTCTGCCGCGTATCGGTCCCGTTCGCTGCTGGTGGCTCCGATGGCGCGAGAGTCCTGCTCGGGCGGTTCGTAGGGACCGTGGGGCTCGTAGACGTGGACCCAGAGCATGAAGGACTTGTCCTTCGGGAGGGTACCCAACCACCCCAGCGCCTTGCTCACGGCCTCGTCGCCGGGTCGCTCGCTGGCGTCTGGACCGTCGAAGACCTGGAATCCCTGCCCGAGACCGCCCTCGGGGCCCGCTGGGTAGGCGCTGACGAAGGCCGCGGTGCGCCAGTCACCCATGCGCAGCTGTTCAGCGATGGTCGTGGCGCGCCAAGTGAGGCTGGAGCCGTGGTGGTTGTTGGCTCGCATGCCGTGGTTCCAAGGTAGGAGACCCGTGAGCAGGCTGGCGTGGGCCGGCGACGTCAGGCCCGTGGGCGTGAAGGCGTTGTCGAAGCGCAGGCCCCGCTCGGCCAGTGCGTGGATGTTGGGCGTGAGGCCCGGCTCGAAGTGATCGGCCCGCCAGGTGTCGATGGTGACGAGCAAGAGCGACGGAGGGACGGGACCTACATCGGGGGAGCAGTCGCAGCCGGTGAGTGTCAGGGTGAGCATCAGCAGGGCGGCGGCGGGCGTCATGGTTCGGCAGGCTCCAGGTGCTTGCGATGGCTGACCCAACGGCTGAGTGCGTCGGCCACGCGCCAGGGTGCGGCTACGTGCTCCGGATCAGCGTAGTCGATCCCGACCCGGGGGCCGAAGGCCAAGGTCGCGGAGGCGTCGCTGGGCAAGGCCTCCAGTCCGCCGGGCTCGGTCACGGGGTGGTGGTCGAACGAGAGGTCGAGATCCAGGGCCTGGGCGAGCTTTCCGGGGCCGGTGAGGAGGACTGGGCCCGAGCGCCCGCCACGGCGCTCTCGCACGATCTCGAGCCCCTCGACGGGCTCGGCGGCGCGGACCAGGACGGCGGCGCCCTGACCGGGCGGACCCGTGACGAGGTTCAGCATGTGGTGGATGCCGTAGCAGAGGTACATGTAGGCCCGCCCGGGTGGCCCCCACATGGCACGGTTGCGGCGCGTGAGACCCCGATGGCAGTGGTTGGCGGTGTCACCAGGCCAGCGGTAGGCCTCGACCTCGGTGATGCGCAGGGTCACGGGCCCGTGACGCAGCTTCACTCCCACGAGATCCCGAGCAACCTCGAGGGCATCCCTGTCGAAGAAGGCCGGAGGCAAGGGGGTGGTCACGGTTGGAGCCATCCCACGATGGGCTGAAAGACGCTTTCGTCCGAGATGCGACTGATGAACAGGTCGGCGTGGGCGACGTGCAGGTCGGGGCTGCCGATCACCAGCTCTTCGACGCGGTCCGCCCCCAGCCAAGGTGTGACGCTGCGGCAGGTGGCTGGATTGACGATGCCATCGCCGGTCGCGATGACCACCAGGGTGGGCAGCTCGAGCCCGCGCAATCCCTGGGCCACGTCCAGTCCATCGAGCACCAGGCGCTCGAGGCGGATCCAGCGGGCCAACTCGCGGTTGATCCTGCGCTTCGGGTCCTCGACGGTGCGGGACAAGGTGGCCGGGTCGGACGTATCCGTGATCTCGGCGTTCAGGTAGATGGACAGGGCGCCGGGTAGGTGACGTGCCAGCAGCGGCAGGGCCCGCCGAGCCATGACCCGGGTGCCGCGCATGGGTACCATTCCCAGGGGGATGCCGAGGAAGCCCGCGAGCGCGACCGCGGGGTGGACGTCGGTCATGACCAGCGGTGCGCCCATGGCCACGATGCGCGCCAAGCGGCCGCCCCCGAAGCGCGCTGCATAGCTGTAGACGAGCGAGCCCCCCAGGCTGCATCCGATCGCGGTGACCTCGTCGTGGCCCGTGACGCGGGCGACATGGTCGAAGATGGCCGGTAGGTCGACGAAGGCGTGGTCGGCCAGGCCCCATCGCTGCGGGCAGAGGGGGCAACCTCGCTCGCCTTCCTGTCGCTTGCTCCCGCCTTGGCCTCGGAGATCCGCCGCCCAACAGTCGAGTCCACCTTCGGCCAGTGCCTGCATGAACGAGCGGCCCGTGGGGTGGTAGCCGAAGATGAAGCTGTTCATTCCGTAGCCCGGGATGATGACCACGGGCGGGCCGTCGGCTGGGCCTTGGCCACCTTCGGGGCCCAACAGGACGCGACGGGCAGCCAGCACCCAGCCGTCGGTGGTGTGGATGGCGTGGGGCTCCTGGAACATCGGGACCTCGCGTCGGGCAGCTGGGGGACTATCAGGAAACAGCGGTCACCTCCCGTCTGTCCTTTGACGGGTCCGGCGGCCATGGATACCGATCGCGGCTGCAGGGCGCTCGGCTCCGCGCGGCCTCGAGAGGGTGTTCATGAAGTTTCGCTGCACCGTGTGTGCCTACCTCCACGTTGGCGACGCTCCTCCCGCGGCCTGCCCCGTCTGCGGCGTAGGTCCCGAGCTCTTCGAGGTCGCGGACGAGCAGCCCAAGGTCCAGGCGCCACCCAGCTCACCACCGCCACCCAGCTCACCACCGCCACCCAGCTCACCGCCGCCCCAGGCTCCCCGGGTGGCCCAGTCGGGTGACGCGCGCACCTGGCGCTGCATGGTGTGCGCCTACCTGCACCGTGGCCCGCTGCCGCCCGATTCCTGTCGAGTCTGCGGTGTGGGCCCCGAGCTCTTCGCACTCGACGAGGAACCCGAACCGGCCTCGTCCGAGCCGGTCGGCGCCGATGGCCCGTCCGTGGTGATCGTGGGGTCGGGCGTGGCCGGCTGCCACGCGGCAGAGTCCGCACGCATGGCGAGCCAGGGTGCCACCATCACCATGGTGTCGAGCGAGCCGGGGTTGCCCTATCGGCGCATCGACCTCACCCGCTTCCTCGCGGGGCAGGTCGATGATCGCGAGCTGGTCATGTTCGATGACGCTTGGTTCCGCAAGCTGCGGGTGATCAGGGTCATCGGCGATGCGCGCTCCATCGACGTCGAGGGCCAGCGCTTGTTCCTCGGTGACGGCCGCAGCCTGGCCTTCGACCGCTTGGTGCTCGCCAACGGTGCCCATCCGTTCGTACCCCCCATTCCCGGAGCTGCGCGGCAGGGTGTGACGGTCCTCCGGACCCTCGATCAGGCTCGCCGCTTGATGCTGCGCTGTAGACCCGACCAGCGCTGCGCCGTGGTGGGCGGTGGGCTCTTGGGGCTCGAGACCGCCGTGGCGCTGGCGTCCCAGGGCGCTCGGGTCACGGTCTTCGAAGGTCAGCCTTGGTTGCT
>CAZVHW010000264.1:3687-7488 GCA_964626835.1 uncultured Enterobacterales bacterium
GCCGGCCGGTGCCTTGCTCGAGGAGCACCTCGACAAGCTCGGCGTCGAGGTGCGATGCGACGTGCGCGTCGCCGAGATCGCCGGAGACGAGACCGTCTACGCCGTGACATTGGTGAGCGGCGTCGAGGTGCCCGCCGAGCTGGTGGTGCTGTCCACCGGCGTTCGTCCCAACGCGCAGCTGGCGGCTCGGGCTGGCCTCGAGGTGGCCCGTGGGGTGGTGGTGGACGACGCCATGACCTCCTCCCACCCGGCCGTGCTAGCGGCTGGCGACGTGGCGGAGCATCGTGGCCGGCTGTACGGCCTCTGGCCCATGGCACAGGATCAAGGCCGCGTAGCGGGTGCCGTGGCCGCTGGGGGTCAGGCTGTCTTCGATGCGCCACCTCCCGCGACCATGCTCAAGATCCTCGACACCCCGGTGGCCAGCGTTGGCGACGTCAACGCCAGCGGAGATGACGTCAGCATCTTCGAGGAGCGTGACGGAACCCACTACCTGCGCCTGGTCGCGCAAGGTGGCCGACTGGTGGGCGGCTGTCTGTACGGAGACGTCGTCCTGGCGGGGGCCGTACGTCGCGCAATCCAGAGCCGCGAGCCCGTCGGGAACCTCGAGGATTTCTTGGCCTCCATCCGAACCGGGTGAAGCCCTCGGGAGTGTGGGCTATCCATCCGCCAGAATACTTCGACGTCCGGGGCGACACGCTCTGGTCGGTCGTGGCTAGCTGGGCGCTCCCGCTCCGTGCGCTGCCGCCGCCAGCTTTCTGATCCACCGGACCGCTGCCGGTCCGTGGGGTCCCATGGCGGTTTCATCCGAAAGGACGAAGCCCGCCGCACCGGCCACCACCAGATCGGCCACGTGGCAGGCTTCGCTGCGGGTCGGTCGGGGGCTCGCCGTGAGGTGGTGCAGCACTTGGCCAGCCACGAACAACGGGGTGTCGGGTAGCGCTTCGGACAGCAGACGACGCTGCAGCGCCGGTAGGTGCTCCAGCCCCACCTCGGCGCCCAGGTCGCCGCGGCAGAGCCACAGAGCGTCAGCGGAGTCCGCCAACATCTTCCAGGCATCGATGGCGGCGGGCTGTTCGATCTTGGCGTAGACCCGGACCGCGCTGTCGGGTGCTGCGTTGCGGGCATGGCGACGCACCAGGCGCAGCAGGTCGGGATTGCGTGCGTAGGACACCGCCAGCGCCTGCACACCGCGGCCCAGGGCGGCGTCCAAGAGAGTGCGATCCGACGGCAGCACGTGCACCTCGAGGTCGAGGTCTTCTCCCATGCGGGCCAGGCCTTTTCGCGCGAGAAGTTCGCCGTCTTGTTCGGCCTCGACCGTCACTCGGGTGCCGTGTACCGCCAGCACCTTCAGTCCCAAGCGCCCGTCGTCGACCCTCAGCCTGTCGCCCGCCGACAGCGCCCGTAGGAAGGCCGGGCGATCCACGGGAAGCACGCCCGCGGTGGGGGGCGCGGCGCCCGCGGGCACCAAGTGGATCCGCTGGCCAGCGCTCATGGGCACCGGTTTGTCGAGCCAGCCCAGGCGGGTCTTGCCGCCCTGAAGGTCGAGCACCACGCGCTCGGGTGGGAAGCCCCCCTTTCCAGCGATGTCCAGCAACTGGAGCAGCTGCCCAGGGCGCAGGTGGGAGCCGTTGAGGCGGACCAGGTCGGCACCGGCCTCGCGCAGGGCGGCCACGGCTGCCGGCGAACAGGAGGAGGGGCCCAGCGTGGCGATGACGGTGATGGGGAGGCTGCTCATGGTCGCAGCCTATCCGGCTCGTCGCTCGTTCTCGACCTTCCTCCTGGGGAGGTCGGGACGTTCCGTCGGACGCCGTGGTCAGATGGCGGTGTCGATGGACGTGTCTACCGCGTCGTCGATGATGCACCAGCCCCGGCGTTCGTCGGGGGTGCGCTGGTGGTTCCGCTCGTCGTCCACGCGGGAGGGTGCCGGCGGCTCGATGTACAGAGGGAGGCGGGTACCTTCTCGCTGGCGCTGGCGTTCTTGCTCGATGCGCTCGGCGATCCAGGGTTCCATGAGGGCACCTCCTGTCTGACTTATCGGGACTGTTTGGCCGATTTTTTATTCGCGCTGTTTCTTAGACACGACGAATGGGGCAGTTCGTTCCTTTCACGGGACTTTCGATGATCGGGCTCATCAAGGACTCCGTGGGGGTGGCGCCCCGGACAGATCCTGGGAGGATCGGAATCCACGCTGGAACCGGAGAGGCTCTTGCGGTCCGCCTGGCGTCGAAGATCGTCGAAAAAGCGTCGACTTTTCGACGATCTTCGACGTTTTTCGACACCCCGATCCCGTGCTGGACGGGATCGTCGGGTTGGCACGGTGGTTGCTTGAGGCAGGGGACGAACGGCGAGGAGGTGTCCATGTCCGTGATGTTGACCAGTGGTGCAGTGCTCGGTGTCGAGGGGATTCCAGTCCGCGTCGAGGTGGACATCCTGCGGCGCCTCCCCGCCGTCTTGATTGTCGGGCTCGCGGCCGGAGCCGTGCGCGAATCCGTCGAGCGCGTGCGCAGCGCCGTGGCAGCCGTCGACCGGCCCTGGCCCAAGAAGCGCGTGGTGATCAACCTGGCCCCCGCCGACCTGCGAAAGGACGGCACCGCCTTCGACTTGCCCATCGCGGTGGGTGTACTGGCTGCAGACGGCCAGCTTCCAGCCTCTGCCCTCGAGGGTCGCGTGCTGGCGGGTGAGCTGTCTCTGTCGGGTTCTCTACGTCCGGTGCGCGGAGCCCTCGCCTTGGCGCTCATGGCGCGGGATGACGGCTGTCGTCAGCTCATCCTGCCAGCGGGTTGCGCGTCCGAGGCCGCCATCGTGCGTGGCCTGGACGTGCGTTCGGCGGCGGACCTGCCGCAGGTGTTGTCCCACCTGCTCGGTGAGTCCGATCTGCCCAGGCCAGATCCTGCCTTGCCCGAGCCGCCTGGCAGCGAGAGAGATCTCGAGGAAGTCAGGGGGCAGCTGCTGGCCCGCAGGGCGATGGAGATCGCGGCTGCTGGGGGGCACAACCTGCTGATGATCGGGCCGCCGGGCTGCGGGAAGACCATGCTCGCCGCCCGGGTGCCCACCATCCTGCCTCGCATGTCGTTCGAGGAGGCGGTGGACACCACGCGTGTTCACAGCGTGGCGGGGCTGCGGCGTGCGGGGAGTGGGCTCATGGGGGCGCGGCCGTTTCGGGCGCCTCACCACAGCATCACTTCGGCGGGCATGTTGGGCTCGGCTCGGCTTCGGCCTGGTGAAGCCAGCCTCGCTCACAACGGCGTGCTGTTCTTGGACGAACTGCCCGAGTTCAGCCGCAGCGTGCTCGAGCTGTTGCGGGGGCCCCTCGAGGATCGGGTGGTCACCTTGGCTCGGGCCAGGGGTACGGCGCGGTTTCCGGCTTCGTTCTCCCTGGTGGCGGCCGCCAACCCCTGCCCCTGCGGCTACCTTGGCCACCCCAAGCGACCCTGTGGGTGCTCCGAAGGGCAGGTGCACCGCTACATGGGGCGCCTGAGCGGCCCGCTGCTGGACCGCATCGACCTGCACGTCGAGTTGCTGCCCGTCAGCGCCGACGAGTTGGTCAGCACCGCACCCGGTGAGGCCTCCGCCAGTGTGCGGGACAGGGTCGTGGCCGCCCGCGCCATTCAGACGGCGCGCTTCGAGGGGGGGCTGCTGACCTGCAACGCCGATCTCTGCGGCGAGCAGGTGCGGCGGGTGGCTCGGGCCCAGCCGCGGGCCGTGTCGTTGCTGCACCGCTTCATCGAGTCCCACTCGCTCTCGGGACGGGCCCACGCCCGCCTGCTCAAGGTGGCTCGTACCATCGCGGATCTCGAGGGG
>CAZVHW010000264.1:7498-10073 GCA_964626835.1 uncultured Enterobacterales bacterium
GGGGCTGCGGTGGTCGAGCACCACCACCTGGCCGAGGCGCTGCAGTACCGCGCCCAGGTCGGGCTGCTCGACGGCTCCCACGGGTATCCATCGCCGCTTCCGCCCGCCCCCGATCTGAAGGTCGTCGGAGCCCTCCCGTGAAGCCGCTACTGCTCACCACCCTGTTCGGCGTGGCCGCCGTTCCGGGGGTCGTGGACCGCATCGAGGGCTCGTGGGCGGTGGTTGAATGGCACGACCGCACGGTTCGCGACCTGCCGGTGGCCCTCTTCGAGCAGCCCGTGCGAGAAGGGGCGGCCGTACGGGCTTGGCTGCTCCCTCACCCGCGCGGGCCGTGGAACCTGGCTGACGGTCAGCTCCGGCTCGGCTCTGGGCTCCCGCCCCTCGACTTCACGCTCCCCGCCCCTCCGGGGGCCCGCTCCGACCGGCGCTACCTGGTCGTCCTCACCGTGGTGCCCCCGCCCGAACACGGGGTGGCGGCGGACCACCCCGAGGGCGACCGGGTCGTGGCCGGCGGTCAATGCAAACCATCATCCTCGAAAAGGAACTCACGATGACCCTCGCACTCGACAATCCTCACCGTCAGGAAGCCCTGGACGCCGCCTTCCGCGCCATCGAGCGCAACTTCGGCAAGGGCGCGATCATGCGCATGGACTCCGACCAGGCCCTCGAGGTGGAGACCGTCTCCACTGGCTCCCTCTCCCTCGACGTGGCCCTGGGCTGCGGCGGCTACCCCCGCGGTCGCCTGGTCGAGGTCTACGGCCCGGAAGCCAGCGGCAAGACCACGCTGGCCCTGCACGCCATCGCCTCGGTCCAGGCCGCCGGCGGCGTGGCGGCCTTCATCGACGCCGAGCATGCCCTCGATCCCCTCTACGCCCAGAAGCTCGGGGTCAAGGTCGACGAACTCCTCCTCGCTCAACCCGACTGCGGAGAGCAGGCCCTCGAGATCGCCGAGCTGCTGGTGCGCTCCGGCGCGGTCGAGCTCGTGGTCGTTGACTCGGTGGCCGCCCTGGTGCCCCAGGCCGAGCTCGAGGGAAACATGAACGACGTCCAGGTGGGACTGCAGGCGCGCCTGATGTCCAAGGTCATGCGCAAGCTGGCCACCTGCGTCTCCCGGTCGAAGTCCATCCTGCTGTTCATCAACCAGGTCCGACACAAGATCGGCGTGCAGTTTGGCAGCAACGAGACCACGTCCGGCGGCAGGGCCCTGCGCTACTTCGCGTCGGTGCGGGTGGACATCCGGCGCATCGGTGGGGTCAAGAAAGGCACCGAGATCATCGGCAACCGCACCAAGATCAAGGTGGTCAAGAACAAGCTGGCGCCGCCCTTCCGGCACGTCGAGGTCGACCTCATCTTCGGTGAGGGCATCTCGCGGGAGTGCGAGCTCATCGACATGGGGTTGAAGCAGGAAGTCCTGTCCAAGGCGGGTTCCTGGATGTCCTGGGGAGAGGACCGGCTCTGCCAGGGGCGCGAAAACCTGCGGCTGATGTTGAAGCAGAAGCCGGAGATGGCCGAGCGGCTGCACCTTGCGGTGATGGGGGCCATGGAGCCGGCCGTACCGGCGCCCGTGGTCGTCGCCGAAGCCTGATCGGGAGGGTTCGTTGGCCGCGGCCGGATCGCCGGCTGCGGCTCGCGTGTTCGGGGTCTCGGGGTCTCGGAGCGCGGGGTCTCGGAGCGCGGGTCTCGGGTCTCGGGGTCTCGGGTCTCGGAGCGTGGGGTTTCGGGTCTCGGGGCGCGGGGGCGCGGGTCTCGGAGCGCGGGGGCTCGGGTCTCGGAGGCTATGCCCCGCCCTACTCCAGGCGACCGCTCTGGCCATTTGGGCACGGCTGTGCCCAAACGCGACTCGGTCGCTCACCGTCCCGAGCCCCTCGAGCCAGCCGCCGACCTCGCTGATTGCCTCTCTCGAATCGCTGGTGCGGACCTCTTCGATCTCGAGGCCACCGACGCGCAGATCGAGGGCTGGAACGCCATGATCGGCACCGCCGCCCACGATGGCTTCGAGCACCGCCTGCTCGTGGGTATCGCCATCCAGCAGCAGCGCCCTGGTCACGGTGGCAAGCGCCAGAACGACGCGGCGATCGGCAGCAGTAGTCGCCAATCTCCAATCTCCGGCAATGTCGGCCGTGGACCGACTTCCGTCGAACCACAGGTGTGGACGGCCACAGGTGTTTTTGGGGGTGAGGGTGTTGTTCCCTATTCCAAGTCCCGCTCCTGTACGATGCCGTCGTTGGTGACGAAGTACTCGTGATCCGGACTGCCGTCGCTGTTGCAGTCGCAGCGCGCGGAGGCGAGGAAGTTATCGCCTCCATCGGTCAGAACGGCTGCGTAGCTGCAGTGCAGCTCATCCGGATCTCCGTCCGGCCACCAACCCATGAGCATCCAGTTTTGACCACCGCCTGCGAGGGCAGTGCGGGTGAGTTGGTCTCCCACGTGACCAGTCCGGTCGTCGCGCTCGAAAGGTGGATCCGCCTTGACGTAGGTGCCCCACTCCTTCTGGAAGGCGACCTGGGCCAGGGCAATCCCCTCGAGGCTGTCTTTCGCCTCGGGGCAGCCCCCGAGATGACGGAACCAGCCGACC
>CAZVHW010000265.1:0-10039 GCA_964626835.1 uncultured Enterobacterales bacterium
AGACCGTCACCCAGGCGGTCATCACCGTCCCGGCCTACTTCAACGACGCACAGCGGCAGGCCACGAAGGACTCGGGCCGCATCGCAGGTCTCGAGGTCCTCCGGATCATCAACGAGCCCACCGCTGCCATCCTGGCCTACGGCTACGATCGCAAGCAACACGAGCGCGTGGCGGTCTTCGACCTCGGCGGTGGCACCTTCGATGTCTCCATCCTCGAGCTCGACGCCGGTGTCTTCGAGGTCCGCTCCACCAACGGGGACACCTTCTTGGGCGGCGAAGACTTCGACAACCGCTTGGTCGAGTACCTGCTCGAAGACTTCCAGGAGGTCAACGGTATCGACCTCCGGGACGACCCGGTGGCCATGCAGCGCCTCAAGGAAGGCGCCGAAAAAGCCAAGTGCGAGCTATCGGCCGATAGCGAAACGGAGATCTCCCTCCCCTTCATCACGGCCACGGACGAAGGCCCGCTGCATCTCACCACGACCATCACGCGGAAGACCTTCGAGCAGCTCACTCGCGACCTGGTCGCGCGCCTCGAAGGCCCTTGCAGGGCCGCGGTTTCCGACGCCAACCTGCGGGTCGGCGATCTCGACGCCGTGCTCCTGGTCGGCGGCATGACCCGCATGCCCGCCGTCCGCAGCAAGGTCGGGGAGATCTTCAAGCAAGATCCCGACACCAACATCAATCCCGACGAAGGGGTGTCCATGGGCGCGGCCCTACAGGGTTCGGTGCTCAAGGGCGAGGTGCGAGACATCCTGCTGCTCGACGTCACGCCGCTGACGCTGGGCATCGAGACCGCGGGCGGTGGCTTCGAGCCAATCATCCCCCGCAACACCACCATCCCCTGCCGCAAGTCCAATGTCTTCACGACGGCCCAGGACAACCAGGACATGGTGCGGGTCCACGTGCTCCAGGGCGAGCGCCAGATGTCCGGTGACAACAAGTCCCTCGGCCGGCTCGAGTTGCACGGCTTGCCTCCAGCTCCCCGTGGTCTACCCGAAATCCAGGTCACGTTCGAGCTCGACGCCAACGGCATCATGAACGTCAGCGCGAAAGACCTTGGCACCGGCAAGCGCCAGAGCATGCGCATCGTGTCCGACTCCGGCCTCACCGAGAACGAAGTCGAGGGCATGATCAACCAGGCCGAGCGGTACCGCGCCGAGGACCAGATCCGCCACGACACGGTCGAGGCCCGAAACCGGTTGGACGGCCTCATCTACACCACCCGGCGTTCAATGGACGAGTACGGTGACCTGCTCGATGACGACGACATCGAGGAAATCCAGCTCGCCATCCGCGAAGCCGAGACCGGGATCGAAAAAGCACCGTTGCTCGAGCTGCAGCGCCTCCACGACGATCTCGCCAAGTCTGCCCAGCTCCTGGCACACTGCATCTACTCCTCGGCCCAGACCGAGGCGCAGTCCATGAGCGACGAGGAATGGCTCGACGACGACGACATGCTGCCTGACGAGGACGAGTTCCTCGACGATGACGAGGACTTCGAGGACGACTTCTAGTCCCCCCAGGGGTCCTGAAGCCTCGCGTTCGCTCTCCGGGAGTAGCGGTTGGTACAGCGAGACTACTACGAGGTCTTGGGTGTCCGCCGCGACGCCACTCCCCAGGATCTCAAGCGCGCCTTCCGTGCCCTGGCCCTGCGCTACCACCCCGACCGAAACCCCGACGACGTGGACGCCGAGCGCCGCTTCAAGGAAGTAGCCGAGGCCTACGAGACCCTCTCCGACCCCAAGACCCGCAAGCGCTACGATCGTCTCGGACCCCTGTACCGCCGAGATGGCCGCCCTCCCACCCCCGAAGAGGTCAGCGCCATGGTCGGCCGCGCGCTAGGCGGGCTGTTCCGCAAGCGCAACGGCCCCAGCCGCGGTCGCGATCTGGAGGCAAGGGTCGAGGTGTCACTCGAGCAGGTACTTACGGGAACCCGGACCACCATCAAGATGCCCCGACAGGTCCGGTGCCGCAGCTGCGACGGCACCGGCGCCGCGCCTCGAGGTCGCCAATCCTGCGATGACTGCGGCGGCAGCGGCAAGTCCCAGACCCGACGCTGGTTGCGCAGTGAGTGCCCGCGCTGCGATGGGCACGGTTGGATCAGCACCGAGCGCTGCGAAGACTGTGGCGGCCAGGGCCAGCACGGCAGCGAGGCGCGTTTCGAGGTCAAGATTCCCGCGGGTTGTGGAAACGGCCAGCGTCTCAAGTTGGCCGGTCGCGGCGACGAACCCGCTGGCACCGGATCGGCCGGTGACCTGCTGGTGGTCATCGCCGTCAGCGAGCACCCGCTCTTCCGAAGGCGCGGCACCGACCTGCTCTGCGACCTGCCGGTCACCTTCCCGGACGCGGCCTTGGGCGCCGACATCGAGGTCCCCCTCCTCGGCGGCGAGACGACCGTCCGTCTGCCAGCAGGCACCCCCAGCGGCAAGCAGCTGCGCCTGCCCGGACGAGGCGTCCCACCCATCGGTGGTGGCCGCCGAGGCGACCTCCACCTGCGTGTCGTAGTCGAGGTTCCCGAACATCTCACACCCGAACAGCGGGCCTCGCTCCACCGCCTCTCCCGAAGCTTCGAGCAACGACAGCACCCCCGCTGCGCCGACCTCGAGCGCCTACGCCAGCAGCGGCGTGGGAGCACCTCCAAGTGAGCTCCCCATGAACTCCATCGCTCTCCCCCGCTGCCTAGTCCGCCTACCGGCCCGGCTGATCTGCGCCATCCTGCTCTGCTCGCTGCTCATGCAGCCAGGTCAGGCCGACGCAAAGCGCCAAAAAGAAGTCTCCACGCCGATGATCGTGCTGCAGGCACGTTCCATCGCCCAGACGGACCGCCTCGACGCCGTGGCGCTGCTCGAGGACTACCTGGCTGGCGATGCCAAGAGCGAGCTCCTGCCCTGGGTAGCCCTCGAGGCAGGCGAGCAGCGTAGGCTCATGAGCGACACGAGGGGCGCCCGTGAGCACTTCCTGAGCGTGCAGCGGGACTACCCAGATCACTTGCTGGGGCAAGCTGCCACCATGGGAATCACCCTGGTCAATGGGGGGGAGCGCCCATCGGGCAACCAGCTGGCCACCCTCTCCCTGCTCGAAGCGCTCGGAGCTCCCCCCAGCATGGACGCCGACCGCTACCGACTGCTGGCTATCGACGCTTCGGCGTCAGGTGACCGGGCCTCGAAGATCCGTAACTACGCGGCAAAGGCCCAGGCCTACGCTCGAGAATCGGCCGACCCCCTGGTGTTGGCGCGGGTGACCAAGTCGATGGCGCGCGTCTATACGCCGGGCGGACTGGACGCAGACCCGGACCAGCCTCCCCCACCGGAAGCCGAGGCCGACCAGGCCCTCGAGCAGGCATGGCTCGCGCTGGACGATGGTGATCTCGACAGCGCGCGCGCTTCTGCCGAGATCTTCCTGGCCACCTTCCCCGAGTCCCCGTCCACCCGCGAGGCCGAGTACGTCATCCGCCGCGTAGACGCAGGCAATCCCATCGATGCCCACTTGGTGGGCGTGCTGCTACCGCTGTCCGGCACCTACGCCCCGCCAGGCCAGCGCTTGAAGCGGGTCATCGAGATGGCGAATCGCCACGCCGGTTCTCCCATGCGTCTGGTCTTCATGGACACGCAGGGTGACGCGGAACACACGGTCGACCTGATCGAGCAGCTGGTGCTCGACAGCGGGGCGGTGGCCATCCTCGGGCCCCTGCTCAAGGAAAACGCCACGGTCGCGTCCGAAGTCGCCCAAGCCCTCCATGTCCCCCTCACCTGCCTCTCCCAGGCCGAGGGTCTCACAGCCGATCGCCCCTTCGTATTCCGGGGTTTCCTCACACCGTCGCAGCAGACCGAGGCGCTCGTGGAGCAGGCCATGTCGGTGCTCGGGATCCAGCGATTTGCGATACTCGCTCCGGACAACTCATACGGGAAGTTGGCGGCCGAGGCGTTCAACGCCGAGGTCTCCCAGCGCGGTGGCGAGGTGCTGCAGCAGGTCTTTTACGATCCAACCTTGGGGGACTTCCGCAAGCCGGCAGCCGAGCTGGCCGCCAAGGACTACGAGGCCCGATCCTGGGAGTTCCACAAGCTCAAGGAAGACGCGGAGGAACGAGGCATGGACCCGGACAAGGTCGTGCTGCCCCCGCTGGTGGAATACGAAGCCATCTTCATCCCCGACGCCTATCAACGCGTGCCGCTGGTAGCCTCGTCGCTGGCGTACGAGGAGTTCGCCGTCGGCGCGTTCAAGCCCCGAAAAGACGACGTTCCCTTGCTGCTGATGGGGCTGAACGGCTGGCACAACGACGCCTTGGCGGTAGACGGGGGCAAGTACGTGCGTGGAGGCATCCTGGTCGACGCATTCGACCTCGAGGACGAAGCCCTGCACGTCAAGTCCTTCGTGGCCTCCTTCCGACAGGAATTCGAGCGAGACCCCGGTGTGGTCGATGCTCTGGGATACGACGCTGCGCGCATGGTGGCCATGGCCGTGGCCGAAGGCCCGTCCCATCGCAGCGCGATGCGAGATCTGCTCGCTGCGGTCGAGCTGCCCGACTCCGTCTCGGGGGGCATCCGCTTCAGCGACGATGGCGAGGTGGAGCGCAGCCTGGTTGTGTTCGAGGTCGGCGAGGAAAGCATCGAGCGCTGGACCGACGAACCCGAAGAGGACGAAGAACCACCACAATAGGCGACGCCCCGCAGCCCTTCCAGCTACAGGGCCGGCTCCCACGGCTCCGACCCGCGAGGCCTCGGATCGGACGAGGTCCGACTTGGCGTAGGGCCCACACCGTCGTAGAGTAGCCCTGGATGTCACAGCCGTTACTCATATTGCTAGGCTTGGGCGCACTGGGGGGTGCGGCCGACGACGCGGCCACCGGATCACTGGGCACCTCGCTCGGCCTCCTGGTATGCCTGTTCGCCCTCTCGGCGTTCTTCTCCAGCTCCGAAACCGCCATCTTCGGACTGCAGAACTACGACCTGGAGGTGCTCAAGGAAAAAGACGCCACGGGACGTCTCCTGGACCGGTTGCGCTCCCGGCCGGACAGGCTCTTGGCGACCATTCTCATGGGCAACGAGTTGGCAAACGTCACCTTGGCGTCCGTGGCCGCGGCCATCGTAGTGGCCATGGCGCCCCGGCATCCTTGGCTCAACGTGGTGTTGGTGCTGCCGCTGTTGGTGCTGTTCGGCGAGGTGCTGCCGAAGAGCCTGGCCATCCGATTCACGCGTCGGTGGGCGTTGACCGTCTGCCGCCCCCTGTATGCCATCCACCTGATCGTCACGCCGGTCCGATGGGTCGTGGTCACCGTCTCCAGGGTCATCACGCGGGCCTTCGGCGTGTCGAGCCTCGGTCGCACCGAAGGCTTGAGGGAGGACGAGCTCCGCACGCTCGTCGACATGGGCCGGGAACAGGGGTCCATCAAGCCTGCGGAGCAGGAGCTGATCCACGCGGTCTTCGAGTTCGACGATCTGCCGGTGGGCCGCATCATGACGCCGCGCGCCGACCTGGTCATGCTCGACCTGCGGTCACCCTGGTCCGAGATCCTCGCGACGGTTCACGAACAAGGCATGAGCCGCATCCCCGTTTACCTGCACGACCGGGACAACGTCGTGGGCACCCTGATGGCAAAGGACCTGCTGCGCTTCCTGGGCAGGCCCCCTCCCAACCTGCGCCAGGTTCGGCAAATACTCCACCCGCCCTACTACGTCCCCACCTTCAAGAGGGCCGACGAGCTGCTCGAGGAGTTCCGGAAGCACCGGGTCCACATGGCCTTGGTGGTCGACGAACACGGCTCCACCGCGGGCCTGGTGACCCTCGACGACCTGCTGGGCGAGCTGCTGGGCGAGCTGCAAGACGAGTTCGACGAGCACACCCAGGAAGTCCGCCAGGACAAGGACGGCTCTTTGCTGGTCGATGGCGCCATGGACATCGAGGACTTCGCCGAGCAGACCGATACGGCCGTCCCCGAGGGGGACTTCTCCACCGTTGGCGGCTTCGTGTTGAGCCTCACCCGCGAGCTACCGGCGCCCGGGCAGCGGGCATCATGGAGCGACATCACCCTCGACGTGATCGAGGTCTCCGAGCGGCGCATCAGCACGGTGCGGGTACGCAAGGTCGAAGCTGCCAGCGGAGAAGACCAAGAGGAGACCTCGGCGTGAGTCCCCTCCTCGCCGCCATCGCCATCGCGACCTGCGTCGTCTTCGAAGGCTTCTTCTCGGGGTCGGAGATGGCCATCGTCTCCGCTGATCGCCTCAAGCTGAGGTCCCAGGCCGAGAAGGGTCACCCGGGTTCCCGTCTGGTTCTCTCGCTCCTCGAGCACCCCGAGCGAGTGCTCGGTACGTGCCTCATCGGTACCAACCTCTGCGTCGTCAGCGCAGCCACCATCGCCACGGCCATGGCCGCAGGCCTCGACCTACCGGAGCCCGCCCTCGTGGCGTCGCTGCTGCTCACCCCGGTGGTGCTCATCTTGGCCGAGATGGTCCCCAAGAGCATCTACGAACACCACGCCGACTTGCTCGCTCCCATCGTGGCCCGCCCGCTGTCCTGGGCCGCTGTGTTGTTCACCCCGGGGCTGGTGGTAGTGGGAGCATTCCACCGCGTCATGCTCCACCTGGCGCGCGAACACGAAGCCATCCCCGAGCAAGGCGTCAGCCGCGAAGACCTGCGCCTGCTGGTGGACTCGGAGCAGAAGGGCTCCATCGACGAAGACGAACGAGAGATGATCCGCAAGGTCCTCGAGTTCTCGGACATATCGGTGCGGGAGGCCATGGTCCCGCTGATCGAGGTCAAGGCTGTCGTCGAGAGCACCACGGTGCGCGAGGCGGCTCAGAAGATGGTGGTCACCGGTCTGTCGCGACTACCGGTGTTCGAGGGGCGGGTGGACAACATCAAGGGCTTGGTCGCCCACCGGGACCTTCTCTTCACCGACCGGTTGGACGCCGCGGTCTCCACCGTCATGCGAAAGGTCCCCTACGTACCGGAAACCAAGGGCCTCGAAGAGCTGTTCGCAGAGCTACGCAGCGACCGCCAGCGCTTTGCCGTCGTGGTGGACGAGTACGGCGGTGCCACCGGCATTATCACCACCGAGGACATCCTCGAGGAGATCGTTGGCGAGATCGAGGACGAGTTCGATCGCGGCTCGGTGAACATCCAGCGCCTGGACGAACGAAGCTGGTCCTGCGACGGACGCGCCGAATTGGAGCAGGTCGAGGAGGTGGTGGGCCTGGAGCTACCAGAGGGTGACTACGAGACGATCGCTGGCTTCATGCTCGCCCGGCTCGGACACATCCCCAAGCTCGGTGAACGCGTGGTCTGGGGAGGCTGGCGTTTCACCGTCTCCAAGGCGAGCGACCGCGCCATCCAAGAGGTCACTCTTCTGCGGTTGGAACCGCTGCGGGGAGCCTAGCAGCCAGGACGTAAAGAGGTGGTGATCCGCTCCCCGGACGGGTACGAGAGGTTTCTCCCGCGACCGCCACGGAGATCGCATGAAGGCCCTCGTCCTGGAAGCAGACTGGGATCCCCGCCCCCCCTACACACCAACCGCCCTCGAGGAGAGCACCCGCAAGGCCACCGTGGCCTCCGAGGTCTGGCGTCATCCACGGCTGGAAATGCGCGAGGTGCCCGACCCGACCGTGGGGCCCCACGACGTACTCATCCGCGTTGGATCCGTGGGGGTCTGCGGAAGCGACACGCACTGCCTCGAGACCGACGGGCAGGGCTACATCCTCTTCTCCGGCCCCACCAGCCTGCCGGTCATCCTGGGCCACGAGTACACGGGAACCGTGGTCGAGGTCGGCTCGGGTGTTCGGGACCTGCAACCGGGCCAGCTCGTAGCGTGCGAAGGGATGCTCTACTGCGGTGTGTGTGAAGCCTGCCGCCGTGGCCTGCCCAATCAATGCCCCAGGCTGGAGATGGTCGGGTTCTCCGCACCCGGAGCGTACGCGGAGTACATCACGGCTCACGAAAAGCACTGCTTCGTGCTCGACGACTTGGCCGACCGAAGCGGCGATGCCCGCTTGGCGCTGGACCTCGGCGCCCTCATCGAGCCCCTCGCATGCCCCTTCAACGGCATGTTCGTGGCGGCGGGGGGTATGCTCCCGGGCAGCCACGTCGCGGTCTACGGATGCGGACCCATCGGACTCGGCGCCGTGATGTTGGCGCGCGTAGCGGGAGCGGCCACCGTCGTCGCCTTCGACATCTCCCCCGAGCGCTGCCGGCTGGCGGAGACCCTCGGCGCCGACGTCGCCCACGATCCACGCGAGCTCGCAGCACAGGGCAGCTCCCCCGCCCGTGTCGTGCGTGAAATCAGCGGCGGCTGGGGTGCCGACATGCAGATCGAGGCCGCCGGCGCCGCCCACGCCACCATGCCCGAGATCGAGAAGGGCTTCGCACCCGCAGGAAAGATGGTCTACCTGGGCCGTACCGGCTTGAAACCTCACGTCCAGCTCGACGTGCTCATGAGCCTGGCTTCGAGCGTCACGGGTGCCCGCGGCCACGCTGGCGGAGGCTGTTTCCCCGGCATCATCCGCCTGCTCGAGCGCGGCATCATGGACCCCTCCCCCATGATCACCGCCCGGATGCCCTTCGACGACGTCGTCCCGGCCCTCGAGCGCAGCTGCCTGCGCACCGACGGCAAGATCATCGTCCAGATCTAGAGGGTCTTGGGAGGGAACGGGACGGCTTCGGGCTGGTCGCCCTCGCTTTCGGGGTCGCCGTCTTCGAGCGGGGCGGAGGGGACGTAGGCCTCGTCGAGGGGGGCGACCTCGAAGACCGCGGCGACGAGCTTCTCGAGGCCGGTCTCGAAGAGCATCTCGCGATGCTCGCGGCCGTAGCGGTCCTCCCGAGACCAGATCCATCGGTCCATGGCTTCTTCGTGGAAGATGCGGTGATCACCCTCGAGTTGCTCGGAGCTGACCCTGATCTTGCTCCGCTCACCAGCTTCTTCGAAGCGCAGCGCCCGTTGCTCGTAGCGGAACTCCAGCCAGCCCTCGCGTCGCTCGACCGCGAAGTGATCCACCGCTTCTCCGAAGGCTCGAAGCGCGTCCATCAGCTCCACGCGCGCCGCTTGCAGACGTTGTCGTTCGAGGCCGGCCTGTTCCTCGGCGATGCGCTTTGCCTCGCGCTCTTGGTCGATGGCGCCCTTGAAGCGTCTGGCGAGGTTCGTGAGATTGCGCAAGCCGCGATCACCCATGAGATCTCCTGTGTTCGCGAGAGAAGACTATCCCCTACCGACGGGGGCTGTCAGCTGCACCTAGTCTACCGATGATGCGGTCATCATTGGCTGGAGGATCCTTTGTTTGTTAGAAAACAGCACGATCGCGCCACATCCATGCGAGTTAAGGAAGGCTGATGGGCAAGGCCATCGGAATCGACCTGGGCACCACGAACTCGTGTGCCGCGATCATCGAGGGGGGTCGTGCGCGCATTATCACCTCCCCCACCGGCGCCACTACGGTTCCCTCCATCTTTGCCATCGACGAGCAGGGCCGCGAGCTGGTGGGTCAGGAAGCCAAGCGCCAAGCGCAGCTCAACCCGCAGCATACGGTCATGGGTGCCAAGCGGCTCATCGGCCGCAACTTCCACTCCAAGACCATCGAAAAGATCCGGCAGGTCTTCACCTACGAGCTGATGGAGGGTGAATCCTCCGAAGTGCTCATCAAGGTCAACAACCAGGTCTTCACCCTCGAGCAGATCTCGGCAGCCATCCTGCTGCGGATCAAGGACTTCGCCGAGGGCGCGCTCGGCGCCGACGTGGAACACGCCGTCATCACGGTCCCCGCCTACTTCAACGGTCGCCAGCGACAGGCCGTGCGCACCGCGGGACGCCTCGCGGGCCTCAAGGTGCTGCGCATCCTCAACGAGCCCACCGCGGCCGCCCTGGCGTACGGCTTGGGGCGTACTCTCAACCAACGCGTAGCGGTCTACGACCTCGGCGGTGGCACCTTCGACATCTCGATTCTCGAGCTGGACAACGGCGTATTCCTGGTCAAGGCGACGAACGGCGACACCTTCCTGGGCGGCGAGGACTTCGACAACGAGCTCATTCGGCACCTGATGGCGAGCTTCGAGG
>CAZVHW010000266.1:0-3995 GCA_964626835.1 uncultured Enterobacterales bacterium
CCGCAAATCGAGTCAGGGTTGCGCAAGGAGGCTGGGTGTGTGGAGAGACCCGCCCTTCGCGGCCTATCTCGCGCTACCCACCGCAGGCTGTGCGGCTGACTAGTGGCGATAAAGGCGGATGATGGAGGTAATAGTAATAGTACCGACCTGACCCCTATTCCCCCTGACCCCTATTCCCCGATCTCGATGCCGCGCTTGACACTCGACGATCACCGACCCTCGCCCCCACCCCGGGGTACCGAGGGCATTGCTGCCAGTCGCCTAGCTGGCTCCACTCACAGGACCCCACAGCTTCGAGGGACAAAGTGCAGCCGCCCTCCCAAACGCCAAGGGTGCCCTCTCCGCGCGCGGAACGTCGAGTGTTGGCGTCGACAGCGCCAAGGGTGCCCTCTCCGCGCGCGGAACGTCGAGTCTTGGCGTCGACAGCGCCAAGGGTGCCCTCTCCGCGCGCGGAACGTCGAGTCTTGGCGCAGCCATCGATCTGCGTCGTGCCCTCATCGGCGCTCTGATTGCCACCCTCGCTGTGGGATCCTGAGCGACGGGCACCCCCGTTTCGGGACGACCATGGACCGTCAGCGACGTCCTGACCGCCAACCACCGCCCCACATGCCCCTTTCTCCCGCCTCAGTTCCCCCTCCTGCCCTACTCCACATACCCCAGCGCCTGCAGCGCGCGCCGTGTGTCCGCGTCGGGCACAAGCACCTCCGAACGCTCGAGCGCACGCTCGGCGCCGTGGTCGTCTGTGTACTCCCCTCCCCCATCGGCGATCCTCTCCGCGAACGCCTGCCCCCTCCCCCGCCGGCGCAACCCACCGACAGCCAGCTCATCGTGGATGGGCAGCTCGGCTCCTCCATGCTCGACGAGGCCAAGCAACAGCGCTGCCAGGTCCGCCGTGGCCACCTGCTCGTGGACCGTGCCGGTCTCGACCCCGGGGCCCATGACCGCCAAAGGTACCCGCAGCTCTCGGTCGCCCAGCTCCAGCCCGTGGCCGAACACACCCGTCTCTCCCAGCTGCTCGCCGTGGTCGGCGGTGAAGACGATCAACGTCAGGGTTGGGTCCACGGCTTCCACCAGCCGCTCGACCCGGGCCTGGGTGGCACGCACGTTGGCTGCATACGCACCACGCAGGGCTTCGGGGTTCTCGGTGTAGGGGGACCAATCCGGCACGGGCTCCGCGACATCTCGGGGGTACTCGTGGGGTGCCAGCAGGTGAACCCAGGTGAAACGTGGCCCTTCGTTTTCTTCCGCGAGCCAAGCCTGCGCCGCTCGCACGACCCGTTCGTCCCGTTCCCGACGAAGGCGCTCCAGCCGCCCGGTGAGCTGAAGGGCCAGCCGCTCCCACGCCCGGCGCACCAGGAAGGGCTCGCGGAAGGCGTCTGCGTGGACGAAGAGGTGAAAGCCGCGATCGAAGCCGAACGCGCGGCTCAGGTAGGGGTTGCTGGTGAAGGCTGCCGTTTCGTAGCCGCGCTCGGCAAAGCGAGAGGGTAGCCAGCCCTCAGATCCTCTGGGCACGGTGTATCCAGCGCCTCGCTCCGCGGGCAGCCCACCCAGGTGCTCTCGCACGGGCCGACCCGAGAAGATGCTGATCATGGCGGGCAAGGTCCAGGGTGAGGCGCTGACGGCCTGCTCGTAGACCAGCCATCCCCCGGTGGCTGGCAGCTCGAGCTCCGTGTCGGCTCGCAGGGTGTCGACGGTGATCAGGAGAACGTCTGGGGCTGCCGGATCCGCTCGCTCCACCCGTTCGATCTCACCGATTCCTCGGTCAAGGCCCAGGGACACCGCCACGGGAACGGCGAGCAGGGCCGCGGCGGACAGGGTACCCAAGGCCCGGGGGAGCAGCCAGGCGAGGAGGACCAGGATCCCGGACAACACCGGGTCCCAGACGTAGTCCAGGTCGAATGGCCGCAGCAGCTGGGGTGCAAGCAGAGCGGCCAGGGGCACCAAGGCCACGGTGACGGGAGCTCGGCGCCACAGCAGGCGGGCCAGAAGCCCGGACAGCGCGCCGAGTCCGACCGCCAGCGCCAGTGCCAGCAGCACGTCCACGAACAGGACCGCGGACCCAGCTGCGGGCCGCACCAAACAGAGCCCCAGCTCCATGCATACCAGCCCGACGCCGCCTGCGGCACCGACCGCAGCGGATCGAATCCAGGGAGACTGGGGGGCCTGTGTCGAGATGGGGCACCGGGAAAAGGGACAGGAATTGTCCGCCGGACAGTATCAGACCGCCTCTGGGCTTGCCGACACGCGTACCGGGGCCTAGCTGTGCCACACCATGGCCAAGATCCGCACCCACTACCTCTGCAGCGCCTGCCAGTCCGAGCACCCCTCCTGGTTTGGTCAGTGCCCATCCTGCAAGTCCTGGAACAGCCTCGAGCAGGTCCAGGTCGCAAAAAGAAGCGGCGGCAGGTCCCGCAGCAAGGCCCCGCGGGCCAAACCCCTCCCCATCTCCGAAGTGGCCCTGGGCGACGGGGGCGAGGTACGCCTGGGTACGGGCATCGGCGAGCTCGACCGCGTGCTGGGGGGCGGGCTTGTCTCGGGGTCTCTGTCCCTGATCGGGGGCGATCCCGGCGTGGGCAAGTCCACCCTGCTGCTCACGGCGCTGGCCCGCCTCGCGCGGCGCGGTCTCCCCGTGTTGTACGTCTCGGGCGAAGAATCCGCACGCCAGATCCGGCTCCGGGCCGACCGGCTTGGCATCAGCGGCGAGTCGCTGTACCTGCTGTCCGAGACCGATCTCGAGCTCGTACAAGACGCAGTGCGCCAGGTGCGCCCCCGCTTCCTGGTGCTCGACTCGGTCCAGGTCATGCGCGAACCATCCATCGACAGCCTGCCCGGCTCCCCCTCCCAGGTGCGCGCCACCGCCGACCGCGCCATGGGCATCGCCAAGGGCAGCGACGTGGCCACGGTGCTGGTCGGCCACGTCACCCGCGAAGGCAACATCGCCGGCCCCAAGCTGCTCGAGCACCTGGTGGACACGGTCATCTACTTCGAGTGCGATGGCCGCAGCCCCCTGCGCGTGCTCCGAGCGGTCAAGAACCGCTTCGGCGCCACCGGCGAGCTGGGCCTGTTCGAGATGGGTGACGACGGCCTGGTGGAAGTGCCCGACGCCTCCGCCCGTCTGCTGGCGGAGCGCGACCGCGACGCCGCGGGCACCGCGGTGGTGGTCGCCATGGAAGGCAGCCGCCCCCTGCTCTGCGAGGTCCAGGCCCTGGTCGGCGCGGCGGGCCCCAGCACCCCGGCGCGCCACGCCCTGGGGGTCGAGCGAGCCCGGGTGAACCTCCTGCTGGCCGTGCTCGAAAAGGCGGGCCTTCCGTTGTCGGAACGCGACGTCTACGTCAGCGCCGCCGGGGGGGTGCGCCTCAACGAACCCGCGGCCGATCTCGGCATCCTGGCCGCCGTGGCGTCCTCCCTCCGCGACCAACCGGTGCCCCCCGACCTGGCCCTGTTCGGAGAGGTTGGGCTCACCGGCGAGGTCCGCTCGGTCACCTTCCCAGCCCTGCGCCTGGCTGAGCTCCAACGCAACGGCTTCACCCGCGCCCTCGTGCCCGCCGCCGCCGCACGCGAAAAGGTCCCCGGGGTGAAGCTCCAACCGGTCCGCACGGTGCGCGAGGTTCTGCAAGCCCTCGAACGCTAGTCCCAGCGCTCCACCGGCCAACCCCTACGACGAGCCTCGCGCGCCAGCCGAGGATCCGGGGCGATGCAGACCGGGTGGCCCACCGCCAGCATCAGGGGCAGATCGGCCGCGCTGTCGGTGTAGAACCAGACATCTTCGAGGTCGATGCCGCGTTCACCTGCGTATCGCTCCAGGTTGACCAGCTTGCCCTCACCAAAGTTTGGGGTGCCGCGGATCAGGCCCGTGAGCACCCCGTCCACCGCCTCGATCTCGGTGCACAGGTAGTCGTCCAGGCCGAGCTCCACAACGGCGAGCTTCGAGATCCAGGGGCTGGAGGACGTGCAGAGGACCACGCGGTGCCCCTCGGCCCGGTGACGCTCGATGG
>CAZVHW010000266.1:4005-10038 GCA_964626835.1 uncultured Enterobacterales bacterium
CACCGCGTGCAGGCACTCCTCGCGCCAAAACACGCCCGTGCGATGCTCGAGCTCGGCCTCGGACTGACCATCCAAGGAAGCCACCGCCTGGTGCAGCGCGTTGTCCACGCGCATCACGCCCAGCCGATACAGCGAGAGCCACCAGCCGGCCATGACCAGGTTGCTCGCGGACAGCCTGTCCTCGCGCCACTGCCGGCGCACCCACAGGGTGGCGGAGTTGACCGAGATGGCGGTTCGGTCCAGGTCGAACAGTGCGAGGGCCATGGGCTCCACGGGGTCTGACGGGGCAGCGCCTTAACAAAGCTTCACGGAACGTGACAGAGCTTCGGGCCGCACCCATGACGGGCTCACGTAGGCTACCTACAATGAACCAGACTCCAACCAGGAGATCCCATGGACTCGAAGCTCCAGGCCATGCTCTTGGCCTTCGGCTTCACCGTCGCGGGCAGCGCCGGAACGGTGGTGGGCTACACCCTCGCGAATCGTCAGGCCGTCGCCACACCCACCGCTACCGGCACCTCGGGGCCAGGGGACACGGCCGCAGCCCCCCCCGGGCCGCTCCAGGGAGCCCCCCGCGCCAAGGCCACACGACGGGCACGCGCCGCAGCGAGAGGCGTCAATCGGGGACAGCGGAGCCTGTCTGGAGCAACGGCGAGCAGCCGTGGCCCGGGCACGGGCCGATCATGGGGAACCCTGGCCGAGGATCTGGATCTCGACACCGAGCAACGTCGGGAATGGCTGCAGATGGTCGCCGACATCCGCTCGAACTGCGCCACCGCCAGACAAGCCCAGACCGACACCACCCTCGAACTCCTCGTGGCGGCGGTGTCGGCGGAAGATCCCGCATCCGAAGCGCTGCACGCCCAGGTAGAGGAACAGCTCGAAGCCCGGCGAGAGGCCGCCCACTGCATGCTGAACGAGGTGATCGAGTTCCAGGCCACCCTCACGCCCGAGCAACGCAGCGCCATCGCCGAGAGGGTAGAGAAGCTCGAAGCGCGCCGCGAGGCTTGGCTGGACGCCTGGTCCCAGTAGCCCCGCCACGGAGACCCCATGCACACCGTCCTGGTCATCGACGACGATCCCGGCATCACCAGCCTACTGGCGGAGTATCTGCAGGCCCGCGGCTTGGCCGTGCTCACCGCCCCGGAGGGTGACAGCGGGCTGGCACGCCTGCGGGGGGGCGGTGTGGACCTGGTGATCCTGGACGTGATGATGCCCGGCAAGGACGGGTTCGAGGTCTGCCGCGAAATCCGCGCGGAGGGCAACATACCGGTGATCATGCTGACCGCCCGCGGCGACGAAATGGACCGCATCGTGGGCCTGGAGCTCGGGGCCGACGACTATCTCCCAAAGCCCTTCAATCCCCGCGAGCTGCTGGCCCGTATCCACGCGGTGCTCCGCCGCCGTGGAGGCGCCCCCAAGCCCAGCGAGGTGGTCAGCGCCGCGGGCATCCGACTCGATCCCGAGCGACGTGACGTACGGGTGGACGGGCAGCCGGTCGAGCTGACCACGACCGAGTTCGAGCTGCTGCGCGTACTGGTCGCCGCCGCGGGGCGTGTCGTACCCCGCGAGCGGCTCATGGAGCTCGCGCGGGGTCCGAACTGGGCGGCGTTCGAGCGCTCGGTGGACGTGCACGTCAGCCACCTCCGCCGCAAGCTGGGGGACGATCCCCGCCGCCCGCAGCGCATCAAGACCGTGCGCGGAGTGGGCTACATGGTCCCCTCGGGCTCCCTGTCGGAACGCGCCTAGCGGCCTGCTCACCATGACCCACCGCCTGCGCGTCTTGGCTGCCTTGGGGGGGCTGCTCCTCCTCACGTTCCTGGCCACCTGGTTCCTCGCCGGGCGCCTCGCTCTCTATCCACTGGTAGAAGCCCTGAGCAGCGAGCGGGTGGACACGGCGGTGTACCTGGCCCGCGTGGTCGAGGCGGCCCCGGATCCTGCGGGGCGCGCCTGGCAGCTGTCCCAGGAGCTAGGGGTAGACATCGACCCGGTGGTCAAGCGGCCCGAGGCCAGCAGCGCCTACAGAGTGCTCCGCGAGCGCCGCCGCGAGATCTGGATCAGCAAGCGGCCGGCCCTTCCGCTCTACGTCTCCACCAAGGGCCTCCCCGTCTGGGGCATGTCCTTGAGCTGGCCGGTAGACATCGAGAGTCCCAGACGGCGCGTTGGTTGGGGTTTTCCCATCTTGAGCCTGCTGGTGCTGGCCGGGGCCGCGGTGGTCAGTGGCTGGGTGCTCGGCCCCCTACGCGACACCAGTCGCGCCATGGACCGGGTGGCCCAGGGTGACCTGGACGTGCGCGTGCCCGAGGGCCGAGACGAAGCCGGCCGCATCGGGGCCACCTTCAACCGCATGGCCGAGCGGGTCTCCGGAATGGTGCGCGGCCAGCGCCGGCTGGTGGCGGGCGTGTCCCACGAGCTTCGCACGCCCCTGGCGCGCATGCGCCTGCTCACCGAGTTGATGCGGGACGGAGGCGCCGATCCCGCCAGGTTGACCGCCATCGAGGCGGAGATCACCAACATAGACGGGTTGGTGGGCGAGCTGTTGGAGTCCGCTCGCATGGAAGAGGGGGCCATCGCACTAGCTCGCGAGCGGCTCGCAGTTCGAGACCTGGTGGGCCAGGCCCTGACGGCCACGGACCTGGGAGATCGCCAGGTGCAGCTGGACATCGAACGCACCCTCGAGGTGGAGGTGGACCGTGTGCGCATGGTCAGGGTCCTCGAGAACCTGCTCACCAACATCGCGCGCTACACGCCATCGAGCGCGCAGGTGACCATCGCCGCCAGCCACTGGACCGGCGAGACGTTCGGCAATCCGTGGACCCGCATCACCGTGGCGGACGACGGCCCCGGTGTCCCCGCCGAAGACCTCCCCCAGCTGTTCGAGCCGTTCTTCCGCGGCGAACAGAGCCGCAGTCGCGCCACCGGCGGCCTGGGCCTCGGCCTGATGCTGGTGCGCCAGATCGTCGAGGCTCACGGGGGCCGAATCCGCGCGGTCAGCCCTCCGGACGGCGGGCTGCAGGTCAACATCGACTTGCCGAACCCTAGTCCTCGTACCAGTCCGGCGTGATCAGCCGTTGGTAGTGCTCGACCCTGAACGGGTTGATCCGCTGACGCGCCATGTCCCAGGCCATGCGGGCCGACACCAGCGAAAACCACACGTACATGTCCCGCTTGTAGCGTGTACGCGAGCACAGCCCTCGGGCCAGCCAGCGGGGGTTGACGAAGGTGGCGTTCATGCGGTGCATGGCGTCCGCGATCTCGTCACGGGTCATGAAGTCGGACTCGAGCACCGGCGTGAGCCAGTCGAAGTCGTCGAACATCTCCTCGGTGATCTTCCCCTCGCGGATGGCCTGGTCGTAGATGGGCGTGCCCGGCACGGGGGTGATGGGGTGGAAGGCCGGGAAGTCGATGTCCAGGCGCCGAGCGAGGGCAGCCTGACGCTCCATGGAGTCCGGCGTCTCGTCCTTGACCCCCACGATGAAGGTGCCCTGGAGGAACACCTGGGGGTATCGGGTCTTGAAGATGCGCAGGGCCTGCTCGGCGACGCCGCCCAGGTAGAAGCGCTTGTTCATGTCTTCGAGGGTAGCGTCCTCGGCCCGCTCCACGCCGATGAGCACGTGGGACAGCCCCGCACGGACCAGCTTCTCCAGCACACCCAGCTTCTCGTCCCGCACCACGCCGTCGGCCCTGAAGAAAGCCATCCAGCGGGGCTTCAAGTCCGAGGCGAGCACCAGATCCGCGAACGCGTCGCCGAAGCTGGCCGAGATGTTCCAGCTCTCGTCCACCCAAACGAAGGCCTGGCGGTCGTAGCGCCGGTACAGCAGCTCCAGCTCCTCGAAGCTTCGTTCGGGGCTCTTGGTGCGCCAGCGAGCCTTCAGGACGGGACGGCCCGCGCCGTCGTAGCTGCGGTCGGCCATCGTGGTCCACCACGCGCAGAAGCTGCACTGGGACGTGCACCCGCGGCTGTGGTGGATGGTGGTGGCTTGGGGGCTGAAGAGGTAGCGGCTGGTGCCGTACAGGGACATGGGCACCAGGTCGTAGGCGGGCAGGGGAAGCTCATCGAGGTCGTGCACCAGTGGCCGGGCAGCGGTCCGCACGGTCGAGTCGTCTTGGCGATAGACGATGCCGGCGACCTTGGACAGGTCGGGCTGGGCTTGGGACAGCTCGTCGCAGAGATCGCGGAAGGTGATCTCTCCCTCTCCAATGACCACCACGTCGATATCAGCGGCTGGCGGCTGGGCTGGGGGGGCGAGGCCCTGAGGGTGCTCTTCACCCGCTGGCAACCCGAGGTAGCGGTGCCAGAGGTTGGTGAAGTGCGCGCCCCCCGCCACCGTGATCGCCCGAGGCACCACGTCGCGGCACAGCGCGAAGAAACGCAGCGCCTCGCTGGCCCACAGAGCGTGGTTCTCGCCGCACCCGACGACGTCGGGATCGAGCTTGCGCAGGTGCTCGGCCAGCGACCGCCAACCCATGTGGATGGGCAGGCAGTCCACCACGAAGACCTCGTGGCCGGCAGCCCGGAGCACCGCCGCCAAGGCCGGCATGGCCTGGGGCAGCATGTAGTTGTCGCCCTCGCTGACGTACGGCCAGTACCGACGTGGAGGCTGGACGATGGCGACGCGCATCAGGGTCTCCTGGCCGCCACGGTCCAGGCGCGGTTCCAGGGAGCGGTGAGCGAATGCTCGCGGCAACGACGCTCCCACGGGAGCAGCTCTTCGAGGGTGGTAGCACCCGCCGCCGTCTCGAAGGGGCCCGAGGTGGCGTAGTGGGTGGGGATCAAATCGAGGACCTCCCACCCGGACAGCAGGGCCCTCAGGTCGTCGTCGCCGAAGGTGCGCACGAAGCGGTCCCGCTCGAGGAAGACAGGGCCATCCTCGAAGAGCGCCGCCAGAGAACCGGCGCCCGCGTCGAGGGAAGCCGCCCAGCCGTACTTCGCCTCGACCGACAGCAGCAGCACGCCCCCAGGCCGAAGCACCCGGGCGATGTTGGCGAGCACCTGGGCTGGATCCTCGACGTAGTTGAGCACTTCGACCGCCAGGGCGAGGTCGACCGGAGGAATGGCGGGCAGGTTTTCGCCGGTAGACCAGTGCAGGTCGAGCCGCCCAGGGCCCCCAGCCACGTGGTTCAGGATGCGCCAGAGGCTGCGGAGATCGGGATCCACGGCCTCGACCTCGGCGCCATGAGCGAGCAACCACTGGGTGAAGCGCCCAGCGCCCGCCCCCAGATCGAGCACCCT
Source organism: uncultured Enterobacterales bacterium (assembly GCA_964626835.1). Lineage (GTDB taxonomy): Bacteria > Myxococcota_A > UBA796 > UBA796 > JAFGLY01 > CALDOK01. The sequence goes on from CAZVHW010000266.1 coordinate 9,239, forward strand.
GTCCGCGCTGTCGAACCAGCCCTGCCAGTGATGTAGGTAGAGGTCACGCTCGAGGAGCTTCTGATCGTGGGCGGGGCTGTCGGGGTGAAGCCAGTCCATCCACTCCGGATCGTGCTCCCAGAGCTCTGCCGCGCCCACCAGGTTGTGCAGGGGACGGCTGACCGGTGCTCGGCCCTCGAACAGCGCCTGCAAGCGGGCATCACCCATAGGCAGGAGGAACGCCCGACCCGCCCAGGACTCGAGCTCGGAGCAGGGCCATGGCGGCCGCCCCGCGGGCAGGTCGAATCGACTCCCGTCGAGGGTGCGCGCCCGGTGAAGGGTCATTCGCTCTCCTGGACGGCGGCCAGGATGGCGCGCACCAGGGCGAGGTTGAAGCGGTGGCCCGGTTGCTCGACGCGCACTCGTGCCCGCAGGGGGCGATCCAGCAGGGCCAGGTCTCCCAGCAGGTCGAGGATTTTATGCCGGACGGGTTCATCGGCTCCCCGCATGCCCCCGGGATTGATCACCCCCGCCGGCCCGAGCACCAAGGCGTTGTCGAGACTGCCGCCCCGCGCCAGGCCGGCACGCCGCATGTCCTCGACCTGTTCCTGCAAGGCGAAGGTCCGCGCCCAAGCGATCTCTTCGTCGAAGCTGATGGATCCGAAGGACCACGACATGCGACGCTGGCGCAGATCGGGATGGGGAAAGTCGATGCCGACCTCGATCTCGAGGAGGCGGCATGGGGTGCAGACGGCGTGGCAAGGAGCGTCCCGCAGCTGCATCGGTGCGGAGAGAACCACGGGTCGGCAGGGCTCCGCCTG
>CAZVHW010000267.1:0-3206 GCA_964626835.1 uncultured Enterobacterales bacterium
CCGTGCTGGTCACCCGGGGCGAGCGTGTCGAGACCGACCAAGGTCACGTACCCGGCGGCGTGCGCGGCATGTCCATGAGCGTCCGCAAGCAGTCCTGGGACGGCAGCTGGCTGGCAGGCGAGCCCCCCTTGACGGTCGGTGTCCTCGTCGGGGCAGGCTTGGTAGGTGGCGCGGGCATCTCGGCGCGCCTTCATGTCAACCTCGAGCTGCCCATGAAGCTCGAGGCGCTGCTCGATCTGGGCGTGGGGCTCCCCATGTTCAGCCGCGGTGGCGTGCTCATGCCCATGGGCCTGGGCGTCGCCTACGAGCTGGGGCCCGTCTCCGTCGGCGCTGAGTTCCTCACCGCGTTCGACAGCTACACAAAGGAATGCGGGGGCGCCTACAGCGCTGTCCACCTGGGTGGTGTCGCGGTGGCCCGCGCCGGCCTCCCTATCTCCCGTCGAATCTCCGCAATGGGCGCCCTGAGGGCAGGGTATGTCGGCCAACCGCTGGTAGACCTGGGCCTCGGCGTCGGAATGGGGTTCTAGTCATGCGCACTTCCACCACCGTGTTTTCCAGCCTCGCCGCTTTCCTGCTCGTGGCGGGCCCCATCGCCTGCACCTTCGTGCTCACCGACGAACCCTGCGGTCCCGGTGACGACACCGGGCCCATCGACACGGGCCCCGAGACCGGCATCGACGACACCGACATCCCGGACGACACCGACGACACCGACGACACGGGCGATCCACCCACGGACGTCGAGTACTCGCAGGTCTCCGTGGGCGGCCGCCACACCTGTGCCCTCACCACAGAAAGCGAGGCGGTCTGTTGGGGCGCCGCTACCGACGGCCAGACCGACGTCCCGGCCGACGGCATCTACACCGCAATCGCCGCAGGGACCAGCCACACCTGCGGCCTCGACGGCGCCGGCCGCATCGAATGTTGGGGCGACAACTTCCACGGCCAGCTGGACGCCCCGCCCCTCGAGGCGTCGGCCATCTGGTTGGGCGCAAACCACGGCTGTGCCACCCTGGCCGCGGGTGGGCAAGCCTGCTGGGGCCGCGACGATTCCGGCCAGGCCACCCTGCCCAAGGGCTCCGACTTCGTGGAGTTCGCCCTGGGCGACACCCACAGCTGCGGCCGCACCCTGGACGGAGCCGTGGAGTGCTGGGGTTTGGACCGCGACGGCGACACCACCCCGCCAGCCAAGACCTTCTTCGCTAGCATCACTGCGGGCGCCGACCACAGCTGCGGCATGAACACCGATGGCCGCGCCGTGTGCTGGGGTAGCGACACCGAAGGCCAGAGCACCCCCATCGGCACCCGCTACGCCATCCTCGACGCCGGCAAGCAGTTCACCTGCGGCGCCGACAACGACGCGGTCGTCTGCTGGGGCCTGGGCACCGACGGCCAGACCACGCCGCCCAAGGGGCCGGTGTACCAAGGCGTGGACACGTCCATCTCCGGCGCCCACGCCTGCTCCGTGTACCGCGACAAAGCCGACGGCATGCAGATCGTGTGCTGGGGCCTGAACGACTCCGGCCAGACGGACGTGCCCTAGAACGTAGGCCACGTTCGAAGTCACAGCGCCACCACGATTCGCCCGGGGTATGGCGACGGCTACGACGACCTGCTCATCGGGGCCTGGAGCACCGGCCCCGCCTTCATCTTCCGCGGCGGACCGCGATAGGAGCCTGGCCCTTATCGCCCCCCTCCCCCCAAGCTCCGCCGCTCCCGCTGGGGCTCCGCACCCTGCATGGCCTCCGCGTGTGACACCCGCAGGGCCTCGAGCGCAACGAGATCCGGGTGCGCCTCGAGCGCCGTGGATTCCCGAGCCAGGAAGCAAAGCAAGTCCGCAGCCAGCTGCTCGTGAAGGGCCCCCTGGGGCTCGGCTTCCAGCACCCACGACGCCCAGGGGCCGACCTCGGGGTGCGCTTCGAGGGATCGCCACAGGTTGGGGGCACTCGCGAGGTGCCGCTTCATGGCCCCATGCGTCCCGGGGACCAGGGTGGAACCCACCGCCACCCTGGGCCAACGACCCGTCCGCCGTGGTTCGTTCGTGGCATCGACGGAGTCGACCGCGACTCCAGCACCCGGCACGTCGTCCCCCTCGAGGATGAACCCAGCCGGCGCTTCGTCCTGCAGGGCCAACGGAACCACGGGGCCCATGGGCCCCTTGCCGGGCAGGGCCCGCGCCACCAGCAGCCCCGCCAGCAGTCCCAAGCCCACGGGGAGCCAGCCGGCGAGCCGACGTGCGATGGGCGCCGCAGCCGGTCCCGAGCGCCGCCAAGCATCCAACAAGCGGATCCCGCAGAGCGCCCACAACGCCGCGCCCGCCAGGGTCATGCGTGCCTCGAGCACCAAGCCCAGGTCCTCGCAGCCCACCGCCAGACCCATGACTGCCAGCGCCCCGAGGCTAGTAGGGACGGCCCGGCCCAGGGGGGCATCCCGCTCGAGCGGCCAGGCCACGAGGTAGAGCAAGGCCGGGTAGAACAGCGGACTGTAGAGCACGTGGAACGCGCTCGCCGTACAGCCCAACCAGGCGGACAGCATGGCGAACACGGCCACGACGACCCGGCGACGGGGGTGAATGGCCACGGCGGCCAACCCCGCCGCGAGGGTGAACAGCAGCAGGGGTCCGTGCCGCAGCTGGGCCACGAACGCGAGCCAGCGGTAGGGCTTGGCGTGCAGCGCAGCCCAGTCCGGGTAGATGCCGCTCTGGAAGCGAGCGGTGTCCACGATCCCGTGCACGATGCGCTCGATGGGAAGCTGGGCGGCGGTAGAGACCAGGATGGCCAACCCAACCGAAGCCGCCACGGCCACGGCTCGCCAGCGACGTGCCGCGACGAGCGGCAGCACCAGCAGACCGGGAACGAGCTTGACCCCGGCCCCCAATGCCAGCGCACCGGCCCCCGCCGACTCCCAGCCACGGGCGCACGCCAGCATGGCGACGGTCAACAGCAGGGCCAGGAACATGTTCACCTGGCCCAGGCGCACACAGTCCGCGCTGGCTGGCAGTGCCAGCAACACGAGCAAACCCAACCCGGGAGCGATCCAGCGCGCCCATTTCCTGGATGGGTGCACCGCGCAACCCAACAACCCCGTACCCACCAGGGAGATCAGCAACAGCCAGCGCCAGGCGCCCACGAAAGACCGCCAACCCATTCCCGCTACGGGTCGCAACGTGGCCGGCAGCGTCGCGGGGTAGAGCGTGCTGTAGGTGG
>CAZVHW010000267.1:3256-10022 GCA_964626835.1 uncultured Enterobacterales bacterium
CGCTCCTCGTAGCTGTGCTTCAGCTCGCTGCGCACGGTGGGATCGCGCCCGTCGGCCAGGGTCACCATGGCCAGGTAGACAGGCAGGGCGTCCGCCGCCTCGTCCCTGGGCGAGATCACGACCCGATGGGCCACTCGCCCGCCGAGCGCGGCGACCAGCACCGCCACGACAAGGGCAAGGACGATGGGAGAGGCCGTTCGCACCCCGGAAGTATAGCCCTTGCCCTCCCCCACCACCCTTGCTAGTCCCGTGGCATGAGTCGACGCATCCACTCCATCCGCGGCAACGACCAGAAGCTCGACGGCGGTGCCATGTTCGGCAACGCCCCCAAGGCTCTCTGGGAACGATGGGCGCCAGCCGACGAGCACAACCGCATCGATCTGGCCACCCGCGCGCTGCTGCTGCACGACGACGACCGCGTCATCCTCTTCGAGGCCGGCGTGGGGGCCTGGCTCTCGCCCCGCCTGCGGCAGCGCTACGGTGTCCAGGGTGACAAGAACCGGCTGCTGGCCAGCCTGGACGCCTATGGCCTCACCCACGCGGACATCCAGCTGGTGGTGCTCTCGCACCTCCACTTCGACCACGCGGGGGGCCTGTTGTCGGACTGGCACCCCGACAGCGCCCCGACGCTGCTCTTCCCAAACGCCACCTTCCTGGTCTCCCGAAAGCACTGGCAGCGCGCCATCCACCCTCACCCCCGCGACCAGGCATCCTTCGTGCCCGAGCTGCAGGAGCAACTGCACGCCAGCGGTCGGCTCGAGCTGGTCGACGGCGACACGCACCCCGCCCTCGGCCCCGGCTTCCGCTTTCACTACTCCGATGGGCACACGCCGGGCATGATGCTGACCGAGATCGAGGGCGAGCGAGGCCCGGTGGTCTTCGGGGGCGATCTCGTCCCCGGGCGGGCCTGGGTCCACGGCTCCATCAGCATGGGCTACGACCGCTACCCCGAGCTGCTCCTGGACGAAAAACGCGCGCTGCTCGAGTACCTCGCTTCCTGCCACGGGCGCCTGTTCTACACCCACGACCCCACGACCGCTCTCTCCCACGTCACCTTGGACGAGCAGGGACGCTTCGGCTCGCCCAACGACAAGTCGTCGGTGCGCGGCGTGCTGGTCTGATCCCCCGCCTTCTTTCTGCTGGTATCATGACGCCATGAGCCCGCTCCTCGCTCTCGCGCTCCTGTTCGCCAACCCGGTCTCGGCGGGCGACTCACCGGTCGGCACCATCGAAGGCGCCCGGGCCGACCCGGGTGAACACCACGTCTCCCTCGGTATCCGCGGCGGTGCGGCCTTCGTCGTCGGCGGGCAGGCCGGTGGTTACGGGCCCGGGCCGCTGGCGGGCCTGCTGCTGGACGTCCCGTTCAGTGAGTACGCCGGGTTCACGGTAGACCTCGAATACTCGGGGCACCGCCTGGTCGACGCCAACGCACTCTTCGACACCGACGACCTGGTCATTCCGTTGGACGCGAACAACGTCAGCGGCAGCCAGCGATTCTGGCACGCGGACATGGGCTTTCGTTTCGACCTCAACCCGACCGCCGCCGGTGGCTACCAGAGATCGAAGGTGCGCGTCGCGCCATGGTTCCGTTTCGCGGGCGGCGTCAGCCTGAGCGACACCCTGCTCGAGGTCGCCACCACCGATGGCATCACGCCGGTTCGCACCCGCGAGCCCCACGTCACCTTCTGCCCCTCGTTCGGTATTTCCATCGAGCTCCCCAAGCTCGTCAGCATCCGACCCACGTTCAAGAGCGTCACCATGCTGGGCATCGACCACGACGAAGTCTCGAACACCGACGCCCTCCGCGCCGTCTTCCGCCTCCAGCCCACGCTGGACGTCCTGTTCCGTTTCTAGGGTTGGACCGTCGGGTGCCCGAGCAAGCTCGCACCTCGCTGCTGTCCCCGCTGCTCCACTGGTTGCTCTTGGGGGGGGTGGTGGGCCTGGCGGTGCTGTTCACCGCCAGCAAGCCCCTTGCCACCAACGACTACTCGATCTACGTGGCCATGGGCCGCCAGATGATGGCCCAGGGCGCGCTCCTCGAGCATGACCCCTTCACCTTCACCGTGCACGGCCAGCCGTTCATCCACGCCTCGTGGGGCTACGCACTGCTCTGCACCCTCGCGCACGAAGTCGCTGGCTACCAAGGTATCCGCCTACTCGTGGCACTCTCGGTCGTGGCGACCCTCGGTGGGGTGTACGTCCTCTCACGACGTGCGGGGGCCAGCCCCCGTTCAGCGGCCGTCGCGACCCTCTTCGTCTGGATCATGCTGCTCCAGAACGTCGGACCTCGGGGCCAGACCCTCATCTACCCGCTGTTCCTCGTCGTGGTGGCCCTGCTCCTCCGACCTCCACGCCCCTGGCTGGGAGGACTCGCTGGGTTGGGGATCGGCTGGGTGTGGACCCAGCTGCACGGTTCGTTCCCGATCCCCATCCTCTACGCCGGCGCCATCGCGGCGGGCATCGCCTTCCGGGATCGCTCGCTCCGCGCGAGCGCGCCCCATGCGGCCGTGGCCGCGGGGATAACCCTCGGCACGCTGCTGGGACCCTACGGACCAGAGATATGGGTCTACGTCTACCAGAACGGCGAGGTTCCACGCCATCGAGCCGTCCTGGAGTGGTACGCCCCGACCCTGACCAGCTTCGCCGGCCTGCGCCTCTACGGAGCCCTGCTTCTCTGGACCGTGCTGCTGCTCCGCCGCCCGCGCGCCCTCCAGCCGTCCTCGTGGGTCGTGCTGCTCGGCTTCGCCTTCATGGCCGCCACCGCGGTTCGGATCATCGCCTGGTTCGGCCTGGCCACGGCGGTGCCCCTCGCGTTCGCACTCACCCCCCGGCACGCCCGGGGAAGCCCCTCCCCTCCCCTGTCCCCACGCCAGCGGACGGTGCTCTGCCTGCTGGCGGCCGGTTGGTTGGCGCTGCTTGCCCACGGCACGCCCCGTGAACCCGCCCTGGCCCCGGACACGCCGGTCGATCTCGCCGAGCGGCTAGCCGAGGATGCACCGACGGGGAAGCTCTTCGCGCCGATGGAAGCCACCAGCTACCTGGCCTGGCGCTTCCACGAACCCAGCTCGGACCCCGCCCGCCCCCTCGGCACCATGCCCTGGCCCTACTTCCTCGACATGCGCATCTGGATCTACTCCGACGTCGTTTGGGACGAGTATGTCTCCGTCTCTGCCGCCGAGCGCGGCTGGCAGGAGCGCCTCGATTCCTGGGAGATCAGCCACCTGCTCCTCTCCCACACCTTCCACGGCGAAGGGTTGCTGCCAGCCGCCCGCTCGTCCCAGGACTGGCAGCTCGTGGCAGAGGATACCTCGGGGGCGCTGTTCCGCCGCGCTCCGCGCTGAATCCGAGCCGCCGCGGGGGCGCATTGTTAGAGGGGGGGCAGGAGGCAAGATGCGCGTGCTGAACCGGCTTTCCAAGCTCTGGAGCCTGGCTCCCGTTGCCGAGGGGCAGGCTGCTCCACCCCTTTCGCTGACCGCCGAGGAAGGCACCTGGATCAAGATCAGGGACTTCCAGTCCCATCTCAACGTGGTGCTCGTTTTCTTCCGTTCGCTTCGCGACGACGACACCGAGCAGTTCCTCCGGGATCTCGACGCGGTGACCGCCCAGTGCGAGCAGCTGGACACCATCATCTTTGGCGTCACGCAGCACCGCACCGACTACCTTCGAGACTTCCGGGCCCGCCTCGGACTCAACTTCCACCTGGTCTACGACCCCATGGCGCTGACCGCTCGCAAGTTCGGTTGCAGTGGACGCGCCAGGCCGTACTGTCGGCCCTCCCTCGTCGTGGTCGAAAAAAGCGGGGCCGTGGCCTACGCCCAGGACGGGTGGCCCAGCGCCTCGCGTCTGCTGCAGATCCTGGCCGACCTCGAGGGACGCGACGTTCCCGAGCTGGCCGAACAGCGCGCCTTCACCGGCGTGCGCGATCCCGGCGCGCCCATGGACGAAGCGCGGGAAATCTCGGCCGACGAGGCCCGGGGTCAGCTCGACGAACCCGACTCGGTCTTCGTCCTGCTCGACGTCCGCAGCGAAGCGGAACACCGAGCCTTTCACCCCTCCGGCTCGATGAACATCCCCCTCGACGAGCTCCCTCATCGGTACCAGGACCTCGGCCAGAACACCGACATCATCTGTATCAGCATGACGGGAGGCCAGTCCGCCACGGCAGCCGAGTTCCTCACCAGCGTTGGCATGAGCAACGTCTACACCGTGTCAGACGGCATGGCCTCCTGGCCCGGAGCCCCGGACTAACCACCCAAGAAGCTGCCGGAAGCAACCCTTCCAGCGTGGGGTCTTCAGCCCACGACCCCAACAGCCCGCACCCGATACCCGAGCGCAACCCAGCGGAGAGACGATGAACGACGTGATGCAGGTCTACCTGGCCGTGGTGGCCCAGGCCGGCGAGGAACCTCCCAGCCTGGGCGAGATGATGCTCACGGCCGAGCCCATCATCCAGCTCGTGCTGCTGATGCTCGTCGGCATGTCCGTCACCTGCTGGGCCATCATCGTCTCCAAGGCGCGCGTGCTGCGTCGAGCTGCCCGGCAGTCCGAAGACTTCCTCGAGCTGTTCTGGCGCTCCCGCCGCCTCGACCACGTCTACGAGCAGCTCGGCGAGTTCCCGAACGCCCCCGTCGCCCAGGTGTTCAAGTCTGGCTACGTCGAGCTCTCCAAGCTCACCAGCAAGGCTCCCCAGTCCAATCAGTCCGGCATGGAAATGGGCGGCTCCGAAAACCTCTCCCGCTCCATGCGGCGCGCCCGCAGCACCCAGATCACCGCCCTCGAGCGCATGGTTCCGTTTCTGGCCACCACCGGTGCCACCGCACCCTTCATTGGCCTGTTCGGCACGGTCTGGGGCATCCTTCGCGCCTTCCAGCGCATCGGAGAGTCCGGCCAGGCTTCCATCCAGGTCGTAGGGCCCGACATCGCCAACGCCTTGGTGGCAACGGCGGTGGGCTTGGTCGCCGCTATTCCCGCGGTCATGGCGTTCAACTACTTCAACTCCCGCATCCGGGTGCTCGCTGGCGAAATGGACAACTTCTCGGGCGACTTCATGAACATCGTCAAGCGTCACTTCCGGGGGCTCTGAGCCGTGGCTTTCAGCAGCGGAGATTCCGGCGGCATGATGGCGGACATCAACGTCACGCCCTTCGTGGACGTGATGTTGGTGCTGCTCATCATCTTCATGGTCACCGCGCCTCTCATGACCACCGGGCTCGACGTCGACCTCCCCCGCGCCGACGCTCCCAGCATGGACATGCCCGAAGAGCAGCTGGTCCTCACCATCGACGCCGACGGGAAGTACTTCATCAACGAACACGAGTTCGAATGGGCAGATCTGGAGAAAAAGATCCCGGCCATCGCCGAAGCCAACCCCGACCAAGACCTCTTCCTCCGGGCCGACGGCACCATCCCCTACGCCAAGGTCGCGCAGCTCATGGCGCTGTGCACACAGGCTGGCATCGCGCGCATGGGAATGATCACCCAACCCGCCGGGCCCGAGGAAGACTAGCGTGAGCATCGGCCTGGCCACGGTTGGCTCCCAGATGTCGCCCTGGGCGGTGCTGATCTCCATCGTGCTGCACGCCGGTCTGGCGGGCATGCTGGCCGCCAGCAAGGCCTGCAAGCCCGACGACAGCTCCCTCGTGGAACCGTACATGGAAGTCGCCATGGTTCCCCTGCCAAAGTCGGCAGGGCGCCTGCCCGACCGCGCCTCCCGGGCCCCGGTCCCTGCCCAGGGTGCCCCGGACACCCCGGTCCAACCCAAGCAGAGAGACCCGAACCAGATGAGCTTCGAGGACCCAAACAAAGAAAAGGACCCGGGCGAAGACCTCCGGGATCACAGCGACCAGCGCCGCGATCTTCTGGCACAGATGAAACGAGAACAAGCGCTGCAAACCCTGCGCGATGCCCCCATCGGCTCCACCGACCGCATGGCCACCGATCCCGACAGCACGCTGACGGTCGAAGAAGCCTTCGGCCTTGGGGGAGGCATCGGTGGTCCGGTCGACCCCGAAGCGGCACGCTACCTCCTCGAGCTGCGCCAGGCACTGCTCCCGCACTGGAACCCGCTACCCCGCATCATCGAAGAAAACCCCGACATCGCCACCGTGATCAGCGTCTGGATCTCGGACAAGGGCCGATACCAGGACGCCGAGGTACGGCAGTCGTCGGGCAGCGACTCCTTCGACCGCTCATGCACGGTCGCGGTCGCCAAGGCCGGAACCCTGCCCTTGCCCCCCGACCGCTTCCGCGTCGAGACTCGCAAGGGCATCCACATCATCGTCACGTTCCGAGGCAGCGATGCATCCCAGTAAGACCCGCAGGCCTCTCTTCCTTTCAGGGCTGTTCCTGGCTTTCCTGCTGCTGCTGTCCATTCCCGCGGGCGAGTTGCTCGCGGAAGCACCGATCCTGGCCAACTGGACCATCAGCTCTCCCGGCAAAAAAAGCCTCCCCATCGCGGTCCCTCGCCCCAAGACCGCCGGCGACACGCCCGTGGACGAGTTCTGGTCCGTCGTGCGCCACGACCTCGAGATCTCCGGCTGGTTCCGGGTGCTCGACCCCGACGCCTTCGTAGAGCCCGCCCACGCGGGCGTTCGTTTGGGTGAGTTCGAGTTCGCCGACTGGAAGGTCCCTGGCGCCGCGGTGCTGGCCAAGACCGTGATCACCAACTCCACATCCAAGAGCCGCGCGGAGGTCTGGATCTACGACGTCGCAGGTGCCAAGAAGATCGACGCTCGCGCGTTCTCGGCCCAACCCGACCGCGTCCGCA
>CAZVHW010000268.1:0-9976 GCA_964626835.1 uncultured Enterobacterales bacterium
GTGGCGGGGTTGCTGGTGGTTCTCGCCCCCTGGCTGTTGGGGGCGCCCGTCGCGCCCGGGGCGGGGGGGGGGCGCGTTGCCCTTGCCCTACGCCTTGCTCGAGCGCGTGCCGCCCTTTGACATGCTGATCGAGCTGTGGCGTTTCTCCATCGTCACGCAGCTGGGGCTGGCTCTACTGGCTGCCAGAACCTTGGCCGGGCGTCGAGCGCGCTGGATCGCGGGGGCAGGTGCGCTCGTGCTGATCGAGGCCCTCTTCGTCACGCCGGGCCGTGCGCCTTGGAGTGCCGACGCCCTCCCACGGGAGCCGGTGGTCGCGCTCGTGGCTGGGATCGAGGACGGCGCGGTACTGCACTACCCGCTGCACCAGGGTGACTGGCCGCTGTACTATCAGACGCTGCATCACCACCCCGTGGCCAACGCTCCGATGGGTAAGGGCGATCCCGAGCTGGTGGAGCTGGTAGCGGGGTCGGCCTGGACCATGGCGGAGCTGCGGGAGCGTGCCAGGGCCCGTGGGTTTCGTTGGATGATCGTCCACACCCGACGCCTCCCCGACCGTCCCCAGCGCCCCACGCGCTTGGTAGAGGACCTCGAGGCAGCCGATCTCGTGCTGCGAAGCAAGGGCAGCATCCACCTGGTGGACCTGGACGTGGAGGGATCCTGGCCGACCCGCATCAACCGACCTCCCGCTGGCAAGAAGGCTCCCGGCCCTCCGCGCCGGCTGGGGATACCAGGCGGGTAACAGCGCCAAGGGAGAACCATGAACGCGCGCGCCTTCGTCCTCGCCGCTGGCTTCGGTACGCGGCTCCGCCCTCTCACCGACCACCGACCCAAGCCCTTGGTGCCCGTCTGTGGCGTGACCGTGCTCGAACAGGCTCTGGTGCTGTGTCGGCAGCACGGCATCCGGTCCGCCGTGGTCAACGCCCACTACCTACCTGACGCCATCCAGCGGTTCTGCGGGGGGTATCGGGCGATGGATGTCCACGTCCAGGTCGAGGCTCCGGACATCTTGGGGACCGGCGGGGGCCTGCAGGCCGCGCGGGAGCGCTTGGGCGACCCGTTCGCCGTGGTCAACGGGGACGTGCTCTGCGACGGCGACCTGGGTGCGCTGCTGAGCGGGTGCGAGCAGCCCGACATCGAGGCCTGCATGCTCCTGCGGCGTGCTGACGACGCTGGCCAGCACGGCATCGTGGCGGTGGACGGCCGTGGGCTGGTGGCGAGGCTCACATCGCTGGCGCGGATGGAAGGCGTCGAGCCGGTGGCCCAGGACACCCACTTCACCGGCATCCATGCGCTGCGTCTCTCCGCCCTGGACCGCGTGCCGGCCGAGGGTTTCGCCTGCATCGTTCGCAGCGCCTACATCGAGCTGATCCCTGCGGGGCGCGTGGCCGGGCGCGTGCATCCGGGCACCTGGCTCGACGTTGGCAATCCCGCGGCCTACCTCGATGCCAACGCTGCGGTGTTGGACGGTACGGTGGACCTGCCTCTCGATCCCTGGGTAAGGGCGGCGTGGGGGTGTCGGGCGGACGGAGAGCCGGTCGGGTCGCGGACGCGCTGCGACGTTCATCCCTCGGTACGAATGGACGCACCCAGCTGGGTCGGACCGGGCGCGGCCATCGACGCCGACGTGGTGCTCGGGCCCCACGTCGTGGTGGGGCAGCGGGCTCGGATTGGCAGGGGCGCCCGCCTCGAGCGCACCGTGGTGTGGGATGGCTGCGAGGTGCCGGCAGGGGTGGAATTGCGCAACTGCGTCGTCCACGACGGCGGCGTGTTGCGGGTCGAGGCCTGATCCGCGACCTCCGGGTCCCGCTGGGAGTGGTTGACCCGGGCATGCGTGGCCCAGCTGAGGTGTCGACGACGGGAAAACGAGCCTTCCCCCGTTGGCACGGAGCTTGCGTTTGAAACGGACCATGAGCGCCATCGCCGTCCTGCTGGCCCTGTTCATGGTCGTGCCCTCCCACTCGTCTCCGGCGTGCGGCCAAGGGTCCGCCTGTGTCACCGACCTGGGCACCGCCATGGCCGCGGCGGCCACCGCGTCCGTGGGAACCGACGGCGCTTCGGACCTGCAAGCCGACGCCTTCGAGGCCCAGGGCCTGCGGGCCGAGGTGCTCGAGCTGGCCATGAAGGCCTTTCAGACGGCCTGGCGGCGGGGTGACACCCGCAAGAAGATCATCACGGTGATCGACTACTCCCTTCCCTCGAGCGAGAAGCGGCTGTGGGTGATCGACCTGTCGTCCAACAAGCTGCTCTTCCACGAGCACGTGGCCCACGGTAGCGGCAGCGGGGGGAACAGCGCCACCGACTTCTCGAACACCTCCAACAGCCACAAGTCCAACATCGGCCTCATGAAGACGGCGGAGACCTACAGCGGCAAGCACGGCTACTCCCTCGAGCTCGACGGCCTCGAGAGCGGCTGGAACGGCAACGCCCGTGGCCGGGCCATCGTGATCCACGCGGCGGACTACGTCAGCGAGTCGTTCATTCGGGCCAACGGGCGGTTGGGGCGATCGTGGGGATGTCCGGCGCTGAATCCCTCGGTCAGCCGCAAGGTGATCGACACCATCAAGGGCGGGAGCCTGGTCTTCGGGTACTACCCGGACTCTGGTTGGCTCGAGGGATCGAAGTACCTGAACTGAGGGAGATCCTGGCCGCCCGCCCGCTCGTCTCGCTCGGCTAGGGTTGCGTCGCTTCGAGCTCGCTGGTGTCTCGATCTTGCATACCGTCCCTGGAATAGCCGCAGGCCAGGTCGGGGTGCTTGGACAGCAGCAGGGCGTGCTCTTGGTCGATGAAGTCCGTGGGCAGGTGGGGTGGCAACGTGCGGATGTGGACCAGGGTCGACATGCCTCGGGCCAGCATGGGCGCATCGTGCCGACTGTCGGCGATGCACAGCTCGGTGACCGCGCGCTCGATGAGGCTTCGGATGCGGTCGGGGGAGCAACGGCAGGAGGCCTCGTGGTAGGCCAGTGACTTGTCGAGGTCGCCCTGGGTGCCGGTGATCAGCTTGATGATCCACGAGTCGGGGATGAGCCGGTAGAAGATGCCCAGCACCAGCGCGCCATCGCAGGGAAGGTGTTCTTCGAGCCCCAGGCTGGCGTACTCCGTCCCCGCCGCCTCGGCCGCCAGCCAGGCCGCTTCGACGTCGTCCACGTAGGCTAGCGTGGCCAGCACGCCGCGGGTCGTGCCCACGCGTCCCATGGCCAGGCCATGCAGGAACTGAAGGTGGGGATCGCCCGGGTGGAGATCGAGTGAGAGCTCCACCTTGTCGAGCATTTCCTGGTACCAGGCCTTCTTGTCGAAGTCCTCGCCGTACAGCTCGCCTAGTTCGTAGTAGAAACGAGCCTGCATCCACGCCAGGGTCAGGTCGTTCGGCCGCAGCTCGAGGCGCTGCTGGGTGAGGCTCAGTCCCTGCTCGAAGCGCTTGGCGGTGTACAGGACTTCGAGATCGAACCACGGGCTTCCAGGGCTGGCTTGCCCAGGCACCGTGGGCTCGAAGTCCTGGTAGGCGGCGACCAGGCAGTCCAGATCGTCACCGCAGGCTCGTACCTGCTCCGGTGTCGCGGCACGCATCAGCTCCTCGGCGCTGGCGCTGCGCTCGCCGATGGAGGGTTCCTGGGCGTGGAGGCCCGCGATGGCTGCGAGGATCGTGAGGTGAAGCATGGTGGCCTCCAGATACCCGGGTTCGGGGGTTGCTGCCTCCGTCCCCTTGGGGGCACGGTTGCTGCAGGCCAATCGCTGCCCGCCGAGGCGGTTGGCTCAACCCCCAGCCGTGGAGGTCACGACGATGGAGTCGGTGCCGACCATCCCGCCGTAGAGGTCGGTGGCCACCAGGATCACGTCGTTCGGGCCGTCTTCCAGGGGCACGATCACTAGCCAGGTCGAGTCGTCGATCCAGCTGACTTCCAATGGCTCGGCTGCGCCGTCGAGGGCGATCTCGCGGACATCGACCCAGGCCTGTCCTTCGAGCGAGACCTCCGTGGAAGCGACGGTGAAGTCGGCGCCCCCGCTCGTCGTGATGCCGAAGTCCACCGACGGATAGCGCGCCATCACTGCATCGGACGAGCCGTACATCACCCAGTCCACCCGATCGTCGATGAACTCGCAGTTGGACTCGAAGTCCTGTCCGGGCAGCAGCTCGCCGAGCTGGTCGCACCAGGGCGCCAGGTAGTCCACGTTGTAGGCCCGTTGGATGATGTCCTGCAGATGCCCGTAGTAGGACCTCTCGTTGGCAGGATCCTCGAGCAGCTGGCTCAGGTCGCTGTTGCCCAGCACCGCCATCGAGGAGCTCCCGAAGTAGTCCAGGTCGTGGGGGAAGAACAACATCAGCCCGTCCTCGGGCCGGAGGTAGAACTGCGCGTTGTGCTGGGCCCCAGATCCGCCGTACTGATCCGTCGCGCCGGAGAGCGTCGCGAAGGCGAAGGCGCGCAGCCACTGCTCTACGTCGATGACCTGCTCCGCCTGGTCCAGGAACTCCGCCCCCGAGAGCCCGAAGGCCTGGCACAACCCGATGAGATCCTCGAAGTCGTCCTCGCGTTCGTTGTTCTTGACCAGGAAGTTCCAGCGATAGGCTTCCTTGTCTTCGCCGAGGTCGGTGAGCGAGGTGCCGATCACGGTGTCGGGCTGGGGCAGCTTCTGGCCCTCGTCCGTTCCGTCGTCGGTCGTCGTCGGGTAGTAGATGAGCTCGTACTCGAAGCGGGTTCCACTGTCTCCGTCGGCGAACTGGGAGGCGAGCAGGAGGTCGCTGAAGCGGTCGAGCTGCAGCTCCGCCGGCCCGGTGTACTCTGAGCGCGGCGCGATGAGTTGGATCAGGTCGTTGTACTCCCCCGAGACCGAGCCGGCGCGGGTCATGACCAGGTTCAACAGCACCTCGCGCTGGCCGAAGCCCACGCCCTCGGACCGATCGATGAGCACGCTCGAGTGACTGCCCCGGAAGGGCTGCTCGTCATGGAACCGGACGCCGTAGCCCAGGCGCACGGACTGGGGCCGGCCCCGCTCGCTTCCCTTGACCCGCACTCCCACGTCGTAGAACACTTCGGCCCCTTGGTAGACCACCGTGGCCCCGACCGGGTCGTTGCTCATCAGGTTTACGTCTTCGTGCAGCCAGTCCGAGTCAGCCTCGGTCATGACGATGCGGAAGTCGTGCAGGCCGTCGGTCCCCGCCTGGCCGTCGTCGACCGCGTACAGGGCGCGGGAGTCGGGTCCGGCTGCCGGGAAGGTGGAGGTGGTACCCAGGCCGTCTTCGGCCTCGACGTAGATCTGCAGGATCGTGCCGGCCGCTCGGCCCTCCAGCTCGGTCTGCCAGAGACCTGGTTCTGACTCAGCCATGGCCAGATCCTGGAACGAAGCCCCGTCGACCGATGACCACAGCGTCACCGCCTCCACGCCGTCGGGATCGTCCACCGAGACCGAGACGAGCACGGGCTCGTAGGCTGCCGGCACGGCCACGTCCTGGCCGAGGTTGGCGAAGGTCGGGCCGATGTTGTCCTCCAGCGTCGAGTTGTCCTCGCCGGGCGTCCCCGACAGCTGGGGTTGCTCCACCAGCGTCGTCCGTGGCAGGCGGTTGAAGTAGAGCCTGGTGTTGAGCTGGTTGCTGCCCGAGATCCACCGGGCCCTGAAGGAGATCTCGTACACCTGGGTCCCGACGGGCTGGAGCAGGGTGGTCTCGGCGTGGTTGTGCATGTGTCCGGTGGGCCCGGTGGCCACCAGCCGCAGCACCGGGTTGTCGGGATCGTCGGGATCGGGCACGACCTGCGAGTGGCGGTGGTTGCCCAGCAGGCGCCAGTGCTCGTTGTCGGCGTCGAAGCTTCCGTTCCAGAGCAGCTCCACCGGGTTCGTGTCCGGATCCTGGACAACACTCACGTCATCGATCAGCACCTCTCCCGTGTCGAGCAGGCCCAGCACGAGTTCCTCCCAGACGCCGTCGGGGCCCACGGCGCTCGACTCGGCCAGGCCGCGGTAGCTGTACGAAATCCACTCCGTGCGAAGGCTCTCGTCGCTCGCCGCCCAGGCCCCGGCCGCGGCGTTGTCGGCCCAGGGGTCGCGCAGCTCCAGGCTCGCCCCCCCGCCATCGGCCGCCTTGGGCCAGCGCCCCCCGTCGAAGTACCGCAGCTCGTCCGCCGGATTGCCGGCAGCGTCGAGCAACAGGATCCTCTCGCCGCCGTTGTCCAGCCGGCCAGAGATATCGCCCACCACGGCGATGTCCGGGTACTCCGCCTGCAGGGCCTCCGCATCGCCCGCGATCACGATGTGGGAGTCCGGCGCGAGCACCGTGCCCGCTGGGAACTCGTAGGCCACGGCGTCGACGAGCTGCCAGCCGCCCAGATCCACGTCTTCGTCGCCCCGGTTGTACAGCTCGATCCATTCCTCGGTCCGAGCCGTCACGGGCTCGCCTTCCTGCGAGATGGGGGCTCGATGGTACTGGATCTCGTTGATCAGCACGGCGTCGGTCAGGTCGATGACGTTCGGCTCGCCCGGTGTGGCCTCGCTGGCAACGCGCCAGGGGCCGCCGTCATCGGCGCGGCCTCGGAGCCCTTCCTGCACCCTCACCGCGTCGAGCAGGGTGTTCCCGTCGGCGCTGAACAGGAACAACACGTCGTCCTCTTCGACGGACATGCCTATGTCGTCCAGCACCATCAGCTCGCCTGGCCCAAGCTCCCCGGCTGGGAGCAGGTACTCGCCGCCCTCGGAAGAAGCCAGCACGAGGTCGCTGGTGTCCTGGGTGCTGTCGCTGACATTGCCCAGCTCCACCCAGAACGGCGAGTCCCCCGCAGGTGCGACCTCGTTCAGCACGACCGTGGGCTCGATGGTCGAGGACCAGGTCTCCGCGGTCAGCGCACACCCGAAGGCCATGTCCAGGTCGTCGGCCTCGGCCTGGTGGACCTCGACCGCCAGCACGTTGAGCCCCTGCACCAGCGCCTCGGAGGAGATGTCGGCGTAGATGTCGGAGGGGTCCGCGACCGAGGTCGAGGCCAGGGTGCTGGCGTCCACCGCGCCGTCCGGCATGTTCTCCCGCAGCACCTCCACGCCGTTGACATAGAACACGGCGCCGTCGTCCAGCGTGCACTCCAGGGACAGCTCGGTCGAGGCCGGGTCGCCGTCGAACGAGAAGTCGGTGCGAAAGGTGATGGTGGTGGGGATCGGGGACAGCTCCATGTTCCCGCGCGGGGCGATCAGCGGCTCGACGGAGCGAAACAGCGCGTAGGTGTTCTCGGAGTTGGAGACCGAGTTGGCGTCGAAGGTGTCGGCCCAGACGAACTTCGCGGCGTCGCTGAACGAGCTGCCGACGGACCCGCCCCAGGGGCTCGAGCCGCGGTCACGCTCGACCGCCGGGAGCTCCCAGGCCCCATCGGCGTCGGCGTCCTCGATGAGCAGCGTGAGCGCCTCTTCGGTGGGCGGCGGGTTGGTGGGCAGGGCGCCGGGGTTGTCGTCGCTGGGCCCGAGGGCCCACTCGAAGCTTGTCGTGTCCGTCCCCACGACCTCGTCGGGCAGCTCGACCTCGGCGATGGCCATCTGCGTGCTGGTGGAGTCCCCGGTCAGCTCCCAGGCGGCGAGGTAGAGGTGGTCCTGGGGGGTCAGCTCGAGCTCGAAGTCTTCTACCGTCGTCCAGCTGCCGTCTGCGTCCTCGCCGACCAGGCGGATCTCGCTGCCGTCGGCGTGGCCCAGGTAGAGCGAGTAGTAGTTGTCCGCCGTCACCCAGGCGGTCGCCACCGCGTCTTCAAGGGTTTCGCCGGCGTAGAAGACAGCCTGGCCGCTGTCCCACCCGCTGTCGTCGTGGTCCGGCTCGGCCCAGTCGTCGGCCGGGTAGTCTCCCGAGACGTCGTAGCTCCAGGTGGCGTCCTCCACCACGAGCTCCTGGGTGGTCGGGGGCAACAGGGGATCGAGCAGGTTGGACTCGCCGGGGGTCCCTCCGATCTCTGCGCTGGCCGTCCAGTTCTCGGCGTGGTCGCTGGCAGAGTCGGGATCGAGCTTGGCCAGGGAGAGCCCCGAGCCGTCGGCCTGGACCGGCCAGGGATCGTCGTCGCCGTACTCGATCGTGTCGATCAGCCGGCCGTGGTTGTTGCGCAGATCGATGCGCTCACCGCCGTTGGACAGCGCGCCGTCGTAGGGCCCCAGGGCGTCTGCGAACCCGGTCTCGTCCTCGAGGAGGGTTGGATCCGCGGCCACCACCAGGAACCCACCCGCGGGCACGATGGCTCCCTCGGCGAAGGTGTAGGTCACGCCGTCGTCGAGGGACCAGCCCGACAGGTCCATGTCGAGGACCATTGGGTTGTGCAGCTCGATCCACTCGAGGTCCCCGTCGGTGGGCGAGTTGTAGAGGATCTCGTCGAAGGTGATCGAGCCCGGCGCCTCCGTCTCTTGGCGAAGCCAGAGGGTGGTCCCCGCCGGGACGGTCTCTACCTCGGTGTCCGTCTCGACGTCGGTGTCCGTCTCGACGTCGTCTGGGTCAACGGGAAAGAGCACACCTTCGGGGCATCCAGCGAGCAAGGCCCCGAGGGCGACCGCAGCGGCCCACACCCACGGGGCGCGTGCGGTTGGGCTCTCCAGGCTCGAGACGATGGGCTTGGGCAAGAGTCTTCCTTTGCGTCGGGCGACGGCAACGCCGGGGTGTCTGGGTCGCCGCGGCAGCGTCAGGCTCAGGCGTACCCCGGATGGCGACTACCAGCAGCAACATTGCGCCGAGGTGTAGCTCGAGGTCGTCACGTCGAAGACCTCGCCACAGTCGTAGTCCTTGGCGTCGTGCATGTTGCTGCATTCGGGCATGGTGAAGCGCAGCGCCGTGTAGCCGTCGCACGCCCGCACTGCACAGAGCTTGCCCTCGTCGGCGCAGACCTCGTCGCAGGTGACATCACCCGTGGGGTAGTCGACGCACTCGCTCCAGTCGGCGAGACCGTGGGCCACGGGTGCAGTGTCCTGGTCGGTCGGTTCGGAATCGCAGGCGACGACCAGCGCCAGCGTGCACGTCAGCCGAGAGAGGTTCACGGGACACTCCTCCTGAGGTCGAGAGCATGGCTCGGTGGCCGGGGGTCGAGAAGTGGGGGCCTGGCTGGCCGCCCGCAGCGCGAGCTCACGCGTCTGGGTGAGCCCGAGGACCCGCAGGACAGCTGGCCTGGTTCGCTACGCGTGGAAGTCAGAGCCGGACGCTTCACCCGGTTTGGGTCTCTGGCTGCTGCACGCCCAGATGCGCCAGGGTCTCGTGGTAGCGCCGACGCGCAGCATCATCCTCGATCACCAGTCTGCCACCCACGATCCACAGGCGTCCGCCGTCGGGGTAGGGCCGCACGTTGGTGAACTCCACCCGCACCTCGAAGCGACCCACACCCGCGGCCCGCAGCACGCCCTCGATGTGCTCGCCGACGCTCGCTGGGCCTTCACCCACCGGAAACTCGAGGCCGAGGCCTCGCGCGGACAGGTCAAAGACATCGAGCACATCGTCATCTTCTGTCTCGAGGGTCCAGGCACCGTCGGCGAGGATGCGCGGCGACTGCCTCTGCTGACTGGAGGGCAGCTTCTGGGGCAGGGAGAGTACCCATCGCTCTCGATCCTCCAACTCGAGGATCTCGGCCTCGGCGTCGAAGTCCTCGCTTCCGCGCCAGCGAATGCGAACGAGGGTGCCCACCTCGGTCGTCGCGTCGCGTGCCTCGGGCTCATCAGGTACGAAGACGAACAGGCCGAGCTCGGGATGCGGTGCGGTCATCTGACCGGGGATGAGCTTGCCAGCGTGAGCCAGGACCGCAGTTCCGATCATGGGGTCTCCAGGTGGGGCGGTGAGAGCCACAGCCTATGCCATGTGGGATGTGACACCAGTCACACCTACCAGGAACCGTACGGCCCGCCGTTGGGGGGGGGCAATACGAGGTGGTGCTGGATGCGGGGGCGGTGCGGAGGCCGCGGAGACGACGTGGCCGATGAGGTCCACGAAGGCGGTGTCGTGGCCGGCTCTCACCGGACGCTGCAATCCCAACTCACCGCCAAGTCAGACAGA
>CAZVHW010000269.1:0-9963 GCA_964626835.1 uncultured Enterobacterales bacterium
CGGGGCGGCGGGCCGCCGCAGGTCGCCCGGAACGCGCCCAAGGTGTGCACCCAGGCGGTGGGTGGCGCTCACCCGGGGCCCACACGCACACCTCGCGGCCTCGCCTGTTCGCTACGCCCCCTGCGGCACCAGCAGTCCCCTCAGGGTTAGCTCGATCAGGGCGTCCGCCACCCTGCGCGGGTCGAAGGCGTCTCGCTGGTGGTCCCAGCTGTAGAACACTTCCTTCACCGCACCTACGATGGCGCGGGCCACGACCTCGCGGTCCACGGGCTCGAAGAGTCCGAGCTCTTCGCCCAGGGCCAGGCCTTGCTCGACCTTCTGGGTGAGGTCTGCGTAGAAACCGCGCAGTCGCTCCCGGACCTCGGGCTCGAGGGGGGCGCCCTGCTCGATGAGCAGCGTGGTGAGCCGGGGGCGGGCCAGCAGCACGCCCACGAAGCGCTCGAGGTTGCCTCGCAGCAGATCGATGGGGGATGGCGCGCGTGGATCGAGCGCCTCGAGGACGCTGTCCAGGGAGGTGAACATCTCGTCGATGAGGGCCTGGAAGACTTCTCGTTTGCCCTGAAAGTACAGGTAGAAGGTGCCTCTTGCTACGCCGGCCTCGGCGATGATGTGGCTGACGTGGGTGCCGTGGTAGCCCCCTTGGGAGAACGCGGCCAGGGCCGCTTCCATCAGCTGCGCGCGTCTGTCCAGGGCTTTCATCGGGGGCTCCGGGAGCCGTGGGACCGGGGAGTGAGAGTGCTAACACGAATCTGGGCGAGACTGAACTGACATGTCAGGTTAGCTGATGGGTCTCACTAGACTGGCATGTCAGGTCTCCCGGCACCGGGGGCCTCTCCAGGAGCCGCGCCATGTCTCTCACCCCTGCTCGCCTGGGCCTCGACCTGGGCTCCATCGCGGTCCACGCCGCCCTCGTCCTCGAGGACGGATCCCTGCTGGGCGGCCGCTCCCGTTCGACCGCGGGCCGACCCCTGGCCGCGCTGGATGGCCTGCTCGGCGAGATAGAGGCCGACTGGGGATCCCTGGCCCTCCCCGTTGGTGTCACCGGCAGTGCGGCGGGCTTGCTGACCGCGCGGCTCGAGGGTCCGTCCTCGGTCAACGACGTGGTGGCTGCAGCCCGCGGCGCGGCGTGCCTCTGCCCTCAGGCGGGCTCGGTCATCGAGGTGGGAGGCCACCTCTCGCGCTGGATGGGTGTCGAGCCCGGTGGCTCCGGCGACCTGCGCGACTTCTCCTTGAGCGAGCTCTGCGCTGCCGGCGCCGGGGTGTTTCTCGAGCAGCAAGCGGGTCGCCTGAGGCTGTCCGTAGAGGAACTGTCCAAGCTCGCCGCGGAAGCGGAGCGCGGGGCCTCGGTGGCGGGTCGTTGCACCGTCTTCGCCAAGTCCGACATGATCCATCTGCAGCAGAAGGGAACACCGGTAGCCGAGATCGCCTACGGCGTCTGTCTGGCCCTTGCGCGGAACTTCCAGGCCTCGGTAATGCGCGGTCGCGAGCTCACGCCTCCCGTGGTGCTGGTTGGGGGCGGTGCGCTGAACCCGGGGCTCGTGCGCGCCTTCCGCGAGGTACTGGAGCTGTCCGACGACCTGCTCCTCGTGGTGGACGATGGCCGTCTGGCCGGTGCGCTCGGTGCGGCCCTGCTGGCCGATCCCGATCGCTCGGTGTCCATCGCGGCGCTGCGCCAGGCGCTCGCTGGCGAACGTGGCGCCCCCCGCACCTTGGTGCGCCTGCCCACGTTGCCGGATCCCGGTTGCGAAGAACCGGGGCTCGAGCACTGCCAGGGTACCGCTGGCGATCGGCCCTTCGTGTTGGGCGTGGACGTGGGCTCGGTGTCCACCAACCTGGCCCTGGTCACCACCGAAGGCGAGCTGTTCGACGCGCTGTACCTGGCCACGCGCGGCGCCCCCCTCGAGGTGCTCGAAGAAGGCTTGCAGGCCCTCGAGGAGCGGCACGGGTCGGGCTTGAACATCACCGGCGTGGCCACCACGGGCTCGGGTCGGCACCTGGCGGCTGAGTTCTTGCGCGCCGACTTGGTGCGCAACGAGATCACGGCCCAGCTCCGGGGGGCCTTCGAGGCCCTGCCCGACGTGGACACGGTGCTCGAGATCGGCGGTCAGGACTCGAAGTTCATCTCCGCACGCGACGGACACATTCAAGACTTCACCATGAACAAGGTCTGCGCCGCGGGCACCGGCTCCTTCCTCGAGGAGCAGGCCGAGCGTCTGGGGCTGAACATCATCGGCGAGTTCGCGGACTGCGCCCTGGGCGCCGAGCAACCCATCGATCTCGGCAGCCGTTGCACCG
Organism: uncultured Enterobacterales bacterium; assembly: GCA_964626835.1. Classification (GTDB taxonomy): domain Bacteria; phylum Myxococcota_A; class UBA796; order UBA796; family JAFGLY01; genus CALDOK01. The sequence continues at coordinate 2,296 of CAZVHW010000269.1, forward strand.
TGTTCATGGACTCCGAGCTGGTGCACGCCATGCGTCAGGGTGCCAGCACCCAGGACCTGGCCGCAGGACTAGCGCTGTCCGTAGCTCGCAACTACCTCGAGAAGGTCGTAGCCGGTCGGCCCATCGGCCATCGCGTGCTGTTCCAGGGTGGTACCGCCTCGAACCGGGCCGTGGTGGCCGCCTTCCGCCAGCTGCTGGGTCGCCCGGTCGCGGTCCACCCCCACAACCGGGTCTCCGGCGCCGTGGGCGTGGCCCAGCTGCTGCTGGACGCTTGGACCGCGGGCGAGCTTCCCGTCACTACCCGCTTCGAGGGCATCGAGGCCTGCCATGGCCAGGTGGAGCGCAGCTTCGAGTGCCGCGCCTGTTCCAACCGCTGCCAGGTCACACGCTTCCGGGCGGGTGACAGGGTGCGCTTCTTCGGCGACACCTGCGAACGGTACAGCGAGCGAGACGACAGCCGCACCGGCACCACCGGTGGTGAACACCTGATGGCCCGGCGTTGGCAGGCCCTGCTCGAGGCCGCGGGGCTCGACGAGGCCTGGGAGCCACCTGTAGATCCCTCCATGGCGCTCGGCATTCCCAGGGCTTCCATCGGCTTGCAGTACCTCCCCCTCTGGACCTCCATCGCGAGGGCTGCGGGCCGCATACCGGTGCTCTCCCCGCCCTCGAGCCCCGCCATCCTGGCCGATGGTCAGCGCCGACTGCAGGCTGACACCTGCCTACCGGTCAAGATCTCCTACGGCCACGTGCTCTCGCTGCAGGAGATCGGCGTAGTTGACATCCTGCTGCCCTCCGTCAACTCCACCCCGCCTCGTCAGCACGGCGAGCGGGGCCCCTATGTCTGCGCCTTCACCAGACACCTGCCCTACATGCTGCGCACCGCCCTGGATGCGCGCTTCATCGTCCCCGAGATGGAGCTGGACCGGGGGCCGGGCAAGGAACTGGTCGAGCCGCGAGAGCTGTCGGAGTCCTTGGGCATCTCCGAGGACCGCTTGGCCCAGGCGCTGCGGGAAGGTCGCGCGGCCATGGCCCGCTACGAGCTCGAGCTGCTGCGCTTGGGCCGGGAGCTGTTGGCCCAGGACCACGAGCGGATCCTGGTCGTCATGGGCAAGTCCTACAACCTGTCGGATCCCTACCTCAACATGGACCTCGGGCGGCAGCTGGCGCGCTTGAACCTGCCGGTGCTCCCCATGGACTGTCTGCCCCTGCACGAGGTGACCCTGCCGGGGCGCTACGAAGAGCTGGTGTGGGCGGGCAACCGCGACTATCTGCGCGCTGCTGCCCTGATCCGACAGGATCCTCGGCTGTTCCCGGTGGTGCTGTCCAGCTTCGGCTGCGGGCCCGACGGGTTCGCCAACAAGCACCTCGACGACCTGATGGAAGGCCGACCGCGGCTGCTCCTCGAGCTGGACGAGCACCGGGCCGAGGCGGGCTTCGTCACCCGGCTCGAGGCCTTCTCCGACGAGATCGACGCCCACTTGCGTCGCACGGCGGGGCCGGGCCCCAAGACCGAACTGGACGGTGAGCTGCCCAGCGACGGCGTCCCCAAGGGTCGTGTCTTCATGCCCTATTTTGCGGATCATGCCTGGGCCCACCGCGGCGTGATGCGCCGTGCTGGCTTCGATGTCGAGCTGCTCCCGCCCCCCGACGAGGAGACTCGGCGCATGGGCGAGGAGCTGGGTTCGGGCCGCGAGTGCCACCCCTTCACCTTGCTGGCTGGCGATCTGGTGCGGGTGGTGCGCGAAGGCAAGTTCAATCCCGGAGACTCCTTCCTGTTCCAGGGCGGCGTCAACGCCTGCCTCTTCTCCCAGTACGCCGACGGTCTACGCCACGTACAGCGCCGCCTTGGAGCCGACCTGCGGGTGGACTCCCCCAAGCCCGAGGAGCTGCAGGCAGCCATCGGTGTCACCGGCGGCATCGCGCTGTACCGGGGCATGATGGCGGTGGAGATCCTGCTCCGCCAGGCCTGCCGCTCCCGCCCCTACGAGCGCGAGCCCGGGAGCGTGGACGCCCTGTACGGCCAGCTGCTGCGCGAGCTGTCCGACGCCGTGGAGTACTTCGATGTCATGGACTTCCTGCCGGCGGCCCTCGAGCGCCTACGGGCCGTGCCGCTACGCGACGAACCCCGCCGTCCCCTGGTGGGCGTGGCCGGCGATATCTCCACACGGGTCAACGGCTTCGCCAACGGTGACCTGTTCCACCGCCTCGAGGCCCTGGGCTGCGAGGTCTGGCCCGCGCCGTTCTCGGTGGACCTGTTCGCCTACAACCAGCCGCGCTTCGCCATCGACGCTGCCCGACGCTGGGAGCTCAAGACCCTGTTCCATCGGGCCTTCCTGATGGCCGTGCGCGAGATGGAGGAGTGGTGGGAGGGGCTGCACTGGCCCCTGGACGAACGGTTCTCCGAGCCCACCCCCAAGGAAGCCCAAGCGCTGGGCGCGCCCTACGTGAGTGCCGAAGCGGAGTCCCTGGTGATCCTCAACGTCGCCAAGATGGTGGACTTCGCCAAGCGCGGCGCCGACGGTGTGGTCAACGCCATCTGCTTCGGCTGCATGGTGGGGGGCATCTCGGCGGCCCTGGTCCAGAAGATCCGCGACGACCACGGCGGCATCCCCATGGCCACCATCGCCTACGGCGGCACCGGCGGTTCCGACGGCTCGGCCCGCCTCGAGGCCTTCGCCCACCAGGTGCGGCGGTTCAAGGAGCGACGGGATCGTTCATGACCCCGCCGCTCGCCGGCCCCTCTTCGAGGGTCTCTCACGCGTCCACGTGAGCCTTCGCATCCACGGACCAGGACTCGATCGCTGCCGAGGTCGCGCCGAAGCGCGCAGCCTCCTTGCCGACTTCGTCCCAGTCGGGATGGTTGTCCACACCGCAGACCTGTTCCACGCGGGCGTAGGGCACGCTTCGCAGACAGGCGTAGGCCAGCATGCTGGCGCGGGCCGTGGGCCGCACCACCTCCTTGCGATGGGCCATGAGGTCGCAGCGGTCGGCGTCGTGACGCCTCTTCTCTCCGCGCCTCGCGAGCCGTGCGTCGGCCAGGCCGAGGCGGTGCTCTTCGTGACGGATGATGGCAGCCTCTGCGGCGAGGCTCTTGATCTTGATCTTCAGGTGGCGAGTTCTGAGCTTCATGGGATCCTCCTGGGTTTGTGCTCGTGGGTTGTTCGCCTTGTCGTTGGAACGAACCCGAGCGGGAGGACCGCGCGCCTTGGGGGAGGGATGTCTAGGTGAAGCCGAACATCGTTGTCTCTCGTAATGGAGGGCGCAGCCGGAATCGAACCGGCGGGAGTGGGGATTAGAAGCCTCGTGCCCAGGCCTTATGCGCCCTGTTTCCTGGCAGTGGATCGAGGCTAGTCACCGCAGGTGCAGTGGTCAAGTCTGCGCGGCGGCACTCTGACCGTCGCCAAGCCGTCTGCGCGGTCTCGCTACCATCGCTCCTGCTACCAGCACCAGCCAGCCCACCCCGGCGCGGCCTCTCGCGCTCCCACAGGCACAGCCGCCCGGCTCTTCGTCGATGGGGATCTCCTCCCACTCGCATTGGTGGATCTCCGAGTCACACCAGGCCACCCATCCTGCGCGTTCCCCGCAGCTGCGCTCCTCGCCGCCGCAGACGCCCGCCGAACAGCTGTCGGTCTCGCTGCACCAGTCACCGTCGTCGCAGAGGGTGCCGTCCATCTGGGGCAGCTCCACGCAAGTGCCGGTCTCCGCCTCGCAGCTACCCCTGGTGCAGTCGCTGTCAAGATCGCCGCAGTCGACGGGGTCGTGGTGCACACAGAAGCCTTGGTCGCAGCTCTCCGTGCCGTTGCAGGGGGAGCCGTCGTTGCAGTCCGTGTCCGCGTCACACAGCTCCAGCGAGCGGGTTGGGTCGCCGTAGAGGTTGAACTCGACCTTCGTGGCCCAGGCCGCGCCCGTGTAGTCCACGCCGAAACGATCGGCGCCCCAACCGTCACCGGGCAGGGCCCACTTGGTGTAGGCCAGGGCCTCCCCCGCCGTGACGCCGCTGGCGATCTGCTGGGCGTAGTAGAAGCCGGCCGTGCTCGAGGTGGCGAGGTCGGGTCTGGGTTCGAAGTCCTCGCCCCAGTCCGGGGTCACCCCGAAGGCCGGGCGGCTGGCGGTGGCCGTCGCCGCGGCGCCACCACGAAGCAGGGCCGCGCCCAGGTTGTCCTCGTCCTCGGGGAAGCCGTTGTCGCAGCTGATGTGCCAGGTGAACGCACCGCCAGCCTCGCCCAGGGCGTTCGCTTCGTCCGAGTGCATGAAGCTGGGGTAGTCGACCTCGTGGTTGTCGGCGTCGCCGTTGCCGTCTTGATCTTCGGTCCAGATCATGCGGTAGACACCGTCGTTGGCGCCGTGACCGGCCCAGACCACCAGGCCCTGACCCTGCTGCCACAGCTCCACCACCGCGTCCTGGCTCAGGGACAGGTCGTGGTCGTAGGCACTTGTGACCAGCCCGTCGTCCTCGTACATGCGCACGGCCCTGGCCTGCATGTCGGTGGGCAGGTCGGCGTGGATGGCGTCGAGCACGGATGCTCCGTCGGTGTTGTGCTGGTAGTCGCCCCCCGTGGGAGACGCCGCGCCCTGAATCGAGAACAGGGCGCCGGGTAGCAGGACCTTGCCTCGGTAGGACTTGTCCGTCTCGAGGTCCCGAGCGATGGCGCGAGCCAACAACTCGTCCAGCAACTCTGCGTCGTCGTGGTAGACGGGCAGGCGCCCCACGTACAGCTCGGGGCCGAAGTCCACGCAGCCCTCGTCGGCATCGTCGGGGTACTCGCCGTAGCGACCGTCGCCATCGCAGTCCCACACTCCGTCCAGGTCGGCGTAGTAGAAGTCTGTGGGCATGGGGTCCATCTCGTCGGCCAGCCAGTCGTCGTAGGTTTGGATGACGGAGCTCAAGGGGTGGACGTTCTTCATGGGTACCGAACCGCCGTCGGGATCGGGATCTCCGATGAGCAGCAGGTAGGCTCCAGGGTCGTCGGCGTAGCGCTCGGCGAGCCACCCCCGCAGCCGTCCGGCGCGGCTGTCGTCGTCGCCTTCCGTGGCCACGTCCCAGTCTTGGCTCGTGGCCACCAGCACGTCCCAGCCCTCGGCCTCGCGCAGGTCCACGAAGTCCGGCAGCAGGGCGGATCGGGTGGCCAGGTCGTGGTCGATGGCGATCACGAGGTGACGGCGCACGGGCAGCTCGGGCAGCTGGAGGACGGGGGTGGTGCGCTCCTGGGAGTCGGCGAGCCAGCGGGCCTGTAGCCGTCGGCCGCCTACGCTGAACGCCGGGCCGAGGTGCTCGCCAGGTCTCACCGCCGGCGGCGCTCCCACCGGCACCGATCCCAGCCAGAGCTTGCCTTGGCCCGTGCCCGTGGGGTGCTCGACGGCTTGGAGGGGCAGCGCCAGAAGGAGCGCCGCGGCGACGGGGATCATCGCGCCACCTGTCCGCCGTACACCGCTGCGACCCGGTAGGGGATCTCGCTGGACAGCTGGTCGTCCTCGTCCAGCTCGTAGTCCCGGGCGTAGAGCACCCAGGTTCCGCTGGCGGGCAGGAGGTCTGGGTCGAAGTCATCGGGAAGGCGGGGGTAGGCGAGGCCCGTGTCGTCACCCGGGTAGATCAACCACGGCACCTGGTCGCCCTCGATCACGTAGGTCATGGCGTCGCGGGCCTCGGTCGGGATCTCCCAGCCGAGCCAGGCGTCGGGCTCGAGGGTGGTCGTCGCGTCGAGCACCGGGGTGTCCAGCATGGTGACCGAAGCGGTGTCGTCGTTCAGGGGGACCGAGGCCCAGCTGTAGGCCGTCGTGTCGTCCCAGTCGTCGGCCAAGTAGACCGTGGCCACCTCGTCCTGGTCCTCCAAGGGCAGGTGTTGGGCGGTGAAGACGAAGCCCTCGGCGTCCTCGCCGCACAGGGCGTTCCAGCCGGTGACCACGTTGGTAGCCTCGGCCGGCGCGGTCATGGCCGCCTGGATGCACCAGTCCGATGGCGGTGCGCTCGCAGGCGTTCCAGCGAGGTTCGGGGCGGTGACGGACAGCTCCAGTGGCTGGAGGTCGGCGGCATCGAGGACGAGGTCCAGGTCCTCGGAGTCGCCCTCTTGGGCCGAGGTCACCGCGACGCCCTGCAGTTCGTAGTTCTGGTCCAGAGCGACCGCGGAGAACATGTAGGTGTCCTCGTCCTCGTACAGCTCCGCCGTGAAGGAGAAGGCCACGGGCTCCTCGTCGGTCACGTAGACGTAGTCGTGGTAGTCCCGGGCGCCGTAGAACATGACCCAGGAACCGATGGGTGCGCCCTGGACGGTGCCGCTGACGCTCATGGCGTGGGTGTCGTAGAGGCCTTCGTCGACCAGGCTCGAGGGCACGGTCCAGGGTTGGTCCACGTCTGCGAGGGTGACCGAGGTCCAGGTGAAGGCCACGCGGTCGGGTGCCGCGGCGGTGAGGTCGATGGGTGTGTCGGCGGGTAGATCGGGAAGGAACGCCGTGCCGTCGCCGCCGGTGCGTGCGGTCAGGAGCTCGTCCCCCAGGTCCATGACGATCCAGGCATCCTCCACGGCGGTGCCGTCCACGGGATCCACGACCTCGATGGAGAGGTCGAGCAGTGTGGCGGCGTCATCGGGCTCTTGGGCGGTACAGGCCCCCAGGGCGATGAGCAGCAGGGCGGTGCGTGGAGCGAGCGACATGGTTTCTCCAGGGCGGGCATCGACAAACAGGTGCGCCACCGTCCTGGACTTGTTGACGCCGGTGCTGCTCGCCCCCCGAACCGCTGTCAACCGGGCACCCTTGCTTCAATCCGTGGTTCCTCCCGTGCCCCGGCGCCTCTCTGTTCTCTTCGTTCTTCTTGCCTTTCACGATTTTCGCGAGATGATGTCTCCACCCTTCCCGCCCAGGAAACCACCATGCGGATCCCCGTCCTTCTGCTGGCCACGCTCCCCGCCTGCTCCCTCTTCCAGAAGGCCCCCGAGAGCGTCGATGGGGAAACCCACGAGAGCTGCACCATCGCCATCGTGGTGCAGGGTGCGGCGGTGCTCGACCTGCGGGAAGAGACCACCGGCGATCGTTGGATCGGCTGGGAGGAGCACCACGTCTACCAACCCAGCGAGGAAGGCGAGGAGTTCGCCTACAGCTTCACCGACACCTTCCAACTGGTGGGAGGGGTCAACGCGCCCTCCTCCGATCTCGACAGCGCCAACTCGCTGGCCATGGACCTCGAGAGCAGCTTCGTGGGCACCACCAACACCGCCGATGTCATCGAGCCCGAGCCGGGCATGGTGGGCTACACGCTGGATCGCGGTGCCAGCATGCTCACCACCACCCGGGGGGTGGACGCCGATGGCGAGGACGAGGTCCATGTCATGGAGGTCATCAACCTGACCGAGTCCGGGCGCGAGGACGGCGTGGTCTTGTACCTGGACTACACCGAGACCTACTACGAGAACGAGGACGGCTCCCTCTGTGACGGCGAGGAAGACCTGTCGGCCGACGGCGACGGCGCCGCCGAGGGCAGCCCGGTGGACGGCTTCGACTACGCCATCAACGGGGGCTACGCCACGGCGGCCTTCGACGACGACGGGTACTACAACGCCCAGGACTGGACCGAAGGCTGGGAAGGCGGCGACGGCCACTGCGGCGAGGACTGGAACGCCGAGGACTACGCCGACTATGGAGATCCCGTGCTGGCTATCGGCCACGGCTGGGTGACCT
>CAZVHW010000270.1:0-9956 GCA_964626835.1 uncultured Enterobacterales bacterium
AGGCCCGGCGAACCAGTGGCACGGGCAGGATTCGCCCCACGCCATGACCCTCTCGGGTAGTGGCGTCTGGATGGGCGTGGTCACTCCTCGCGGAGCCGTGCGTATTCTCGATCCCTCCACGGGCAAAGACGCGGTGCTTCCACCCCAGCCGTTGGCCGACGTCGCGATCAAGCTGGTGGCGTTCGTCAACCGCCGCGCCGACATGTTGGTGCTCGACCAAGATGGCGTGCTCGGCCACTACGACCTGGCGGCGAGCATCCGAGACAACAGCCCCGCCCAGGGCCGGGACGTCATCGACTTCGATGTCGAGATCGACGCCATCTGGGGAATCACCGGAGGCCGTCGCTGCGCGGTCCGCATGCCAGCCGGCAAACAATGTTCCATCGCGATGGTCGAGTTGGCCAGCGGCGAGGTCAGCTCGTACATCGCGGATCTGCCGGCCGGCAGCAAGGTCTGCGAAGAAACGGGAGCCGTCCTGAGCCCCGCGCGGGCATCGGCACTCCTGGAGCGCCACCCCGATGGCCGTGAGGCCAAGGTCTTGCGCTCACTCACCGACGACCAGTGGCTGTCCTACGGCCCGACCGGAATCCTCGAGGCCAGCGAACGGGCAAACGAGGTTCTCTGACGATCAGTCGTCCTGACCGCGCAGCCTCTGCCGAAGCCGCTTCAAGACCCCTTGGCGGGTGTCGGGTTCGGTCGATCCCTGCTCGCCGCCAGGTCCGATGTCGCCGGCCGTGGCTGGCGACGCCTCACCGCCGTGCAGGGGACAGCTTCCTTGCGGAAGATTCCCCTTCCCGTAGTACTCGGTGTAGGTGTCGGGACAATCGGGCGCGGCGGGTAGCAAGGTCTCGACGCAGACCTGGGTCGAGACCAGAGACGCAGTGCCGACGAAGCGCTCATGGTCGGTCCCACTGGCTGCCACGAAGCGGGCCCAGATCGGCAGGGCGGCCTTGGCCCCGGACAAGCCGTGAGAGCGACCCTGGTCGAACCCGACCCACACCGCGACCACCAAGTCGGGTGTGAACCCCACGAACCAGGCATCGCGGCCGTCATCGGTGGTGCCGGTCTTTCCGCCAGCACTGGGGCCCACCCCGAAAGCTGCGGCGCCTTGCCCCGTCCCCGACTCGATCACGTCCTCGAGAACTCGCACGGTGAGGGCCGCTGCACCTGATGACACCACACGCCTGGCGCCGTCCACGGGCACCGGTTCCGCCTGCCCCGTGGCGTCCACGACGCCCAGAACCAGGCGGGGTGCGCGGTACAGACCTCCGCTCGGGAAGATGGTGTAGGCCCCTGCCACCTGAAGGGGAGTAGCCTCGAAGGCCCCCAACGACGCGGAGGGGAGCTTGGTGGCGTGCTCGAGCCCCAGCTCACGCCAGAAGCTCTGCAGCGGACCGAGCCCCACGCGCTCCGCGAGGTGGATCGCGGGAATGTTGTAGGAGTGTACGATGGCCTGGCGCAGGGACACCGAGCCTCGGTAGACCCCATCGTAGTTGGCCGGCCGCCACACCTTGCCTGCAAACCGACGCTCGATGGGCTCGTCTCGAAGTCGTGACGTGAGCCGAAGTCGGCGGTCCGTACCGAGAGCCTTGACCATTGTCAGAGGCTTGACCACCGAGCCCAGCTGACGCTTGGCGTGCACCGCGCGGTTGAAGCTGCTGGTGCCGTAGTCCCGCCCCCCCACCAGCGCGAGCACCCGACCGTCGGTGGAGTCGATCACGACCATCGCAGCCTGTACGCCCACGGCACCCGGGTGCCGCGCCTCGACTTGTGCCAGGCCCTCCCGAACGGCGCGCTCGGCCAGGCGCTGCAGCGCCGAGGAGAGCGTGGTGTGCACGTGCAAGCCCAGGCTGGGTACGCTGCCCGCACCGCGACCGGCCTCCGCGATCTCGACGGCCTGGTCGACCCCCCAGCTGGCACCGCGCGCGAGATTGGTTGGACGAACCTCGAGACCGCGCTCCCGCTCTCGCTCCAGGGTGAGCTTGTCGATCATGCCCAGGGTCGCCATGCGCCCAAGGGTGAGGTCCCGACGCACGAGGGCCCGGTCAGGATGGTTGAGGGGAGAGTAGGCTGCCGGCGCGCTGATGATGCCGGCGAGCGTAGCGCTCTCTCCCAGCTCGAGGCGGTCCACGGGCTTGCCGAAGAAGACCCGCGAGGCCTCGGCCATGCCGTGTATCCCCTGCCCCCCGGCCTGCCCCAGGTAGATACCGTTGAGGTAGAGCTCGAGGATGGCGTCCTTGTCGAGCTGCTTCTCGATGGCCAGCGCAAGGAACGCCTCTCGCGCCTTGCGGGCGAGGCTGCGTTCGGGATCGAGGAAGAGGTTCTTGGCCAGCTGCTGGGTGAGCGTGGAGCCCCCCTGCACGGTGCGGCCGGCAGCCAAGTTGACCAGCAGGGCGCGGATCACGCCGGTGAATGACAGACCCGGGTGATCGTGAAAGTCCGCGTCTTCCATGGCCAGGACGGCCTGCTGAAGCCGAGGAGGGATGTCGTCGAGGGGCACCAGGGATCGCCGCTCGGCAGAGGGACCCGCCAGGGTCGCGATGACAGGGGGAGCCAGTCGCGCAGGGGACGAAGGGCTGACCGACCGCACACGGCCGTCGCGGAAGGTGACGAGATGCTCGGCGGCTGGGATGCTCCAACCAGGCCCCGAGAACGCGGCGGTCTTGACCTTTACCGCGTCTACCGCCACCTGGAAGTCGCCGGGGGCGTTGGCCTGCTGGACCTGAGCGTAGCCGGCAGCGCGGAGATCTGCGGCCAGTTCGGCGGGAGTCAGCTGTAGCCCAGGCCAGATCTCGATGGGTGCACCGTACACCCGCCCCGGGGTGTCCCATACGGCCCCGTCCAACCTTGCGGCCACGGTGACCTGGGCTTCGCGGTAGAGCGCGAGCACCACGAACGACACCCCGAGAAGCACGCCGATGCAGAGCACGATGGTGGACTTCAGAACCCAGCGGTTACCGGTCTTACGCTTGGCCTTTCGCTTGGCCTTGCGCCTGGGAGCCGCTCTGCGCTTCCTGGGGGCCGCCTTGCGCTTGGTGGAGGCCTTGCGTTTCTTGGGAGCCGCCTTGCGCTTGGCGGGCGCCTTGCGCTTCGAGGAGGCCTTGCGCTTCGCGGGCGCACGGCCGCCCTTCTTGGCGGGAGGGGACATGGGGATCTGGGTGGAGGGAGGGGGTCCTGGGAGGGGGGCGTGGGGAGGAACCCTAGTCTATCACCTCAGGGTGCACTCATGACGGACAAAAACTGGCCGGTGCCGGGGCGCGGCGGAGGGTGCCACGTGGTGCGGGGGGTGCGGCCGGCTGCGTCTCGCAGGGAGGGTCAAGGCATGACAATTACGCGGACGATCTCGTCTTTCCAGCATCCTCGTTTGCGTAATTGTAACGCCATGACCCAGCGTTGGTGGGGTTGGGGGCACGCAGCAACCCCCAGCCAGGGAGGCCGTGGCTGGGGGCTAAAGACTCGAGCTACGCCGAGACTAGACCGGGCGGAACCGGATGTGCTCGGGGCCGACCTGGTCGGTGGGGACCAGGGCCACGTTCATACCGGCCTCGACGTCGTCGTCCTCGACATCGACGAGGCGGCCGAAGAGGGTGCCCAGGGCGCCGGCGAACTGGACCTGAACGATCCAGACGGGCTGGTCGAGCAGGTTCCCAGCGCGGTCCTCGAAGACCTGGGTGGCCGCGATTACGAAGCCCGAGGCGGGATCGAGCTCGCGCGCGTCCTCGTTCGGATCCATCGTGTGCAGGCTGGCCTCACAGAAGTGGGACGGCGGGATGAGCACGGCCTCGCGATCTTCGCTCCAGGTGCCGGTGAGCTTGCCCTTGGCCAGGTCCTCGTAGAACTTGCGCCCGCCGATACCGGCCGTGTACGCGTAGTCCAGTGGGATCTTGCCGGGGAAGCTCTTGGCGCTCACGGAGGTCATCTCGGAGGGCTTGACCATCACGGGTTCCTGGTCCACCACCTCGTCGTCCCGCATGGGGCGGAAGTACATGATGTCGGTGATGGTGCCCTCGCGCTCGGCCTCGGGCTTCCACACGGCCTTGACACGCATGCCGAACTGGACGTCTTTGCCTTCGATCTCGCCCAGCTTGTGGCAGATGCCCATCTGGTCGGCCGCGCCGTCGATGGCGATGACCGCGAAGATGTCCTGCTGGCCCTCGGGCAGCGGCAGGGAGGCCCAGTTGACGTTCGAGACGGTGAAGGTCTCGACGACGCCGCTGTCGGGAAGATCGAAGTACATGTCCACGGACCGCAGGTTGCAGATCTCGCAGAACTGCCGCGGCGGGATCATCATGCGCCCGCAGTCGGTGCAGTAGGATCCGCGGAGCTTGCCCTGCTTCAGGCCGTCCAGGTAGGTCGTGAGCGCGAAGCCGTTGTCCCAGGAGTACGGCAGGTTGGGCTGGTACTCGATGTGGGGGACGTCCTTGACGCTCCTGATGGAGGTACCGGGCAGATCCTCGGGCTTGACGTCGTTCCACGGCGACTGCCGACTGAACAGCGGCATGGCGCCTTCGGAGCCCATGATGACCACGCAGCCCACTTGCATGAGGTCGCCCCAGGACTGGGCGATGCCGCGGTGAGCGTTCTTTGCCACCTGGCGCGCGCCTGCCTGCCCCGAGAGCTGGAAGTAGAGCTCGGAGATCTTCATCAGGCCGGTGGCCGCGATGGGATTGCCGACGCCCAGGGCGCCGCCGGAGGGACAGAGGGGATGGCTCGCGTCACGGGCGAACGAGCCCGAGAACAGCAGGTCCTTGACCTTGCGGCCCGTCTTGTCCATCAGCAGGCCGTTCATGTGGTGCAGGGCCTTGTAGTCGAACGGATCGTAGGGCTCCCAGATGTCGATCTGGTCTTCCGGACGGCTGATGCCCGCCATGTCGTAGGCGTCCTTGGCGGCCATGGCCACGTAGGTCGGGTACGCCAGGTCGCGGGTGTTCCAGTAGGCCGTGTCTAGCCGGTAGCCCACACCCTCGATGAACACGGGGTGCTTGCAGTGGTTGCGTGCGACCCTTTCGTTGGCGAGGACGATGGCGCAGGCGCCGTCGGAGGTGGGACTGATGTCGAGGCGTTTGACCGGCCAGGACAGCATGGGCGAGTTCATCACGTCCTGGACGGTGATCTTCTTCGCGATCTGCGCCGCCGGGTGATCCATGGCGTTGAGCTTGTTGTTCACCGACACCCAGGCGATCTCTTCCTCTGTGTACCCGTAGACGTGCATCATCCGCGCCATCTCGATGGCGAAGATGTGGATCAGGGTGAGCTCGAGGGGCTGCTCGGTGGTGTGGTCGAAGATGGTCAAGAAGGCGCCCGCCGGATGCGGCACGCAGGGAGACATCTTCTCTTCGGTGACCACCAAGCAGTTCTTGAACTTGCCCGAGGCGATGTGCATCCAGCCGTGGATGGGGCTGAAGATGCCCGTGCCACCGCCGACGAAGTGGCGCATGTAGGGTTTGTTCACGCCGCCGGAGCCGGCGATGAGGTTCTCACCGTTCATGTGGATGCCGTCGAAGGCGTCCGGAGCGGTTCCGTGGACGACGCAGTCGATGTCGTCGATGTCGAGCCTGGCGTCCTCGAGCGCGCGCTCGACGGCCAGTGCCGCCAGCTCGCCCGGGGTCTCCTCGGCGCGACGGACAAAGCGGGTCATGCCCGCACCAATGCATGCAACGCGGCTCATGGCTAGCTCCTCTCTGCGTCGAGAATGGTGACGGCTGCGGTGTCGGTGGGAAGACCACGCCAGCCGTGGACCAAGGCCCGGGTGGCGCCTGGTACCTGGTGGGCACCGGCCTCGCCGCGGAGCTGCTTGACGGCATCGTACAGCTGCACGCCGGAGCTGGCCTCGAAGAGGTCGCCCGTGCCCAGCAGGCCGCCGTTGGTGTTGATGACCGGGAGCTGATCGTCGGTGAGTCCGAGGGCGTCCATGTGCATCAGCTGGCGGTGGGCGTAGAGGTCGTTGACATAGAAGACGTCGAGATCGTCCTCCGGTACGTCGATGCCGGCCTCGGCGTAGGCCATGCGCGCGGCGAGCACCGTGCCCACGGACAGGCCGTGCTCACGACGCTGGATGATGGAGTTGCCCGAGGCCCAGCCCGTGCCCGAGATGCGGACGGGCTTGCGAGCGGTCTCGGTCACGTCGTCGGATCCGAGCACGATGCAGACGGCGCCATCGGCGTGACGTGCGATCATGCTTTCGGTGACGGGCGTGGCCACCGGACGCCCACCGAGGACGTCGGAGGGGGACAGGCGCGAGCCGTACGGTGCCATGGGGTTGCCGATGGCGCGGGCGCGATTGCGCGTGACCACCTGCGCGACATCACCCAGGGTGTGCAGCGACATGTCGAGGAGACGCTGCATCTCGATGCCAGCGAGGTAGTGGGGGCTGATGCCCAGGCGATCGAAGATCGGGTCGAACGCGAAGGTGAGCATCTCGTCCTTCTCGAGGACGTTGCTGGCCTTGCTGTAGGACTCGACGACGACGCGCCGGAAACGACCCGTCTGGATCTGCATCACGGCGGAAGCCACGCCCTGGAGGAAATCGCCACAGACCGTGTAGATCGGCTTGCGGACGCAGCCGATCTGGTCGGGCACGTACTCGTCGGCGATGGAATAGCCAGAGACGAAGTCTTCCTCGACGGAAACGGCGCCATCCAGATCTTCGGGCTCGATCCCAGCGTCCTGGTAGGCTGCCTCGGCCGCGGACTTGATCATCTCGCGGTAGGACACGCCAGAGGACGTGGGGGCGATCCCGCTGATCCCGACGCCCATCACACAGACACCCATGGTCTCTCCTTTCGAAGGATTCGTGTTTCCGGAGGCAAGCCCCGGAGGGGGAAGGGGAAGGGGTGGGGGGGTCCCACGGAAAAAGGCGAGCTGAGTAACGTCTCCCAAGCCGATGATCTCTCCGTCGGCGAGCCTTTTCCGTCAGGATCGTTCGAGGCCCGACGGGTTCCGGGAGGACCGGTCCATACCGGGTTTCTGCGTGCCTGTGGGGACGGAGATCGTAGAGCGCCGAGGGAAAAGCTGATCGCCGTCAGGTGGCCGCTACGAGGCCACGCGCCGCCTCGACCACGGCCTGGACCGTCAGGCCCAGTTCCTGGGCCACCTGCTTGCCCGGAGCGGACAGACCGAAGCGGTCGATGCCCACCGAGGCCCCTTCGAGGCCGACATACCGTTCCCAGCCTCGCGTGAGGCCAGCCTCGACGGAGACACGGGGCACGCCCGCCGGTAGCACCTTGGTTCGATAGTCGCGGGGTTGCTGGTCGAACAGCTCCCAGGAGGCGAGGTTGACCACCCGGGTGGGCACTCCGTCGGCCTCGAGCTGGGCCTGGGCTTCCAGCGCCAGGACGACTTCGGACCCACTGGCGATGAGGACCAGCGCCGGGTCGGCGGACGCTTCGGCCAGCACGTAGCCCCCCTGGGCAACGCCGGAGGCTGGGGCCAGCCGGGTGCGGTCGAGGACGGGCAGGCCCTGACGGCTGAGTGCCAAGGCCGTGGGACCGTCGCTGCGGAGCATCGCCAGCTTCCACGCCTGGGCCGTCTCGTGGGCGTCGGCCGGGCGGAGGGTGACCAGGCCTGGAATGGTGCGCAGGGCCATGAGTTGTTCGATGGGCTGGTGCGTGGGACCGTCTTCTCCCACGAAGATCGAGTCGTGGGTGTAGACATAGATGACCGGCTGCCCCATGAATGCCGCGAGCCGGACCGCGGGGCGCATGTAGTCGTGAAAGACCAGGAAGGTACCGCAGTACGGCCGCACGCCCCCGTGCAGCGCCATGCCGCTGCAGATAGAGGCCATGCCGTGCTCGCGGATGCCGAAGTGCACGTTGCGGGCCTGGAAGTCCGCTGCGGTGACATCCCCGCCGTCTTTTTGGTAGGTGCCGTTCGAGCCGGCCAGGTCTGCGGAGCCACCCACCAAAGTGGGCACGGCCCGTGCGATCGCATTGATGACCTGGTTGCTGGCCTTGCGGGTGGCGAGTGAAGACACGCCCTCGAAGGTCGGCCAGTCCACGCCCTCGAGCCAGGCCGAGACGTCGGCTGACAGGAAGGCCTCGAGCTCGTCGGCGCGCCCAGAAGCGGCCACACGGTGCTTCCAGTCGGCGGAGACCTGGGCACGCTCGGTGTCGCGAGCGCGGAACGCGGCGACCACGTCGCCCGGGACCGCGAAGTGCCGATCGGGATCCAGACCCAGGGCCTGCTTGGTGAGGCGCACTTCCTCGACCCCAAGCGGAGAGCCGTGGGAGCTGCTCTTGCCGGCCTTGTTCGGGGAACCGCGGCCGATGACCGTGCGGCAGCAAACCACCGAAGGCCGGACGTCCGCGAGGGCGGCCTGGATGGCGCCATCGATCTGGCCGTGGTCGTGACCATCCACCACCTGCACGTGCCACCCCAGGGCCTCGAAGCGGGCCACGCGGTCTTCTGAGAAGGCCAGGGCCGTCGAGCCGTCGATGGTGATGCTGTTGTCGTCGTACAGGGCGATGATGCGGCCGAGCTCGAGGTGGCCCGCCAGAGACGCCGCTTCGTAGCAGATGCCTTCCATGACGTCGCCATCCCCGCAGGTGATCCAGGTGCGGTGGTCGCAGAGGTCGGAGCCAAAACGTTCCCGCACAATCCGCTCGGCCATCGCCATGCCTACGGCGTTGGCAAAGCCCTGCCCGAGCGGCCCCGTGGTGGTCTCGACCATGCCGACCTCGCCCACCTCGGGGTGACCGGTGGTGCGAGCGTGCAGCTGCCGAAAGTCCCTGATCTCGTCGAGGGTCAGATCCACACCCGACAGGTGCAGCAGACCATAGAGCAAGATGGAGCCGTGCCCACCGGACAGCACGAAACGATCGCGGTCTGGCCAGTCGGGCCACTCAGGGTCGTAGCGCAGGAAACGAGTCCAGAGCACGTACGCCACGTCGGCCATCCCCATGGGCAAGCCGGGATGGCCCGAGTTGGCCTTCTGGATGGCGTCGATGGCCAAGCCACGGAGGGTGTTCACACAGAGCTGGTCGATGGACGCCATGGGGAATCCCCGGGAGCGAGGTGAAACGGAGCGGCCCATAACCTCGCCACCGGCAAGGAGCCCAGGGTTCCCAACCTCGAGGTCCAAGCCACGCTGGAGTCCAGAGGCTGGCGCCGTGCCTCAAGGAAGGTCCGCGTAGGGCGTGATGAAGCTGTAGGCGTAGATCTCGTAGAATCCGTTCACACCGGAGGCGACCTGTTCCGTGGTCAGCAGGCTCCCTCCAGAGCCCTCCGAGGCGATGTTCATGTCCTCGTCCACGGCGTACGCACGGCCGTAGTGGCCCTGCCCATCGGCACCCAGGTCATCCCCATCCAGCAGGGTGGTGAGGCCGAAGTAGTATGGCTCTCCTTCGCTTTCCCAGTCGGCCTCGCTCTTCACGAACCAGTCCTGGAGCCATTCCTTCAGGGTGTCGTCCAGGGAACCGGCGACCATCTCCCAGGAGTACTCCGCGAGGTCTTGGTACAGGGTCGGCGCGATCCAGTCCGGATCCAGGTCTCCGCAGCCGTCGGTGACGGGGACGAGCGTGAGCTCCCAGTCGAACAAGGCCGAGGGGTTCGACGAGCCTGTCGCGACCGCGGGGGTGTACTGGTAGGAGCAGCTGTAGGAGGCCTGATCGGTCGTATCCGCTTCGTAGTATTCCTCCTCGACCAGCATGAAGGTCATGCTGGGCACCCGATCGCCGCTGCCGGTGTGGACCGTGGCGAAGGAGCCGTCTTCCAGGCCAGTCTGCAGGTTCCACAACATGCCCGCCACGTCGAAGCAGCCAGGGCAGTCGTCCTCGCCCGTCTCGTCGATGGGGGTACCGTTGGGATGCTCCGGCTGTCGACAGCCGA
The DNA here is from genome assembly GCA_964626835.1 of uncultured Enterobacterales bacterium. GTDB lineage: Bacteria > Myxococcota_A > UBA796 > UBA796 > JAFGLY01 > CALDOK01. The sequence continues at coordinate 9,826 of CAZVHW010000270.1, forward strand.
AGACGGCCAGGGAGACCAGGGGAAGGAGCAGGATTGGGGTTCGGATCATGGCGGCGTCTCCTGGCGCGGGGGACGGTGAGCTGGGACGTCCGCGCAACATACCCGCATCCACCGTGGAAGCTAAGCACGAC